>JACQZM010000034.1 GCA_016213885.1 Candidatus Rifleibacteriota bacterium | reverse complement strand
TGGTCGGGGCGATCCTCGTGATGATCCTGCTGGCCAACGTGACCGCCGCCCGGGCGACGATCCGACCGACCGGGTGGCCCTTCGCCGGGCTTCTCCTGGCGCTGATGGCGCTGGCGTTCTTCCCCACGGCGATCATCGCGGGGCTGACCGTGGTTCCGAGAGTGGTGATCGGAGCGTTGTTCCTCGCGGCGCCGGTCTACTTCTCCGGGCTGATCTTCGTCACCCTCTGGGCCCGGGCCCTCCACAAGGACATGGCGCTGGGCAGCAACCTGGGCGGGGCGCTCCTGGGCGGGGTGCTGGGCAACCTCTCCATGCTCCTGGGGTTCCGGGCGCTGACGCTGTGCGCCCTGGTCATCTACCTCGTGGTGGGGCTCCGGCTTGCCAGGCAGGACCGCCAGCGGTAGGCTGCCTCGTACAGGGTGCAACCATGCCCAGGTTCGACGTCATCATCATCGGTGGAGGGCCGGCAGGCGAGCGAGCAGCGGTGCAGGCCGCCCGGGCCGCCAGACGCGCGGCCATCGTGGAGCGCGCGAGCGTGGTGGGCGGCACCTGCATCAACTGGGGCACCATCCCGAGCAAGTCGCTCAGGGAGAGCGCCCTGTTCGTCCACGCCCTGACCCGCAACAGGCTCCACGGCATCCGGACCGAGATCACCGATCAGATCACGGTCGGCGACTTCATGTACCGGAAGCGGGTGGTGGTACAGCGCGAGCTCGACCTGATCAACGAGGTGCTCGACCAGTACCGGATCGAGGTGTTCCAGGGTCAGGCCCGGTTCGTGGACGCGCACACCGTGACCGTGCTGGGCCAGGACGGTCAGTCCCGGGCGGTGCTCACCGGGGACGTGGTGGTGATCGCCACCGGCTCGTCTCCTGCCCGTCCGCCGGAGGTGCCGTTCGACCAGCAGCACGTGTTCGACAGCGACACGATCCTGGAACTCCCCCGGATGCCCCGTTCCATGGTCGTCCTGGGCGCCGGCGTGATCGGGATCGAGTACGCCGCCACCTTCGCGGCTCTGGGCCTGCAGATCACCCTGGTGGATACCCGCGATCGACTGCTGCCGTACTTCGACCGTGAGATGGCCGATCTGATGGCAAGGGAGCTGAAGCGGCTGGGCATCATCATCCTCCACGACGAGCGTCACACGTCGATAGAGCTCTCGTCCCGGACACCGCCGCGGGTCCTCTGCCGCACCACCGGAAGCGGTGAGCTCGAGGCCGACGTGCTGCTGTACTGCGTGGGCCGTGATGGCAACACCCGGGGCCTGGGGCTGGAGGCGATCGGTCTCACCCCCGACCCGCGAGGCCTCCTGACCGTGAACGAGCACTTCCAGACCTCGATCCCCCACATCTACGCAGTGGGGGACGTGATCGGCTACCCGGCCCTGGCGTCGACCTCGATGGAGCAGGGGCGGCAGGCGATCCGGCACGCCTTCGGCATTCCCGGGGTCAAGGGCAAGACGGATGTCCTCCCCTTCGCCATCTACGCGATCCCGGAGGCGAGCTACATCGGCGAGACCCAGGAGGAGCTCGAGAAGCGAGGTGCGGACTACGTGGTCGGCAGGGGCCGCTACGGGATGAACCCCCGCGGCCAGATCGTGGGGGACACCACCGGTCTGCTGAAGCTCCTCTTCGAGGGAGACGCCCTGGTGCTCAGGGGCGTGCACGTGGTGGGCTTCGGCGCAAGCGAGCTGGTCCACATCGGCCAGGCCTACCTGCAGAGCGGCTCCACGGCGTCCCAGATCGCGGAGACGCTCTTCAACTACCCTACGCTCTCGGACCTGTACCGCCACGCGGCTCTCGAGGCGCTCCGGGAGCACCGGTTGAAACACGAGCCATGACGAGGTGACCCCGACCCACTCCCAGAGGCCTCGGGCCCGCACGTGGAGAAGGTCTCCATGACTCGATCAGCAACTCGACGCTTGAACCCGGGGGTGACCAGAGGTTAGAGTCTAGGGGTCTTTTCGAGGGGGGACTCCGTCTCACGGAATCGACGGCAGGCCCCTTTGGCCACGTTGCCATTCTGCTGGGTCGAAGACCTGCAAGGCTCTCTACCGAGCAGGGATACCAGTTCGAGCTCACGCCCGGGGCGAAGTTCTGCGGAGAGTGTGGCGCCAAGGGATGACGTGCCGATGATCATGGTGGCATGTCCGGGACCCGGAGCCGGTCGGGGATCCGGACTCCGGGTCGGGGCCGGGACCGGGTCTGGCCGAGGAGGTTGATCGAAGTGCAGCGCATCGTGGCCGCGGCGATCCAGTTCGCCATCGAACCGATGGCTCCCGAGAAGAATCTGAAGAAGGCCCACGGGCTGCTCTCCCAGTGCGCGCGACGCTCCGGAGCGAACCTGATGGTTCTCCCCGAGACGTTCACCACCGGTTTCACCCCGCTGGGCTCGATCACCGATCTGTGGCACCTGGCGGACACCATTCCCGGCCGGTTCACCGAGATCGGCGTGGAATGGGCCCGCGAGCTGGACGCCTACCTGGTGTTCCCGATGTACGAACGAGGCCTCGAGAAGGGGATCGTCTACAACAGCGCCGCGCTCATCGGGCCCGAGGGAGTCCTCGGCGTCTACCGCAAGACCCACCCGTTCGCCACGGAGCGGATCGAGGGCGGCGGCTGGACCACGCCGGGACGGAGCGCCTGCTGCGTCGAGACGCCGATCGGCCGCATCGGCATCGTGATCTGTTACGACGGCGACTTCCCGGAGCTGGCCCGGGTGACGGCGCTCCAGGGGGCGGAGATCATCTGCCGGCCGTCGGCGTTCATGCGGGCGTTCGAGCAGTGGGAGCTGACCAACCGGGCCAGGGCCTACGACAACCACGTCTACTGGATCGCCACCAACGGCTCCGGTCTGGATGTGTCGGGAGTGCGCCTGTTCGGCGGCTCCATGATCGTCCATCCCACGGGCCAGACGCTGGCCCAGGCCAAGAGCGGCGACGAGTTCACCTGGGCCGAGCTGGACCCGGACCCGCTCAAGACCGTCATCCCGGGAAGCCAGGCGCCGCAGTGCTTCGATCACATCGAGGACCGGAACCTGATCGCCTACGACGGGCTGATGGCGCCCGGTCGCTCGGCCTTCGAGCCGGCGCGCCGCGTGCCCTACGAGCGGCCGGTTCGCTGCGACGGTCCGGCCGTCGCGCGGACCGTTCCTCCGGGCTCTCTGCCGGCGGGGCACCAGCCCTGCTCCGCCGGGTCCACGTCGGGGGTCCCGGCTCCGCGATCGATCCGCGCCGCCCCGCTGTCGCTGGCGAGGTCCCGGGAGGCCAGGGGCCGGTACGACCTGGGCGAGGTGCTGGGCAGGGGCACCAGCGGACTCGTCGTGCACGGGGTGGACCGGGAGCTGACCCGCCCGGTGGCGATCAAGTTCTTCGCCCGGTCCGTCGACGCCTCGTCCACGTCGGCCGTGAAGCAGCTGGAGCGGTTCCGCCGGGAGGCGCTGGTCCTCGCCAAGCTCCACCACCCCAACCTGGTGCGGATCTTCGACATGGGCATGGACGGGGAGATCTGGTACATCGTGTGCGAGCGGCTCGATGGCGAGACGCTGGCTGCCGTCATCAAGAGGGAGGCGCCGCTGTCGCCCGAGCGGGTCGTGGCCGTGGCGCTCGACGTGCTGGCCGGTCTCGAGTCGCTCCACGGGGAGGGGGTCATCCACCGGGACATCAAGCCCTCCAATCTCATGGCCACGGCGGGCGGGGTGCGGATCATCGACCTGGGTTCGGTCCGGGTCCACGCCGCGCTCGGCTCGATCACCGGCGCCGGGCATGCCGTGGGAACGCCGGTCTACATGGCCCCGGAGCAGGTGCTGAACCGGAACGTGGGTCCACCGGCCGACCTGTACAGCCTGGGGGCCGTGATGTACTACTCCCTGGCGGGCCGCCTCCCTCTGGACGGCAAGATCGTGGAGGTGTTCGCCCACAAGCTCGAGGGCAGGGGCCTCGCGCCGGTGGAGTCGGTCCATCCGGTACCGCAGCCGCTGGCCGACATCGTGAACAGGCTGCTCGCCACGAAGCAGGAGGACCGGCCGCAGACCGCCCAGGAGGCGGCTCGACTGCTGAAGGCCACTCTCCGGCCAGGCCAGCGCAGGACCGGCCTCGCTCGAAAGGTCGAGAGGCCGAAGGCCAGGGAGACCGTCGCCTCCCCGGTCGTGACCCCGAGACGCCGGTGGCTGGCGGGCTGCTTCGCGGTGGCCCTCGTTCTCGCGCTGGCGTGGCTGCTCGTCGCCCCGGAACACCGGCGTCCCTCCGGGCCGGCCAGCGTCGCACCTCCGTCGGTGCCGGCGGCGGTCCTCGCGGTGACGGCCGGTGCCTCGCCGGAGGGGCTCAAGGTGCGGGTCACGCTGGCATCCCCGGTGGGGTGTCGGCTGGGCGTGCGGTCGGCCCAGGGAACGGTCTGGCTGACCAGGAAGGAGCCACCCGCCAGGGAGAACGACTTCGTGGTGCGCTGGAACATGATGCCGTTCTCGAGCCGCCTGGAGATCCAGGTCGGCGCCGGGGGCGAACCCCGGCTCGAGACGGCGGCCCTGGAGGGTGACTCCCGGCTCGCCTTTCTGAACGGGTGCCTCGACTGGTTCGGCCGGGACGTTCGCGACCGGGTCGAGCCGCTGTTCGACATCGCCTCGAACCGTCCTCTCTCGGGGCCCGACAAGGTGTTCACCATCCTGGGCGAGGTGAGCAACCGTCCCGAGGACCGGTCGATCATCATGCTGGAGAAGAGGCTGCGGGAGATCGACCGGTCGCTTCCTCCGGTCTGGTTCATCGATGAGATCGGAGGCGCCCGGGGCATCCTGAACGAACCATCGATCCCGCCGCAGAGGAAGGACGCCTTCTACAGGGCGATCCGGTGGCTCGAGCTGCTCGGCGCGGCCTGGGAGCTCCGGAACATCCCGATCGGCTACCCCTCCGAGCGGCTCTACGGACCGGACTTCGGACCGTCGGCCGCGCCGCACTACCCCGACGCCCACGAACTGCCGATCCTGGTTCCCGAGCTGGATACCAGGGGACACTTCATCATCCTTCCGGACATCCCGGTGGCGCACGAGGCGAAGTCCAGGGGGGATCTGCCCAACGGGGTCTTCGAGCTGACCGGCCACGCCAGGCTGGGACGCTTGACCGGCCGGACCCGGGTCGAGCTCCACGCGACGATGGTCTCGCGCCCGGGGAGATACCTGGAGGCGCTGGTGAACGGGAAGTACGTGGTGCGTCTCGATCGTCCGGGCCGCGCCCGACGGACCGCCGACCAGTCGGACCACTACACGGCGTTCGACTCGCAGTACCTGAAGGAGGGCGACAACGAGTTCCGGTTCCGCTGTCCCAGCATGCCGCCGATCCTGGAGATCCAGGAGCTGAACGCCGGCCTGACGATCAGGCCGCCAGGGATGGACCTCAGGGTGCGGAACTAGCGCCACGACAGAGGTCGGGTCAGGTGGCCGGTCCGGCTACTCCTGGACGCACAGCTCGAAGCCGGGCGGCTGGATCTCGACGTACGGGAGAAACGCCTGCATGTTCTCGAGAAGCGGAGCCGCGAGCGGGCAGGTGAACACGAACGAGTTCTCGCCGTCCTTCAGGAAGGCCAGGTCGAACGCCGTGAAGATGTCGGCGGGCGTCCGGTCCGGGAACGTCCGGTCGGGCCGGTTCAGACGGACGACGAACCGGTCGTTCACCAGGACCCGGACGAACCGGCCGCGGGAGACGCGGCCGCGAACGTGGATCTCCACCCGCGCGCCGGGCTTCAGGCGGCCGAGCCGCGCCGTCCCTTTCAGCTCCACCGCCCAGTTCGGGTCCATCTCCAGCCAGGGGAACGGGGGGAACAGCTGGAATACCTGGCGCGGATCGACCGCGGTGATCGCGATGGGAATCACGAGCGCCCGGGAGTAGTGGGCGGTCCGGGACGGACCGAAGTGCTCTCCGTAGATCTTCTGGTGCGGATACTCCAGCCCGTACTTGAGGAAGTCCGTGGCGGCGTCCAGGTTCTCCAGCGCGCCGATGGACTCGTAGAGCGAGCTCTTCTTGTCCGGTGGGATCCCCGGGTTGTCCAGGATGCCGCCCTTGCCGGCCACCTCCTCCCAGAACCAGGCCGGGGGAAGGGAGTCGACGTGCTGCTTCAGCGCCCTGCGGAACGCCGGCAGCGACGTGGTGATGCTGCTGTGCTGCCTGTCGATGGCCTCGCTGTCGGCGTAGATCCGGCCCACGGTCTGCCGGCTCGTGTCGACGATCCAGGCGAGCACGCCCTCCAGGTAGACCAAGAGCGCCTCGTCGGGCAGCAGCGGCCGGTCCACCGTGGTCTCCTCGCCGATCCGGTATTCCAGCTGGAAGCGGCCCGAGAACGGCATCGACGACCGTGGGATCGAGAACCGGTGGGACGTCTGCGGATCCGGCCGGGACGGGAGCCACTCGTAGCCGCGACGGGTTCTGATCTGGAGTCTGCACGACACGGCGAGGCCGGTGGAGAAACTGACCTGAAGCGCCTCGGAGGTCCACGCCAGGGTCAGGTCCGTCGCCGACACGGGCTGGAATCGAAACGAGGTGGACGGTCCGTGGACGTTCTCCCAGATCGGCTGCACCGTCACGAGCTCACCGGGGTTCAGGTCGCTCAGCCTGACGCGGTGCTCCACCCAGTCGTCGCTGGCCGGCACCAGCACCCGGGCGCTCGAACCGACGGTCACCCTCAGCTGGGCCGGGCCCGGGGGTCTCCGCTGGAACCGGACCGTCACCGCTCTCAGCTCGCGGACCACGACCGGTAGAGACAGCACCGGCCGTCCCGGTCGCAGGATGAACCAGGCGGCGGCCAGCACCGCGAGGGCCGGGACCGCCCACGGGACCCACCACAGGTCACGCCGCGCGGGCGTCTTCCGGGTCTGGACGCCCGGGCCGGGGATCGCCTTGCCGGAGGCGACTCCATCGGGGGATGGCGGAGTCGTGGGCGCCGGGAGCGCCGGGGTCCGGCGAGTGGTCCGTCGCGCCCTGGCAGCGCCGGGTCGCAGCAGCGCCCGCACCTCCGCGGCCGACCGGGGTCGGTCGGCCGGTTGCCGTGCCGTGAGCCGGTTGACCACGGTCGCCAGCGGCTCGGCCACCGGAGCGATCGTCTCCACCCCGGGTGGGTCCTGTCTGGCCTTCAGCGCCATCACCTGGACCGGCGACCCCTCGAACGGCGTTCGCCGGGTGAGGCAGAAGAACATCATCACGCCCAGCGAGTACAGGTCCGCCGTGGGGCCGACGTCGGCGCTCACGACCTGCTCCGGGGCCATGTAGTCCGGCGTGCCCACGGTGCGGCCGGTCCGGGTCAGCTCCTCGATGGTGTCGGTCACCCGGGCGATTCCGAGGTCGATGATCCGGGCACCCTCGGCCGTCAGCAGGACGTTCGAGGGCTTCAGGTCCCTGTGGACGACGTTCTCCTTGTGGAGCGCCTCGAGGCCTCCCAGGAGTTCCAGGGCGATCGCCTCCACGCGGGGCCCGGGCATCGGGCCGTCCCGCTCCACGACGGTGTCCAGCGGGTCGCCCTCGAAGTACTCGAAGACGATGAACGGCCACGACTGTTCGATCCCCACGTCGTAGACCCGCACGAGATTCGGGTGCTGGATCCGGCCCAGCACCTGCGCTTCCCGCTCGAACCGCTTCAGCAGGGTCGACGCGCTGGCCTCCGTGGTCCCGAGCATGAACTTGATCGCCACGGGCCGGGCCAGGGCGCGGTCTTTGCCCAGGAAGACCGCACCCATGGCCCCCCGCCCCAGCTCCCGGACCATCTGGTACCGGGCGAGGAACTCCGGCGACAGGATGTCGAGCACGTCGGCGGCCACTGGCCCACTGTAGCGCGGGCCGAGCGGAGCCGCAACTGGACCCGAGCGAGGCCGGGGCGCTCAGCGTTCCCGGGCTCTCCCGACGGTGAACCAGTACACCGGGATGCCCGAACCGATGACGCCGAACACCACCAGCGTCCCGACCCGGGAGCCGGGGTCGGCGAGCCCGTTCACGAGCAAGAAGACCGTGGCGAGCACGAAGAGCGCCGGGACGACCGGGTACCCCGGGACGCGAAACGGCGGGTCGTAGTCGGGCCGCCTTCTGAGCCCGTAGATCGAGGCCACGGCCAGGGCGTAGAACGGCAGGATCGCCGTGACGAACGCGTCGGTGAGCTGTTCGAAGCTGCGCATCATCACGAAGGCGATGCCGAGCCCGCCGGTCATCGCGATCGCCACCCAGGGCGTGTGGAACCTCGAGTGGACCGAACCGATGATGCGGTGCAGCAGACCGTCCTGGGCCATGGCGAAGAAGATCCTCGGCGCCGTGAGGATCGAGCCGTTGAGCGTACCGAACGTGGAGATCATCACGATGATCCCCACGGCGCAAGCACATAGATCGCGATGATGGCCAGGGTGCCCACGACCAGAGCTCGCGGGAGGTTGCCACGCGGGTCTTTCACCTCGCCGCCGACGAAGCAGAGGTCGGCCCACCCGTCGTAGGCCCACAGCACGGCGACCAGCGCGAGGCCGAACGCCCCGAGGTGGAAGCTCCCCGCGGGCCAGGCCGGCGTGAAGTGCCCGCCCGTGAGCGGCAGGCCGAGTCCCAGCGCCAGGCCCACGATGCCCACGAGGCCGGCGTACTTGGCGATCGAGGTCACGTTCTGCACGAACGCGCCGTAGCGCAGTCCGAGGATGTTCGCTCCCGACATCACGGCGATCGCCACCGCCGCGACCAGGTGGGCGTGGGTGGCGTGGGGCTCCACGGCCGGATCGCGGCCGAGGGCGCGGAGGGTGTACTCCGAGAACGTGAGCGAGATCGCGCCCAGAGACGAGGCGCGGATCACCACGAGCTCCGTGAAACCGAACAGGAAGGCCGGGAGCCGGCCCCAGCCTTCGCGGATGAGCACGTACACCCCACCGGT
>JACQZM010000025.1 GCA_016213885.1 Candidatus Rifleibacteriota bacterium | reverse complement strand
CCCGCCGGGGAAACTGGCCAGCGGCAACAACCGGCTGGTCTTCCGAGGCTCGCTGCCCAGGGGGACGAAGACGGCCGGCCGGCTCGCCATCCGGCGCAGGCCGGGGGCCACGCTCCGGGTCCCGCCGGCGGCGTCCCAGCCGGCGCCGGTGTCGGCAGCGGGCCGCAAGGCCGCGAAGCTCGTCGCGCGCGCGCGCGCGTGCTATCAGCGCGGCCAGTTCGCCGAGGACCGCCGCGTCCCCTCGCTCTCCCCGGACGCGCGCCTGGTCGCGGGCCTGCGTCAGCTCCTGGCGAACCTCGTCGCGGGCCATGCCGCGGACGACCTCCCGCAGCATCTCGTCACGCCACCGGGTCAGATCGGCGACCTGCAGCAACGGCGGAGTCTCACCGAGCCGGTGACCGCAGACGCAGGTGGCGTGGACCTCCAGCCTGGATGGTGTGAGGCGAGTGCACACGGTCCGCGCGGCCCTGTCCAGCTCCCCTCGAAGTCGGGAATACGTGGCTGGCGGCGACACGAACGATGACTTCAAGAGCGCCTCGACGAGCTTCCATCGGGCGCTGGATGCCAGCCGTCCGTAGCTCTCCAGCGCAGCGGGCGCTCTTCTGGCGTCGTGATCGAGGGCGTAGGCGTTCCGGTACGCCTCCTGGAACGTCCGGACCTCGCGCTCGAAGGCGACCAGGGCGTTCGGGTCGAGACAGGTCTCGGGCCGGACGACCCGGTCTCGCAGCTCGGCCAGCTTGATCGCCAGCGGTCCGTGTCGCTCGTCGAGGCCGACGTCGAGGTCCTCCTGCGCCAGGTAGCCGGCAATGCCGACGAACCTGGCGGCGCTCTCTCTCACGAACACGAGCCGCTGTCTCGCATGCTCGGCCCGGGCCAGGAGCCCTGCATCGGCCAGGGACCGATGGAGCTTCCGGAGACCCTCACGGGGAGCGCTCCACAGATCGACCTGCTGCAGGGCCCGGAACAGGGCGTCGAGCCAGGCCATCGTCTCCTCGAGACCGAGGTGGGACAGGAGAGGCTCCGATTCCAGGCTCCGCACGCTGGCGATCAGGGCGCCCAGCCCCAGAACCGAGCTCGATCGCAGGGCGATGATCTCGTCCCAGAGCTGCTGCGGAAGGAGCGGCCAGGCAGCCGGCTTCGACCGTCTGATGAAGAGGAACCGCAAGCGAACCAGCGCCTCGGCGACCTCCGGCGACACAGGCTTTTCGCGTACCACCTGGGCCACGCGCCCCAGCGACGCCACGGTCACGCGAGCGAGCGGCAGGCGGCGCGACCGCGCGAGCCCCACCAGGTGCCCGGAGAACAGGAGCACGGCCAGCAGCACCTCGAAACAGGCTCGCGACAGGCCCAGCGGTCCCTTGCGCAGCTTCCAGTAGAGCTCCTCCACGCTCGTCGGCTCGTTCCCCGCGGCCTCGAGGATCTCGCGGGCGACGTCCGACCGGCCCAGGTCCACGTCCAGATGCCACCCGCGGCGACAGCCCGTGACGAGCCCCAGCGCGTTGAGGTAACCCTCCACCAGCGGCCTCACGGCCTGGGGCAGGTGACCACCGGGCCCGGCGCGGCCCGGTCTCAGAAACGCCTCCACCAGCTCAGCCAGCTGCCCTCGCGTGAGGGTCGTCCCCCTGGGCGAGACCATGAAGTGTCGCGGGTAGCGCTGCTCCAGCACCGCGCCGGCCGCGTGCTCCAGCCAGAGATCGAACGGGTCCTCGCCCGCGCCCTCCGCCAGGCCGGACGCGCCGGCCGGGCCCTGGACATGCCCTTCGGCGTAGGCCCGCGTCGTCATCTCGGCCAGGCGTTTCCGATCGTTCTCGAGCTCTGGCGCCAGGGCGTCGGCCAGCTCGCGGGCCCGTGATCCGCCCTCGGCTGCGAGCGCCTGCGCGAGGATCTGACGCGCCCGGGCCACGGCGACGAACTCCGGCTCCGGGAGCGGGCGGGGGGTCCAGATCACGATCGGAAGCAGGGCGATCTCCGGGCCGGCAGGCACCGGGGATGGCGGCGCCGCAGCCGGCGCGACCAGCGGGGGGACCAGGTACAGCAGGAAATCCGTCTCGCCGGTCGCGAGCTCCCGCGCCCTCTCGCGAAGCTCCTCGCTCGAGAACGACGAGGGGTCGTCCACGGCGATCCATCCCTCCCTGGGAGTGCCCTGCCACCGGATCGAACGACGGGTCCGCGGGATTGCGGCAAGGCTGGCGAGAGGCAGGGCCGGGGAGAGCGCCGCGAGGAGCGCTGCCCGCGCCACCTCGGCGGGCCGGTCCGCGAGGGTCGCCGCGACCTCGCGGATCCGCGTCTCCAGACGGATCGACTGCGGGGCGTCGCGCCGCAGCAAGAACCGGTCTTCCATCGCGTCGCCGGCCATCGATCGCAGCCGGGCGATGGTGGAGCCGCTCCCGGCCATCCGTTCGAGGATGTCGGCCACTGCACGGTCGTCGAGCGTCGTCGCCTCCTCGGCCACCGAGACCCTCAGGATCCGGGTCATCTCCCGCGCCGTGATCCACCGCGCCGGCGGGTACGGCGACGCCAGCGCCAGGACCTTCAGCACCCGCCGGGCCACTTGAGCCTCCTCGGGCCGGGGAAACACCACGGCGAGGTTGTCGTTCCACCAGTCCATCAGCTCGTCGACCCGGGTCTGCGACTCGCCGGAGCCCTGCATCGATCTGGCGAGCTGGTCCCAGATCACATCCGTCGCGAGCCGCGGACTCGCGGTCACCTCCTGGTCTTCGTTCGTGGACATCGCACGCCTCCTGGTCCGCTGGCCGTGTCGCCGTTGGTGGCTCGGGCCTGGCGGTTGCCGTGACTCAGGCTATGCCGTCAGGAGGTGCCGGGTCCAAGGACGTGGGTGGACTTCTGGCGATCGATCGCCAGAGCCAGGGGGCGCGATGCGAGCAGACGTCGAGGGTCGCCGCGGTCAGCGCGCCAGGTCACGACCTTCGAGCGCGGGCCGCGGTCGCTCCGGGTCATCGGCCGCGGCGCGCCGCCGGCGCGCCACGGCCTCCTTGAGAATCCACTCGATCTGACCGTTCACGCTGCGCAGCTCCTGGTGAGCCCAGGCCGAGATCTCATCGTGGAGATCCGCCGGGATTCTCAAAAGGAACGACTTGCGCTCAGCCATGGTCGGTCCTCTACGAGTAGAGGGTGCCGGCGTTGACCACCGGCTGGGCCTCGCGCTCGCCGCACAGCACCACCAGCAGGTTCGACACCATGGACGCCTTGCGCTCCTCGTCCAGGTGCACCACGTCCTTGTCGGCCAGGTCTTTCAGCGCCATCTGGACCATGCTCACCGCGCCGTGGACGATCATCTGCCGGGCCGCGATGATCGCCTCGGCCTGCTGGCGGCGGAGCATCGCCCCGGCGATCTCCGGCGCGTAGGCCAGATGGGAGAGCCGGGCCTCCTCGACCAGCACCCCGGCCTTGTCGACTCTCTCCTGGAGCTCTTTCCGCAGTGCGGTCGCCACCTCGTCGACGTGGCTGCGCAACGTGATCTCGCTCTCCTCGCCGTGATCGTAGTTGTACGAGTTGGCCAGATGCCTCACCGCCGACTCGCTCTGGATGCGCATGTACTCCTGGTAGCTCTCGACGTCGAACGAGGCCTGGGCTGTGTCCTGGACGCGCCAGACCACCACGGCCGCTATCTCGATCGGGTTGCCTCTCCTGTCGTTGACCTTGATCATCTGACCGTTCAGGTTGTGCGCCCGAAGTGAGAGCTTCCTCTTGGTGTTGAAGGGGTTGGTCCAGTGGAATCCCGGTTCCCGCACCGTTCCCGTGTACGCGCCGAACAGCATCAACACGCAGGCCTGGTTCGGCTGGAGGGTGAAGTGGCCGTTGCACGAGATCGACACGACCACCGTCGTGACGATGAAGCTGCCGAGCAACCAGAAGTTCGGCCCGCCGGAGCCGGGCTTGGCAGCCTCTGCGCCGACGGCGAACCCCACGATCAGCGCCGTCGCCAGGATGACCAGGCCGATGTTCACGCCCAGCATCACCCACCCGTTCGTCACCTGGATCGTTCTCTCGCGGTTCATGACGCCTCCTCCACCGCCCCGGCCGGGCGGCCTGTCCGCTATCGTAATGATATCACATCGATAGCTTCGCAGGCGACAACAATCATCTTGCCGCACAGGAGCGCTTCCGGAGGGCCACCGACGGGGGGTCGATCGTCCGAGCCAGCTGTCGCAGCCGGCACGGATCCGACGGCTGCCCCGGCGGGGGGGAGCGGTCAGTCCTCGGGGCCGCCACCGGTCCCGGGCGAGTCGAGCTGGAGATCCTCGTCTTCGAGGCGGACCGGCCCGAACAGCTCCGGGTACTTGCCCCGCTTGTCCTTGTAGAACTCGCGGAGATGGTCCATGTCCTTCTTGCGGTCGCCGGTCAACAGGTAAGAAGGGCCGAACCCTCCGACGCGGGCGGTGTAGTCGAGGAACCCCGGGACGATCGGCACACCGGCGCCGTGGGCGATCCGGTAGAAGCCGGACCTCCAGCGAGGCACCAGCTTCCTGGTCCCTTCGGGCTGCACCGCCAGCGCCATGAGCTCGCTCGATCGGAACTTCTCGATCATCTGCTGCGTCGTGTTGTGGCGCTCGTTCCGGACCACCGGGATGCCGCCCAGGTAGGTGAGCAACCGTCCCAGGAGCGGGATCCCGAAGAGAGTGTGCTTCCCCATCCACCGGATCTTCACGTCGGCGGCGATGGCGACCGCCAGCATGAAAGGAAGGTCCCAGTTGGTGGTGTGCGGTGCCGCGATCATCACGAACCTGGGCGGGAGCGGGGCGTGGACCACGGCGGTCCAGCCGAAGACCCTGAGCCAGACGCGAGCCAGGAACTTCCAGAACGGAGACCACATCGAGAGACCACTCCTCCTGGGGTGCCGGGACCGACCGGACCGTAGTAGCAGACTGTACCATGAGTGCGACTCCGACCGGGCCCCTTCCGATTCCACCGCGACTCCGATCCGGCGAGGCGCCGTATCCCGGTGCGACCACCGTTGTCTCCTCGCCGGGCGCGCACTATACTCCCGACGGATGGGCTACGGCTGGTGCGACAACGTACTGCGCCTGGCAGGGCGGATCCTCATCGTCCTGGGAACGGTCTGCCTCGTGTGCCTGGCGGTCATCCTCGTCAGCGGCGAGCACACCACGTCGCCCAGGGCGGCGAGCGCCGCCAAGGGGTTCGTGATGTTCGCCGCCCTCGGGCTCATACCGGGGTTCTGGATGCTCAGAACGGGCAAGGAGCTCGGCGTCACCGACGACCGGATGGCCGCGCTGGCCGACCTGATGGCCTCGTACAGGCGACTCAAGATCGGCGATGCCGCCAGGAAGCTGGCCTGGACCGAGGCGGAGGTGGAGAGGATCTTCGGCCGGTGCGTCGAGCGAGGCCTCATCGAGGGTTACGTCGACCGGGCGACCCAGGAGCTGTTCACCGACGAGTCGTTGCGCCAGGAGGTCACCCCCCCGGGAACGACGTGCTCCAGGTGCGGCGCCGCGCTGAACGGTCGGTTTCTCACCGGGGAGACCGTGGTGTGCCCCTACTGCAAGGCCCGCCTCGCCTGACCGGGCGGTTCCACGGCTCCACCGGCGACGGCCCGGGCCAGGGCCTCTGACCTGGCTCTCGAGGTGCCATGCCAGACCGGACCATCTTGCGCTACAGCACCGCGGCGGGGCACGGCCTGGGGTTCCACGGAGCCCCCATCGCCGTGACCATGTTCGGCTGGGTCCTCGTCGCCGGCGCCTTCGGTCTCGTCGCCCTGGAGCTGTTCGCCTGGGCCATGACCGGGCAGAGATCCGGAGGCGAGATCATGATCGCCGCGGGACTCTGCCTGGGGTTCGGCGCGCCCGCGGCCCTCCTGAAGCAGGAGACGGTCATCGACCGTGATCGGGGCGTCGTGGTCTCATCGTTCGGCCTTCTCTCGCTGCGCCGATCCAGCGCCCATCCGCTCTCCGGGTTCGACGCCGTCGAGCTTTCGAAGATGCCGTACCCGCGGGCGCGGCAGGAGCCGCTGATCACCTACCTGGTGCGGCTCACCGGCCCGGCCGGCGCTGTCGCGGTGTTCGAGTCGAAGCAGGGCCGCTGGGCGAAGACCGTGGCCAAGGAGGTCGCCGGCACGCTCGGGCTCCGGCTCGTCGATCGGGCCGCGTGAGACGCCCGGCGGCCGATCGCCGGGCTCGTGATGGTTCACGGGAGAGGCCAGGACGTCGTACACTAGCACTACAACGAAAGATCGCACCCTGCTGCGGCCGGGATCTTTCGTTGTAGTGCCACGCGTGCCACCCATCACCGCCCTCGCCCCGGGGACCTCATGATATGGAAACGACTGCCGCCCTGATCACCCGCTCCGACACGCTCATCCCGCCGTTCGACGAGCCGGCGAGGGAGATCCTCGTGGCCAACGAGAGACTCGGGACGTACCAGGACCGGATCCTCTCGGAGCTGGGCATCGCCCCCACCCGGATCCCCGAGAGCGAGGTGGCGTCGCGACTGGGTCCCGGTGCGCCGGCCGGGGAGACGCTCCTGTTCGCCGAGAACCTGTTCTTCTCGCCGGAGTTCCTGACCGAGTTCATGCGTCGATCCCGCGCCAGCGGAGCGGGCCTGACCCGGGCCTGTCTCAAGCGGGGCGTGTTCTCGCAGCAGCTGGCGGTGCTCCAGGAGGTGGAGCAGACCGAGGAGCATCTGGCGTTCCCGCTCTTCTTCGCGAAGGGGACCGCCTTCGACCCGAAGACCGCCGTCTCGATCGTCATCGACGTGGACGAGCACTTCGAGTCCGGGAACTTTCCGCGCCACATGCTCGGCAAGGACAACTTCCGGTTCTCCGTCACGACCCGCCCGATCCTGGCCCTGACCGAGCCGGTCCACATAGGGCTCGCCAGCATGGCGGCGAACTTCGCCAGGCTGGGGCGGCTCCGCAAGCCCGGCCCGGTCGGGGCGCTGCGGGCGCTCTTGGCGATCCTCACGGCGTTCAGCCTCGACCGGGAGACGCTCAAGGCCCGGGCGCTGCGGGCGCTCTCCCGTATCGACCCCACGGCCAGGGTCCACCCCACGGCGGTCGTGGAGGGCAGCGTGATCGGCCCCGGCGCCAGGATCGGCGCCTACGCCGTGGTGCGGTTCTCCGTGGTCGGGGCGGACGCGTTCGTCGACGATCACGCCGGCATCAAGTTCTCGATCATCGGCGACCGGGCCTACATCGCCAACAACAACGTGATCTTCTTCTCCACGGTCTATCCCGGGGCGTTCCTGATCAGCGGGCCGTATCACTTCTGCTGCTTCGGGTACGATTCGGCGATCTTCAACTCGATCCCGTCCGACTACAGGCTGGACGGCAAGACGATCAAGGTGGCCACCTCCCGGGGGGTCCAGGACACGGGCCTGAGGTTCGGCGGCTCCATCGTCGGCCACAAGACCCGGATCGCCGCGGGGCTGATCTTCCCCCCGGGGCGAGCGATCCCGGGCGGCGTCACGCTCTATCCGGATCCGGCCAGGGTGGTGGGCAACATCGACCCGGACCTTCCGCGGCGGGGCCAGGTGTGGTATCTGAAGGACGGTCGGCTCGTGGACACGCCCTGAACATCGACCGTCGGTCCGGCCGCCGCCGGCCCGACACCGCACCGGAGCCCAGCTGAGCCTTGGAACAGAACAACAGAGTGGTCGTCACCGGGATGGGTGCGGTCACCGCCCTGGGCCACACGCTGGACGAGACGTTCGACCGGCTGTGCGCCGGGGTGAGCGGCATCCGGGAGGTCCCGTCGCTGAAGCAGGCCGGGTTCCCGGTGTACATCGGCGGCACCGTGCCCGATCTGGACACGCTGCTCGACCGGTACCCGGATGCGCGTCGCCACCACTCGCGCAAGCTCGCCTTCGCCTGCAAGGCGCTGGACGACGCACTGGGATCGGCCCGGCTGACCACCCTGGCCGGGCTCTCGTGCGGTCTGTACCTCGGCGTGGAGACCGGCCGGGTGGCGTTCGAGAACACCTACAGGATCTTCCACTTCGCCGGCCGGGCCACCAACAGGGTCGACTACCGCGAATTCGGCCTGCGGCGCCGCGACCTCGTGCCGGCCGCCCAGATCCAGAACAAGATGCCCTGCTTCCTGGGTCGCTACCTGGCGGTCCGGCACGGCATCAGCGGGCCCATGCTCGCCACCTCCAACGCCTGCGCCTCGTCGAACTACGCCATCGGCGAGGCGCTCCGCAAGCTCAGATCGGGGCGCATCCAGGTGGCCATCGCCGGCTCGGCCGACGAGATGATCGACGAGTACATGATCACCGGCTTCTCCCTGCTGAAGGCGCTGTCGCCGAACAACGCCCGGCCGGAAGGCGCCTCCCGGCCGTTCGACACCCGGCGGGACGGCTTCGTCCTCGGCGAGGGGGCGGCCATGCTGGTCCTCGAGACTCTGGACCACGCCTGCCGGAGGGGAGCGCCGATCGTCTGCGAGCTGGCCGGCTTCGGCGCCACCTCCGACGGCGAGAAGATCACGGCCTGCCAGCGGGAGGGCGTCTGGCTCCTGGAGGCCATGCGGCGGGCGCTGGCCGACGCCGGCATGGATCGCGACGAGGTGGACTACGTCAACGCCCACGGCACATCCACCCGGCTCAACGACACGGCGGAGGTGCGGGCCATCGCGTCGCTCTTCGGCGACCGGTCGAGCCGGGTGCTGGTGAACTCCACCAAGTCGATGATCGGCCACACCGTGGCCGCTGCCGGGGCGATCGAGGCGGCGGTGACGATCCGGTCGATCGTGACCGGCGTCTGTCACCCCACCCTCAACCTGGAGAACCTGGACCCGGGCTGCGGCCTGAACTGCTGTCCCGGACGTGCTGTGCGATCGGACCTGGGGGCCGCCCTGTCCAACTCGTGCGGCTTCTCCGGGGCCAACAGCTGTCTCGCTTTCAGGAAGTACGAGGGTCGTCCGTGAAGAAGGCCTACCTCCACGCCACCAAGCACCCCTGCACGGAGAACGCCATGAACCTCAACCTGCTCCGCAGGTGGTTCGGCGGCAACGAGTGGGGCGTGGTGGACGATCCGGCGGAGGCGGATGTGATCGTCGTCTCCACCTGCGGCTTCTCCAAGGAGCAAGAGGATTACGAGATCGAGGCGATCCGGCGCCTGGGGGAGACCAAGAAGGCCGGTTGCCAGCTCGTGGTGCTGGGCTGCCTTCCCCGGATCAACAAGGAGCGCCTGAAGACCGTCTTCGACGGAGCCACGGTCCCGACCGAGTCGGTGGAACGGTTCGACGATCTGCTGGCCCTGCCCAGGAAGACCGGCGAGTTCGACAACCACACCGTGTCCCGCCACGAGTACAACACGGACCCGAAGATCCGCCGCTACTTCAACGCCCGCAGGCTCATCGAGCGCCTGGAGTGGCTCCCGTTCGTGCGGGTCCCCCGGGTGCTGTACACGGTGCCGTCGGAGAGATGGTGGTGCGTCCGCTGCGCCATGGGATGCACCGGCGACTGCTCTTACTGCGGCATCAAGCATGCCCAGGGCCCGTTCAAGAGCGAGCCGATCGAGCGGATCATGGCCCAGGTGAAGGAGGGGCTCGCCAAGGGGTTCCGGGAGATCGCCCTGACCGGCGAGGACCTGGGGGGCTACGGAGTGGACATGAAGCTCGACCTGGCCGACCTGCTCAGGGAGGTCGTGGCGCTACCCGGGAAGTTCCAGGTCAACATCCGCTTCATCGATCCGTTCTGGTTGATCCGCCTGGCGGAGAAGCTCATGCCGATCTTCGCCACCGGCAAGGTGAAGGCGTTCTGCGCGCCGGCCCAGTCCGGATCCGACCGGATCCTCGAGCTGATGCACCGGCGCTACACGTTCGCCCAGCTCAAGGAGACGGTGAACCGGATCCTGAAGGAGACGCCGGTGGGCTTGATCAGCACCAACATCATCGTGGGGTTCCCCTCGGAGACGCCCGCCGAGCTATCGGAGAGCCTGCGTCTCATCGACGAGGTCCGGTTCGGCATGTACATGGTCTTCAAGTACGAGGACCGGCCCAACACCGTGGCGTCGCGCCTCGACGGCAAGATCGACGACCGGGAGAAGGAGCTTCGCCACCGGACGGTCCACCGGGCCGCCGTGAAGAAGCACGCCCGATCGCTGCTGTTCAGACACCCGTGAGGCCGATGAAGACGTTCGCCATCGTCAACTCCGCCCATCCGTGCACGGAGCTCGTGATCGACGTGAACACGATCCGGGCCTACCTGGTCCGGGCCGGGCTGGCCGAGGTGGTCGACCCCGCCGGGGCCGACCTGATCGTCGTCTCGACCTGCGCCTTCAACCAGGAGTACGAGCACGACGCCGTGACGGCGATCCAGCAGGCCCGGGAACGATCCCGGCCCGGCGCCAGGGTCATCGTCTCCGGCTGCTTTCCCAGGATCAACCCGGAGCTCTACGCCCGCACGTGCCAGTTCGAGACGCTCCCGCCGCTGGAGATGGAGAAGCTCCAGGAGCTGGTCCCCTCGGCCACGCCGCTGGCCAGCGCCGAGGCTCACACGGCGACGATCCGGGAGTACCAGGGCAATCGTCTCTTCATGACCGGGATCCGCCTGAAGAGACTGTTCACCCGGCTGGGGAGGCTCGTCCCGTTCGTGAAGCCGCCCTCGTGGCTCGACACGGTTCCGATGACCGACTGGTACTTCGTCCGGGGGGCCACCGGCTGCCTGGGATCGTGCACCTACTGCGCCATCAAGAGGGCCAGGGGCAACGTGCGCAGCGTTCCGGCGGAGGTCGTCGTCTCCCGGATCAGGTCGGCGGTGGAGCAGGGGTACACGGAGATCTCGCTGGCCGGCGACGACATGGGATGCTACGGCGCCGATCTGGGCACGGACCTTCCGGCGCTGCTCGAGGAGATCGTGGCGCTCCCCGGGGAGTTCCGGGTCAACATCCGGTTCGTGGAGCCCAGGTGGCTCGTGAAGCACCTGGAGCGGCTCATGCCGGTCTTCCGGACCGGACGGCTCCACTCGTTCTGCGTGCCGCTCCAGTCCGGGTCCCAGCGGATCCTCGACAGCATGGGCCGGGACTACGACATCGACCGCACCGTGGAAGCGCTGAACTCGATCGTGAGGACCACCCGGGTCAGCTCCATCAGCTCCATCGTCATGGTCGGTTTCCCCGGCGAGTCGCCGGGCGACTTCGAGGCCAGCTACCGGCTCCTGGACAGATGCGACGTGAACCTCTACCAGGTGCTCAAGTACGAGGGGCGCCCGGGGACCAGGGCCGAGGAGCTCGACGGAAAGGTGCCGGAGGAGCTGAAGGAGAGACGCCGGGTGCGGTTCGCCGCCCGGATGAAGCTGACCAAGTTCGTTCGCCTGCCGGCCCGGGTCGCGGAGCGGATCGTCGCCCTGCGCCACGGCCCGATCGTCTGACGCGCCGGACCGGTCGCTCGGGTCGAGGGGATCCGGATTGAGGTCGCGCTCGGGAGGAAGGAGAAAGAGGAAGGGATCCGGATTGAAGTCGCGCTCGGGGGCGCGACTCGGACCTGGCGAGGCGCCAGAGGAGGGGATCCGGATTGAGGTCGCGCTCGGGGGCGCGACTCGGACCTGGCGAGGCGCCAGGTCTTGCGACTCGGACCTGGCGAGGCGCCAGGTCTTGCCTGGACATGATGTCCCGCGGACGCTAGACTTCCGTCGCCATGGAACTCACGGATCGGGTCAGGGAGGATCCTGCCTTCACGGAGCGCTACGACCTGGGGGCCCGCATCGGCGTGGGCGGCATGGGCGAGGTCCATCACGGGGTACAGAAGAGCCTCGGCCGCAGGGTCGCGATCAAGTTCCTGACGCCGGCGCTCCTGAGCGACCCGGACTACCGGGACCGGTTCGTCTCCGAGGCCAGGCTGGCCGCGGAGCTCATCCACCCGAACATCGTCGCCGTGTTCGACTCCGGGTTCGCCGGCGGCGTTCCCTTCCTCGTCACGGAGCTCGTCGATGGACGGTCGCTCGCGGAGATGCTGTCCGGGGGCCCGCTGAAAGTCCAGCTCGGTCTGGCCGTGGCCGGGCAGATCCTCGAGGGGCTCGACGCGGTCCACCGGCTCGGGATCGTCCACAGGGATCTGAAGCCGTCGAACATCCTGGTGACCCGGGCCACGCCGCCGGTCGCCAAGATCGTCGACTTCGGCATCGCCAAGAACGTCTCCCTGTCCCAGGGGAACCGGAGGACCGACATCGGCGTGGTCCTCGGGACCCCGGGCTACATCGCCCCGGAGCAGACCCTCGGCGCTCCTCTCACTCTCTCGGCGGACCTGTACGCCTTCAGCGTGATGCTGTGCGAGATGACCACGGGGAAGCACCCGTTCCCGGGCGACACGACGATGGACGTGATCCAGAAGCAGATCCACGAGGAGCCGACGCTCGCCCCCGACCTCTACCCGCCGCTGGGCGATCTGCTGAGGAGAGGGCTGGCCAAGAAGCCCGGGCTGCGCCCCGCCGACGCCCGGGAGTTCAAGAAGCTGCTGGACGAGCTGGCCCCGGGGCTCCAGGGCGCGACGTCGTTTCTCCAGACGGCCGCCGTGGCGATCCGGTCCCCGGACGAGCCTCGCCAACCCACGCCCGCGGAGAGCGCCGTCACCCTGGGCGTGAAGAGCGCCGCGGCCGGGGGAGCTCCGGCGGGCCGGCCGACCGACCCGACGCTGGTGACGCCCCCTGGACCGCCGGCGGTTCCAGCATCCGGGACGGCGCCCTGGGCCCCGGGCGAACCCGAGGTCGCGCCCGGGCCCAGCCGCCGCCGGTGGTGGGCGTTCGCCGCCGTCGTCGCCCTGCTGTTCCTGGGGATCTCTGTCTGGACCGCCAGATCCACCAGGGACCGCCTCGGCCTGGTGCACCTGCTCGCCCCGGAGGAGATGACCTGGTCGGCCCAGGTGAACGACATCATGGCGTTGATCGATCGGAACAAGCTGGAGGAAGCGACCCAGAAGCTGTTCATCCTCACCAGGGGACAGCCGCAGCTCTCGCAGCTCTCGGTCCGGGAGGTCGGGTCCAACGCCTTCGCCCAGATCGTGGACCTCCTCCTCCTCTCGATCGTCGACCGGGGCATCTCTCCCGACCGTACCTGGACGCTCTGCCCACGCGGCCAGAAGACGCCCAAGTTCCAGAAGATGCCCGAGGCGCTGGCCGACGGTCCGGAGTTCGTGACGCTCCTCATCGATCTCATCAAGCGGAGCGACTTCGCCAACGCCCTCCATCTCTGCGACCGGTTCCTCGGGACCGGCCCGGAAGGGGACCTCCAGGGCACGAACGAGGACCTCAGGTCGCTGCACGTGAGGAACGCCCTCCAGTTCCTCGCCGTCTCGCTCCATCTGCGCATGGCGGTCACTCCGGATGCGGCAGCGACCGCCATCACCCAGATGAGGCTCCACGCCGCGGCTCACCCCGATCACCCGATCTCCAGCTGGGTGCAGAGATTCTGGAGCGGCCTCAGGGCCGAGGCCGGCTTGACCGCGTCGGTGGATCCTGACCGTCGATACCTCGGAAGCGACTGGGGCCCGGCAAAGGTCCTCTCGACGAACAAGAGCGGCATCGGACTCTGGCTCCTGGCCACGGGTCGGTACCTGGCAGAGTCGGTGCTGCCGCGGAGCACGGTTCCCCGGGAGGAGCTCCGGCGGCTGCTGCTGGTCTCCAGGATCCTCTGGCAGGCGCAGGCGCTGGCGAACCGTCCCAGGGATCGAGAGGCCCACGGGACGCAGCTGGTGCCTCTGGAGAAGAGGATCTGGAAGGCCGCTGAGGAGACGACCCTGGCGGGACTGCTCCGTCGGGCCGGGGGCGACGGGGAGAGGATCTCCCTCGAGGTGAGCCGGGCCCTGGGCAAGAGGAGTCTGGACTACAGGACGCAGCTCCCCCGCAAGCTGCTGGCCGAGGTGGCGACCGTTCTCGCCGTGGACGACCCGGAGCTCATCGCCGCGGTGAAGCGCGACCGGCCGTGAGAATCGGGCTGAAACCGGCCCAGCCCTGGCTGCGTATATATCAAGAGGAAGGAACCGCTTTTCCGGCCACGCCCGGTGGAGGTCCCGCTGTGATCGGCCCGTCGAGACCGTGCCTGCTCGTCGCCTGCGTCGTCGTATCGCTCGTTGCCGGCGCTGCCGGCGCCCAGCAGACCGAGGTGAACCGCCGGGACCTGACCGCGCTGGGCGTCGACCCCAGACAGCTTTCGGTCCCGCCGGTCTCCCTGCCGGAGCTGCGCGGAAGCCTGGACGGGATGAAGAAATACCTCGGCGCCTGCGGCATGGACCTGACCCGGGTCGAGCAGGTTCTCGGTTCGATCTCGGTCAAGTTCGGCTCGCCGGCCCGCGGCAATGCGGAGTACTCCATCCTCTGGAACACCGTCACACTCGGCAACGACACGTTCAAGACCCCGGACGGCCAGTACCAGGAGATCCGGTTCCTCGACGGCAGCGCCTTCGGCACTTTCCTGCACGAGCTCTACCACGGCGAGTACGATGTGTTCATCGAGGAGAACAACGACTCGGAGGACCGATCGTTCAACTCGGAGCTCGCCGCCATCACCGAGAGGATCCGGGCCCACCTGCCGACCAACGCCTGCGTGACCAGCGGGCGAGACAACCAGCACATGCAGGAGATGACCGCGACCTACCTCGGGAACTACGTCGGCGAGGTCGTGTCGGTGGCGACCATGATCTACAAGACCGTGATCTGGCCGCGGGACGCGCTGTCCGGACCGATCCCGAAGGAGGGTGAGTTCTCGTTCGAGCTGGGCACCATGAAGTGGGGGTCGAGGAAGCTCTCGGAGATGACCGCCTTCGCGGCGAGCGGCAAGGCCTACCACCAGCACGGGCGGCTGTTCAAGCCGCTCTACACGCCCTCGGCGGGCGAGAGTTTCGAGGGCTGCTGCATCCACCACATCAGCACCCTGGATCTCACCGACGCCGAGAAGGCGCTGGTCCGCAAGAAGGCACTGCGGCTGTCGGGCCCGGAGACGCCGGCGGAGCTGGTCGCGGCGATGAACCGGGCGCCGCTGTTCGACCCGGCCCGGAAGGCCGCGGCGGCCAGCTACTCGCTGCACCGGAAGCAGATCATGGCCGAGGTCGGGCGCGCGCTGACCGCGTACGTGACCGGCGGCCAGGAGCTCGACCCGGACAACGGCACGGCCAGACCCCGGTTCATCGCGGTGCGAACGCTGATCCGGAACGCCGGGCTGACCGAGCGGTTCAAGGCCGAGGTGGTCACCGGCCTCCTCCTCGGAACCGGCGACACGCTCAAGGAGAAGCTGGGGCGGTTCCTCGTGGAGGCTGACGAAACCGCCCCGGTGGCCGCTGCCGGAGCGACCGCTCCGTCGGGCCAGACGCCGATCTCGATCCTGGGGATCGAGGGTCCGGGCCTGGGCTCTCCGGCGGGCCGGTAGAGTCAGGTGCGGCCGAGGGCCTCCCGGTTCCTCCGCTTTCCCGGGGCTCTGCTGGCCCTGGCTCTCGTCGTGGCCGCCGGCTGCCCGGTGCCGCCGGGGTGGGCCGGCGACCAGGCGGACTGGGCTGCCGTCTCGGCGTGGGTGAGGGAGCTGCCTGCGCTGCCAGAGGCTGCGGTCAGGGGAACGTGGTCCGCGCCCGCGCCGGCCATCGACGGGCTGTTCAGAAGCCACGAGAGCCTGGAGAGGGCCGTGGCTGGCCTCGCGACCGGGGAGGCGTCGGCCGCGGCGGTCGACGGTGACTCGATGCGGAGCCTGGCCGGGAGGCTCGGGTTCGTCTCGTGGTACCGGTTCCGTCGCGGCGAGGTCCGGGAGGCGTTCGACCGCGACCTGACCCTGCTGGGCCTGGGCGTCGATCTGGCTCGTGGAAGCCGGGGACTCCGCAGCGCCCTGGCGGGGAGCAGGGGCGGATCGAGCGCCATGCCCACCGCGCCATCCCCGCCGAAGGGAAGAGCTCCCTCGAGAGATCGCTGGCGGTGCTGAGGCGTTACCACGAGCGGATCGCCGAGATTCTCATCCAGACCCCGGCCGCGTCGGTCGCGAAGACGCTGGACGACTTCGTGGCCGCCGCCTCGACCAGGATGCAGACCGACGAGATCTTCACCACGCTCTCGCCCAACCTGAGAGGCCTCGCCGGGCAGCTGCTGGACCTGGAGCTCCGGTCCGCCTTCGCGGTGCTGGGATCGAGAGTGGCGCTGTACAGGGCGGCCCACGGGACGTGGCCGCCGGACTCCGGGGCGATCCAGCAGATGCCGTCGGACCCGCTCACGGGGACCCCCCTCACCTACCGGCTCGTCGGCCAGACGCCGGTCTTCTCGAGCCGGGGAGCCGAGGGCGGTCCCGAGGCACCCGACCCGGAGACGGGCGCCGTGCTGCTCTCCCGGGAGATGCTCGCCAGGGTCGACGCGCTCCGAGGTCTGGTGGAACGGATCGACATGGGGAAGCTTCCGGAGCTCGTGCAGCGTCCCCCCTTGACCCCTCCTGGCTCGCATGCCCCCCGGACCTGCGAGGCGGCCTGCGCAGCAGCCACGTCGGCCTCCCTGGCGTTCGAGCAGGAGTTCCAGATGAAGCTCAGGCCGCGGAGCTCGGCGCTGCTCTTTCCGCTGCTCGTGGCGACCGGGGTCATGCCCGGCGTGCCGGTCTGTCCCGGCAGAGGGGTGCTGATCCTGTGGGCCGACCGGTGGAGGTGCTCGGCCCACGACAGCGGCCCCGACCCGTCCGTGGAGTGGGACGAGAAGACCGACTGCCGGTCCGGTCGAGGGCGCCTCAGGACAGCGCTGGACCGTCACAACCTGAAGCTCGCTCTCTCGCTGCGGCAGCTATCGCCGCTGGCCCAGTACGCCTTGGTCCAGGAGCGGTTCCTCGCCAGGGCGCTCCGCTGCCCCCGACGCGGCGGCTGGACCGTGGACCGCGCCACCGGGAGGATCGAGTGCTCGGTTCACGGCAAGGCCGACTGAGCCCGGCGCGGGTCGCGGCCGTTCAGTTCTCGGCCGACGCTCCGGGAGACGGAGCATGTCGGGTTCGACCCCGCCCTGCTGGTGCCGGGGCAGAACCTGGTCCGGGTCCGTCTCCTGTCGCTGCTGGACCTGGTCGAGCACCGGTTCGTCCTCGTGAAGTGCGTGCTGCTCCGGGCGGTGCGGTAACATCGTCGAGGCGTTCCCTGGTCGCTACGCGTCCCACCACGCGGCGAGGTCGCTCTCCACGGCGTCGAACGGCTGAGCTCTCACGCGCTCGTTCCCGCCGTACACGGCGATCTCCTGCCAGAACTCGCCGGTGAGGCGGAGCACCTCCAGCGTCTGTGCCATCGGATCGACGAGCCAGAGATGACCGACACCGTTCCGCGCATAGACCCGTTTCTTGCTCATCCGATCCAGCCGGCTCGACGAAGCCGAACCGTGCTGGAGCTGCAGGCTGCAGGAGAACATCAGACCGATCATCCTGGGGAGGTGAACGAACACCATGGGCAGACCAGTCGTCCGGGAGTTCATCGAGTACGTCGGCTCGCTCCGCCCGGCGTTCATGGATTCGATCCAGGGGGCGACCGCGGAGGAAGTCCAGCTCTACGAACAGTTGGTGGGTCGTCAGCTACCGCCCACGTACCGGGAGTTCCTTCTGGCCATGGGTCACGAGAACGGCGGTACAGAGCTGTTCGTGCAGTCCACGACAGATGTCAGACAGCTCATCGAGGTCTACCGGACCGAGGTCCAGAGCGGCGAGACCGTCATTCCTCCACGCTGCGTCTTGATGGCGATCGACGAGCTCGAGGAGCACGAGGTCTTTCTCGAGGGGCCGCCGGATGAGGAGCCACGAGTCGTGCTCGGCGCCGGGGGCCGGGTGACGGAGCTGTACGCGGAATCGTTGGGCAAGCTGCTCTTCAGGTACGCCTTTGTCCGGGACGGCATGGCGGCGCTTCCGCATCACCGTTACTACAGCGGCGGCAGTGCGCGAGACCGCGTGTTGCCCAAGGTGCGCGATCTTGCGACCAGCCTGGGTTTCGAGCCTCTGTGGTTCTCCGACAGCCTCGCTTTCTGTGGCCAGGGAGAAGGGGCGTCAGTGTACTGCGACCAGATGGAGGGCCGTGGCTTGGCGTTCAAGGTGACGGCCCGGAAAGAGGCTGAGGCCGAGAAGATAGGAGCCGAGTTTGCACGGCGATTCCTTCTGGATCCCCAGACGTTGCCCAAGCCTTGAAGCGGTGCCCGGGGATCTGTCCCCGTTTGAGGGTCCCTCCGCCTCCAAGAAGACACGGTCCCACCTACCCGCGCGTCTGCCACGAGGG
>JACQZM010000024.1:2864-14187 GCA_016213885.1 Candidatus Rifleibacteriota bacterium | reverse complement strand
CCTGGCGGCCAGGTCCATCGGAGCCCCCAGCGAGGCGGCGAGACACCCGGCGTGGTATCCGATCTTCACGGAGTCTCACCTCCGCCACGGCAGTCGACGGCGCCACCGGCCGGGCCCGGCGCCGGGCCGTCGGGGGCGGGCCCGTCGGGGGCCGCGCCGGACCGTTGGGCCGGCGCTGGCGGGGCGGCGCCGGCCCGGGACTGCCTGGCCTCGGCCTCCTTGCGGAGAGCCCGCCGCTGGGTCTCGTCCTCGGCGCGCCATCGCTCCCTCTCCAGCGCCAGCAAGACCGCCTCCGGCACGCCCTCGCCGCCCCGGGCAGGGATCAGCTTCAGCCGGCCGGAAACCCAGAGCGAGGCGCCCAGGGCCAGATCGGTGAACAGGTCGCCCGACCGGAGCTTGTACGAGATCGCCACCCGGGCGTCGGAGACCCGCCCGGTCCCCGTGAGCTCCTCGATCAGCGCCTCCTGGGACGCCTTGACCCCCTCGGCGTCGGGCGGGGGGTCCAGACGCCGGCGTCGAGCCCTTCTCCGGAGCTCGGCCAGCACCGCAGCCACCGGAATGCCCCTGGGGCACGCGGCGGTGCAGGCGGCGCAGTCCGTGCAGAGCCAGACGGCGCTCGATCGGAGCGCCCGATCGCTGCAGTTCAGCTGAACCTGTCGGACGATCTGGTGGGGGAGATGATCGAAGCTGTCGCCGACCGGGCACACGGCAGAACAGGCGGCGCAGCCGTCGCAG
Organism: Candidatus Rifleibacteriota bacterium; assembly: GCA_016213885.1. Lineage (GTDB taxonomy): Bacteria > Muiribacteriota > UBA6191 > JACPRK01 > JACQZM01 > JACQZM01. The sequence continues at coordinate 13,452 of JACQZM010000024.1, read as the reverse complement.
CCTGCCACGTCCAGCCCCTCGTCGACGAGCAGGGTCTGAGCCAGCGTCGGTCCGTCGAGATCGAGCCTCCAATGCACGGGCTCAGCGTCCTCTCCTTTGGTTGCGGCGAACCTGGCGTCCGGTGCCCGCCGGTCTGGGCGTGGGGGTGATCGACCCGGGGGCCAGACCCGGAGCAGGGGCGGGGTCCGGTCCGGGCACCGCCGCCTTTGCCACGCTGCCGTGGATCCGCTGGTACCAGCGGTACGAGTTGAGCACCTTGTCTATGTAGTCGCGGGTCTCTTTGAACTCGATCGCCTCCCCCGGCGCAGCACTTCCGGTGGGAGCCGAGGCCATCCACCGGCGGGCGTTGCCGATCCCGCCGTTGTAGGCTGCCAGGACCCACGGCAGCGCATCGGCCCCGGAGCCCACCTGTCCGATCAGGTGCGACAGGTAGTAGGCTCCGAACTCGATGTTGTCCGACGGGTTCACCAGCACGTCATCGGAGAACCCGCCCCACTTCAACTGCCCGGCGATCCAGCTGCCGGTCTTCGGCATGATCTGCATGAGCCCTCGGGCGCCCACCTGGGAGACGGCGTGGGGGTTGAAATGGCTCTCCTCCCTGGCCAGCGCCAGGATGAGCAGCGGGTCCAGACGGAACCTCGCGGCGGCACGGGTGACGTCGGACCAGAAGTTGAGCGGGTAGATGTACTGGTCCATCTGCGACCCGAGGCCCAGCCTGGCCAGCTCCCTGGGATACCGTTTCTTCACCAGCTCCGCCCACTGGATCGATCGCTGATACTGTCCCTGGTGCCGGGACAAGACGGTCAGCAGAGCCAGCAACTGGGCGGTCATCAGGTTCACCGCATCGGGGTGGGTGACCACCTGGCCCATCCACTCCGAAACTCGGGGTACCATGTTGGGCCCGTCCTCGGCGAGCTGGAACGAGAACGGCAGGAACCCGAGGCCGGAAGAGGCGTCCTCGTGCCCCTGATCGTGGACGGCCAGCGACCGCTCCAGCTGCTCCAGGCCTCGCTTCGTGTCGCCGGACCGCAGCGCCCACTGACCGGAGGCCAGGTGGTACCCGAACGACGTCCCGTCGAGCTTCGACGCCCGTCCGAGCGCCGCCTGGACCAGGGTCGGATCCATCCGGTGGATACCGAACCAGGCCAGCAAGAGCGCCGTGCTGGGGCTCACCCTGTACGTCTCGAGGTCATTCGCTGTGATCCGGGCCGCCTTCGGGCCTGCCGGGGAGTAGAGCACCCGGAAGAAGTAGCCCAGGTCTTCCTCGGCCAGCTGGCCGAACCGCTCGAACGACGACCTGGCCGTCCCGGGATCACCGGACTTGGTGAGATAGAGGCCCAGGTAGAGGTGCAGCAACGGGTTCGACGGGTCGGTGGCCTCGGCGAGCCTGAGCCAGTAGAGCGCCGGGGTGTGGTCCTTCTCGCGAGCCAGGTTCAGCGAGAGGATCCTGCCGCCTTTCTCCAGGAAATACCAGCTGGCCGCCTGGCGCCCCAGGTAGACGAGCAGGGCGAGGGCCACGGCCACGAGACCCAGGGTGCGGAGGGCGGAGCCGCACCGGCTCTTCATGAGAGGAAGCATCGCCACGACTGGACGATTCTAGCGGTCCGGCCCGGTCCGCGACAAGGGTCCCGACCGCCACAGTCTCAGGAACACGTGGACCCAGAGGATGATCAGCGAGAGCGTGGTCGGTCCGAGCGCCTGGATCCGGTCGGCCATCTCACTCCCTACCAGCACCGGGGTGTGGCTCCACTGGAGCAGCGCCGCCACGGCCACGGTCGGCCAGGCCAGGCGCCGCCACTCCCTGTCGCCGTGGAGCAGCGAGGTGTAGACGAACACCAAGGTGACCAGGTGTTCCTCCCACGTCTTCTTGGAGGCCAGGTGGGTGGTCAGCCACACCAGGGAGACGCCGAGACCGGTCAGTCGGGAGTCGAGACGGGAGCGGTACAGGGCCAGGCCGCACGCCACGAGGAGGGCGACGGCGATCGCGCCGGTACCCGTGGCCACCCAGGTCAGGGGCAGGCTGGCCACGTTCATTTTCATGACGGGGTAGCCCGGGGGCAGCGGCGACACCTCGGTGAGCCACCGGCTGGCCGTGGCGATGAGCGACTGGTTGGCCATGTGGGTGTCCATCGCCAGGTCCGAGGCGTGCTGGAACAGACGCCCGCGGAGGAACCCGCCGAGGATCTCCCCGTAGCGGTGCGCTCCGTAGGTCAGCACCGGCAACGCCAGCACCACCGGCGCCAGGACCGCGGTCGCGCCCAGAGCCCTCCACCGGCCCCAGGCCGCCAGCGGCAGGCCGAACGCCGCGGGCAGGATCTTGATGTCGGCGGCCACGGCCACGGCCAGCCCGGCCAGAGCGTCCTTTCTCCGGGAGAGGCACCAGAAGCCGAACGTCACGATCGCCAGGACGATCAGGTTGACCTGGCCCTGGTGGATCTCACGGAAGACCGCCCGGAAAGCCAGGAGGGAGGGGAGCCACACCGTCAAGAACGCTTCCCCGGGAGGAGGGGCGGGGCCAAGCCGGTCCAGGGACGACCTGGCGAGGTGGACCGCCAGCACCCAGGCGGCGAACGTGGCCCACGTCCAGACCACGGCGGCGCTCTGCTCGTCCAGGTGGGTGAACGGGGTCACCAGCCAGAACAGCAGCGGCGGGTAGATGTAGGGGCTCTGGAGATCCCGGTCCCTGTACGGGTCGATCCCGGTCCTGGCGTCGGTGGACGAGAGGTAGTACGTCGTGAAGTCGTAGCGCTGGCGGGCCGCCGTGCGGTACACCCGAACGGAGCAGTAGATCAGCAGGAGCACCATCGCGGCGGCGACGAACCAGGGCCGTCCGTCTGTCACGATCCGGCGCCTCGCCGGATCAGATTCGCGCCCCGAGCGCGACTCCAACCGGATTCCCTCCACTTCCATCGTGACCTTGGATCCGGGCCGCCGCCTGATCACAAGCCAGGCTCCGCTGAACAGGCGGGGGATCCTGGTTCGTCACGAGCTGGCTCCACCTCGATGGCGCCGCGTCGGTACCGGCCGGGTCCAGGGCCCCCGCCGCCGGGTCGTGGAGAGCGATGATAGATCGCCCCTCGAGATCCGGTCAACGACGGCGCGGTCGTTGCAGCGTTGACTCAAGCGGTGCCCGGAGGCTAGCGTGCCAGGGAGGAGCGGAGGTGTTCTGCTCCGAAGGCTCCCGGAGGCCCCAGCCGTGCCGCCCATCCCCGCCGAGAGGATCCTCATCGTTCGCATGGGAGCCATCGGCGACGTGGTGAACGCCACGGTGGTGCTGAACCACCTGCGTCGACTGTACCCGCGAGCGTTCATCGCGTGGGCGGTCCATCCTCCGGCCGCTCCGGTCCTCGATGGGCACCCGGGGCTGGACGAGGCGATCGTGATCCCCAAGGACCAGTTCCCCTGGCGGCTCCGGGAGCTGCGTCGGAGGCTGGCGCCGTACCGGTTCGATCTGGCCATCGACCTGCAGAGGCTGGCCAAGTCGGCTCTGGTGGCCTGGCTCTCCGGAGCGTCGATCCGGGTGGGGTTCGACCCGGGCAGGGCCAGGGAGCTATCGTGGCTGTTGACCAACAGGACGCTCTCCCGCCAGGACCCCCAGTCCCACGTGGTGGACCAGCTGCTCGAGTTCCCGGCGCTCCTGGGCGTCGAGCGGCCGGTGGCCGACTGGACGATACCTATCCGGGACGCGGACCGCGGCCTTGCGCGGCAGCTGGGGCTGCCGGCCGGTTCCCCTCACGTGGTCGTCTTCATCGGCGCTTCCGAGCCGGCCAAGCGGTGGTTCGCCCCGGGCTTCGCCAGGCTGATCGAGGGTCTGGCGGCCCGAGGCGCCGTGCCGGTGCTCGCCGGCGGCCCCTCGTCGATCGAGCGGGAGCTCGCCCGGGAGATCGGGGCGCTCTGCCGGGTCCCCTACCTGGACGCGGTGGCCAAGGGAGGGCTCCGGGAGCTTCTCGGCCTGTTCGAGGGCGCCGGCCTGTTCATCGGCTGCGACACCGGGCCGATGCAGCTGGCCAGCGCGGTCGGGGTCCCGGCGGTGGCGCTCTTCGGCGCCCACAATCCGCGGCGGTCCGGACCGTATCGCAGCCTCGACTACACCGTGTACAAGAGGCTGCCGTGCGCCCCCTGCTTCAGGCCGCGATGCCCTCACGGGACCACGGACTGCATGCGGGCCATCCGCCCCGCCGACGTGCTCGCCATGGCGGATCGCGTGGCGGCCGATCGGTCCCTGGGGATCTTCCGCCGGAGCTGATCGGGTCAGCTCGGCCCTTTCACCAGGTAGACCGGGACCTGTCGATCGCCGCTCTTCAGCTGGGCGTCGGGGAGACGGCGCACCGCGATCCGCGACCGGCATGCCTCGTGGGTCCAGCCGGAGATCAACACCTGTCCCCGCTCCGCCAGGTTCTGAAGGTGACTCGCCACGTTCACCACGTCTCCCAGGGCGGAGTACTCGTAGCGCTGCGGCGAACCGATGTTGCCCACGACGGCGCGACCGGTGTTGATGCCGACCCCCATCGGCAGCACGATCCGGTCGTCGGCCCCGGCCCGGGAGTTGAGCTCCTCGACCCGCGCCTGCATCTCCAGGGCGCAGAGAACCGCCCTCAGCGGATCGTCGGGGTGCTTCACCGGCGCCCCCCAGAACGCCATCACGGAGTCGCCGATGAACTTGTCCAGCGTCCCGCCGTGGCGGAACACGATCTCCACGAGTTGCGAGAAGTGCTCGTTGATGATCTCCACCACCCGGACCGGCGGGAGCTCCGCCGCCATGCGGGTGAATCCCCGGATGTCGGTGAAGAGCACGGTCAGATCCTGCTCGTGGCCCCCCAGGCCCATGTCCACGGTCCGCTTCACCACCTGCTCCACGAGCCCCGGCGAGAGGTACCGCTCCAGGGCGCCCCGGGTGCGGGTCTCCTCCTCGACCTGCCGGATCAGGCGGGCGTGCTGGAGCGCCACCGAGGCCTGGCGGGCGATGGCTGTCAGCATCTTGAGGTCTTCCGCATCGAAGGCGTTGCGAGAGAACAGGGTGTCCACCGCGAGCACGCCGAACACGGTGGACCGTACGGCCAGAGGAGCGCACATCACCGACCGGATCCCCTGGGTGATGATGGAGTTCTGCTGTTCGAACCGTGAGTCGGCCTTCGCATCGGCCACCAGCAGCGAGACCTTGTCGCTGACGACTCGCTCCAGGACCGACCGGCTCATGTCCACGGGCGCCTTGTTGTCCAGCTGGCTGGCGAGTCGCACCACCGTGGTGGTGAACTCCCCGGACGCCTCGTACCGCAGCACCGCGAAGGCGCGATCCGCCTTGACCGCCGAGAGCAGCCGGGCGAGGATCCGCTCCAGGATCTGGTCCGTGTCCACCACGCCCACCAGGTCCTCGCTCACCTCGTAGATCGCCTCCAGGCAGAGCGCCGCCTTGCGGTAGCTCTCTCCGGCCCCCTCCCCGCCGACAGAGAACCCGCTGAACCGGTGCAGCTCTTCCTGGACGCTCTCCGAGGCCGGGAGCTTCATCCTGCCGGTCGTCCTGGACGCATCGCCGATCTCGAACCGGAAGCTCCGGGGGCCCAGCCGGATGACGTCGTCGTGGCTCAGGGAGCGCTCGCCCACCCGGACCTCGTTGACCACGACGCCGTTGCGGCTTCCCAGGTCTCTTATCGTGAAGCGCCCGTCGCCGAATGTGATCTGGGCGTGCTGCCGGCTCACGTTGTTGTCCAGGACCTGGACGTCGCAGTCGTTGGAACGGCCCAGGATCATGCGGGCCGACATGGGGATCCGCGAACCCTTGGCCTCGCCCTCCAGCACGACCAGCGACGCGGAGGGGATGTCCTCCAGCGGGAGCTGGATGTTCCTCAGGCAGTGGGGGCACGGCTGCAGCGCCCCGGCCACGGGGTTCTGGGCCGTGAACGAGCGATGGCAGTGTGGACAGGAGACGTGCATCTGGGGCTTGCAGGCTGTCGGCGCTGCTGTCACCGGCACTGTGTCGAACCGCAGGCTTCCGGCACCACGACGCCCGAAGAGCCTGGAGTCCGACGGCCTCCCAGGGGGCAGGCGATGACAATACCTTTACGCCTGGTCGGGTATTTCGTCAACTTTGGCGACGGGGCGCCGATAGGTAGGATGGGTATCGATTCAATTCAGGCCAGTGCGCGGCAGGTTTTGGTGCGACTCGGGCGGTCCGATCGCTTCGGGCGGGTCGGACGCGGCGCAGCAGGCTGTCGGATGCGCACCCGTCTTTCTCGAGGGAGGCTTCAGAAGCGTGCATCGAGTCCTGATCGGAGTTGGGTTTGTTCTGGCGCTGCTCGGGGTCCACGGCACCACGCTCCTTGCGCTCAAGGTCCCCATCAAGGGCCCACGGGACGTCCAGGTGGTGCCACGCGATCTCGAGATCCAGTCTCACCAGAGGAAGGTGCAGCCGCCGCCCGGTGCGAACCGCGACAACGAGCCCGGCAGGCGGGCGCCGTTCCAGTACGACGTCACGCCGGTGGACGAGGACGAGGACGACGACCGGAGGCAGAGCCGTCCGGATCTGATCGAGATCCGCGGTGCCTGACCGACCACTGCCCGGAGGCGCACGCCTCCACACCTCGAGCCGTGCTAGCATCCGTCCCGCGATGTCGACAACGCAGGACCTCTCCCGAGCCGCGCGGAGGTGACCGGTGGTGATGCCGTTCTTGCTGGTGGGGCTGCTCTCGTTCGCAGGCCCCATCCCCGACGACGTGCGCTTGAGCCGCTCGGCGGAGTCGTGTCGGGTATGCCACCTGGAGATCTACCGGGAGTGGAAAGAGTCCTGGCACTCCAAGGCGACGCGCAACCGCAACTTCACGCTGGCTCTGCAGAAGTGGACCGCCGAGGGCAACCACGGAGACTCCTGTTTCCGGTGCCACGCGTCACGGTCCATCTTCCTCACGGCCCCTCCGCAGTCCGGGTTCACCCCCCGGGTCCACGTCGGTCCTGGGGGGGCCAAGGGGCCGGTGCAGCGTCACGAGGCCTGGCAGGAACGGGCCAAGATGAACACCCTGGAGGAACCCGAGCCGTTCGCCCAGCGGGAGCAACATCTGTTCGTCCAGACGCGGCAGGAGATGGCGGCGGCCATGGCCCGCCAGCCGCTCCCGCGGGCCGACCTGCTGGGAGAGGGCGTCAACTGCCAATCGTGCCATGAGGGGCCGCGGAACGAGCAGGTGGGTCCCTACGACGTCGCGGCTCCCCACCCCACGCTCAAGGAACCGTCGATGAAGACGACCCGGGCGTGCATCTCGTGCCACGGCCAGCTGCATGCCTACTGCCAGAAGCAGGTCCAGGCGTGGGAGCTGGCCCCGCTCTCGGCCCGGAAGGTCTGCCAGGCGTGCCACATGCCCGCCCGGGACGGGAAGCTGGTCCAGTGGATCAACTTCGAGAACCTGCCGACCCGCAAGGTGGCGAGCCATGCGTTCCCCGGAGCTCACGACCCGAACACCCTGAGATCGGCCGTGCGGGTGGAGGTGGAGGTCGTGGAGGGGATGGTCGTCGTGGCACTCCACAACCGTGGAGCGAGCCATCTGGTGCCAGGCTCGCCGTGGCGCAAGCTGATCGCCCTCGTCCAGGTCTTCGATGCGATGGGGCGCGAGGTGTACCGGAAGCGCGACGGGTTCTTCCAGGAGCGTGGAAACGCCATCCCGCCCCTGGGGAGGGAGAACATCACGTTCATGAAGCGATCGAACCACGCCTCCGTGAAGGTGACGCTGTTCTACCGGTTCTACCCCAACCAGCCCGATCTGGATGCCGACAAGGTAGCGGAACGGTCGTTCTCGCTCTGAGGGCCTCGGCGTGGTGCGAGGCATCGGGAGGACCAGGATCCCCCACCTGTCTCGAGGAAGTGGAGGCGATTCAGTTGAAGTCGCGCTCGGGAGAGAGAGGTAAGAGGAGGGGATCCGGATTGAGGTCGCGCTCGGGGGCGCGACTCGGACGCGGCGAGGCGCCGGGTCTCGCGGCTCGGACCCGGCGAGGCGCCGGGTCTTGGAGGAGCCCATGATCTGGCCGATTCGATGGTGCGCCCTGATCCTGCTGGCCGCTCCGACCGCGCCGTGGGCGGCCACACCGGCGCCCGGGCCGATGCCGCCGCCGGACATGAGTCAGGTCACCCACCCGGTCGAGTGGTGTCTGAACCAGATCCAGCAGAAGGAGGACCTCCAGATTCTCGACGGGGTCCGACCCGGCGGCCAGCTGGTCGTCCCCGGGCCTGAGGGTCGGTCGGCGCTGGCGTTCTCCCGCGAGAGCGCCGAGGGGACTCGATGGCCGATCATGGTCCTCAAGGGAGAGGCGGTGCGCCCCGAGCTGGAGGGGTTCTACGACCTGTTCCCGGCCTACCGGGTGGCGCGACTCGTCTGGTCCAAGGACGGGCGCTTCCTGGTGGTGCACACCCAGACCGAATCGCTGGACGCTCCGGGGGGCAAGCTGGCGGTCATCCTGACCCCGACCCACCAGGTGAAGCTCATCGACCGGGACGTGACCCGCTTCGTGATGTCGGAGGACGCGGTCCAGCTGATCTACGAGCGGGCGAAGCAGCCCGGCGACCTCATGGGCCCCCGGGTGCTGGTCCATTCCGACGGGAACTCCGGCCAGAGGCGGGTGCTCCACGAGGTGGCGTATCCCAAGGTCCAGGTGTCGGAGCTGGGACCGTACACGGAACGGAGCGTGGAGGTGCCGGTGATCCTCAGGGACTATTCCGCGGGGATCGTGAAGTTCACCGAGATCAAGGGCACCCTGGACCTTGCGAAGGGCCAGCTCCGTTCCGCCTCTCCTGCCCCCTCTCCGTCACCCAGGCGTTGATGCGGGCTGCCACATCTTCCGGGAGCAGCGACCGGTTGGAGGCCGTGACCGGGTAGACCTCCACGTCGGCTCGCCCGCGGATCTGATCGAGAGCCGGATCGTCCGAGAGGGTCACGGTGGCCAGCACGCATCTGGACGAGTCCAGCACGGTCTGCACGACCCGGCGGAACACGATCGAGGAGAGCTCCAGCGTCCCCAGCTGGTCGACGATCACCACGTCGCAGGTCTCCAGCGCCTTGAGCACCGAAGCGCTCCCACGGGTCTCCAGATCGGCGAGGTTGAACCCCAGGAGCGATGGGATCTCGAAGCGGCAGATCAGGTCCTGATCGGAGATCTGGCGGTTTCTCCCCTCCACCGTGTTCTTGACCTGGCTCATCATGAGAACCCGCCGGAGCGCAGCCATTGTAGCATCACGGCCAAAGAGAGCGGCAACTGGCGGGGCGCCCGGCTCCCTCGCCCGATTGCCGGGGCTCGACCTGTGATCGGTCCGCGGCCGCGATCCAGACTCGCCGGGACAGTCGAGGGGGCCGGTCGGAGGCGTGATCGGGGCGCGATCCAGCACGCCCGGAGCACCGGGTCAGAAGCGCACGGTGGCGCCGAAGCCGAACTGGCTCGTGAGCCCCAGCGTCCGCTCCAGATCGCCGCGACCGAGCTTGAACAGGGAGAGCGAGAAGAACCCGTCGGGGAAGAAGTTGACCCCGTAAGAGAGGTACGACCCGTTGTAGTCGATGTTGAACTTGAAGCGCTTGTAGTCGAACTCGGCTCCGAAGAGGGCGAACCCCGGATCGGCCCGCCCGCTGATCTGCCGTCCGCCGAACCACGACCAGCCGAGCGGATCGCCGTACACGTTCACTCCGCCGCCGTAGTGGAGGGCGAAAGAGCGGGCGATCGCCGACGATCCGACCAGGAAGATCGACGAGTAGTGGTGCTTGTCAGTGGAGAAGATCCCGCCCACGGCGAGCGGTCCGCCAGGGAGCAGCCCGGGAATGCGGTACTTGCCGAACACGTAGGTATCGGTCAGGGCCAGGCCGGAGGCGTTGGGCTTGACCAGGCCGATCTCGGCGCCGGTCCCCTCGCCTTTCATCAGCCCGACGGCGCCACGCGGGTCGGAGAAGGTGAACCGACCGCCCGGCGCCTTCACGCTCCACCAGTCCATGCTCAGGTCGAACTCGTACTGGTGCAGCGTCAGCGCGGTCGGGATCGTCACGAGGCCTGTCGGACCGGACAGGCTGAGCGAGGCCCAGGCCGGTCCGCAGACCGCCATCAGGCAGAGCGTTCCGAGGGCGACTAGTCGCTGTGTGCGTGACATGTGCGAGCGCATGGTTCTCCCCGAGCATGATATCGGCGAAAAGGGATCGTCGGATGAGAGGCGGGGCGTTGCTCGAGAGAATCGAAGGCCCGGCTTCCCGAGAACGAGGAAGCCGGGCCCCACGAGAGACCCCTGCCGGGGTCGGGTCCGGTCTACCTTCGAGGACGCCGGACGACCGGCCGTCCGGAGCGGACCATGGCGACGACTCGGGTCGGTTCCTGCCGCTTGGCGATGATGGAGATGAGGGTCAGCACGAGTGCGGCGAGGAGAGTGATCTGCATCGAGACTTGGCTCCTTTGGAGCGAGACGGGTGGCCTCTTCTTACCTCATGTATAGTCACGGCCGCCACGGGCCGTCAACATGCGGCGTGGCCCGACCGAGGGACGGCTCCGGTCGATCCCCGCCATTGATCATTACGAGAGAAAGGCCAGGAAGGTTTCCTTGACGTTCTCTCCGCCACCACCGGGTAGGGCACGCCGA
>JACQZM010000024.1:0-2824 GCA_016213885.1 Candidatus Rifleibacteriota bacterium | reverse complement strand
TGGACGATCTGGCCGCCCACCAGCGTCCGGACGACCCTGCCCCTCACCGCAAATCCGTGGAACGGGGTGTTCTTTCCCAGGCTGGCAAAGCTGTCCCGATCGATGCTGAACGTCGTGTCCAGGTCGACCATGACCAGATCCGCGGCGGATCCGACCTCCAGCCGGACCGGGGCGAGCCCGAAGAGCGCCCGGGGCCGGGTGGACAGGAGCTCCCCCAGCTTGTCCAGGGAGATCACCCCCGGGACCACCAGGTAGGTGAAAGACAGGGCGAAGAGGGTCTCGAGGCCGGAGATGCCGAACGGCGCCCTGGTGTAGTCCAGTCTCTTCTCCTGTGCCGTGTGCGGCGCGTGATCGGAGGCGATGATGTCCAGGGTGCCGTCGCGGATTCCGTCCAGAACGGCGTCGACATCCGCCTGCTCCCTGAGCGGCGGGTTCACTTTGGTACAGGGGTCCAGGTCGCCGATCGCCCGGTCCGTCAGGATGAAGTGGTGCGGACACGCCTCGGCGGTCACGGGGAGACCACGACCCTTGGCCCGGCGGACCAGCTCCACGGACTGACGGCACGACAGGTGCGCCACGTGCAGCCGGCCTCCGCACTGTTCGAGCAGCAGAAGGTCCCGGGCGAGCATGGTCGCCTCCGCGGTCCATGGCATGCCGGCGAGACCGAGACGGGCCGAGAGGGCACCCTCGTGGACCACGCCGTCTCCGGCCAGCTGATCGTCCTGGCAGTGCTGGATCAGCGGCAGGTCGGCCCGCCGGGCAGACTCCATGGCCTGCCGCATCAGCCGGGCCGACTGGACCCCGGACCCGTCATCGGAGAGACCGATCGCCCCCGCGGCCTTGAGATCGCCGAAGTCGGTGAGCTCGCGCCCCTGCCGCCCCCGGGTGATGGCCCCGATGGGATGGACATGGACGCGCCTCGGCCTGGACAGCACGAACTCCACCACGGCCCTGCAATCGATCGCCGGCTGCGTGTTGGGCATGCACGCCACGGCGGTCACTCCGCCCCGGGCAGCGGCGTACGTCCCCGAGGCGACGGTCTCTTTCCTCTCGCCGCCGGGCTCCCGCAGGTGGACGTGGGCGTCGAACAGGCCGGGCAGGACGGCGAGCCCGGTGGCGTCGATGGAGTCGGCGGCCTGGAGCCCGCGGCCGATCGCCGCGATCCGGCCATCCTCGACCAGGAGATCGGCCTGGCGGTCCAGACCTGCTGACCGGTCCACCAGCCGCCCGTTGGCTATCACGAGCTGGTTCATGGAGTCCTCACATGCGGAGAAGAGGCCGAGGACCGATGATACGTGCGCGCTCCGGGCCGGTCAACGAGCCGAGGAGATCGCCTCGACGATCCTGTGGGAGAGGCTGCAGTGGCGATGCCGGGCCAGGTAGGCCCGGGGGGAGAGGGCCGATTCGCTGGCCGTGTGGGCCAGAAAGTCGGCCCGCGACCGGGCGAGGCCCTCCATGACCGACCTGTCCACCAGGCCGGTCACCTGGTCCAGGTTCGTGAAGTAGCCCCCCTGCCGGGCGGAGTCGCGCGCCTGAAGCACCCTGGTGGCGCTCTGCAGGTGCTCGGGGCTCTCGCCCGCGGCCTGGGCGAGGAAGTCCGCCAGCCGATCCGGCTCCGCGAGGTTGAGTCCGATCCGGCGAGCGGTGCCGCAATCCAGGTAGAGAGGATCGAGCCCCGGGGGCAACGCCGTGTCGATCGCTCCGGAGGCCAGCGCCCGGGCGAAGAGCGCCTCCTTCCAGCTCTTGTAGACGCCCTTCGCGGCGTCCAGCTCTCTCTTCAGCTCGGCGACCCTGGGATCGGCCTTGGACGCCTTGCGGAACGCCTGTTCGTGGGTCCAGAGCTCCAGGTACCGGGCCGGCGCCGTGGGGTCCACGGTGGCGTACTTGGTGCCCTCGAGGAAGATCCTGAACAGCTTCTCCTTCAGCGCTGGCGGAGATTCCCGCACGACGGCCTGCCAGAACTCCGTGACGTTCTTCGGTCTGTGTCGGGCCAGCGTGTCGATCACCGCTCCGTACGCCTCGGGCTGTCCCTTGTCGCGGAAGATGCGATTCTCGTAGGACTGATACACGAGGTACGCCACGGCGCCTTCCGTGGCCACGATCTGGAGGCCGCTGCGAACCCGGCCGGTCTTCGTGGCCGCGTCCTCGAAGATGTAGCGGCCCCGCTGAACCACCTCGTGGCGGCTGCGCTTCAGCTTCCGGATCGCGGGCTCCTGCATTCTCGGGCCCTGGCCCATCGATTCGAGAAGGTGGCCGACGATGGCGTCGACCCCCTCCGCCCAGCCCTCGGAGAACGCCAGTCCCGGGTCGGTGACCAGCGGCGTGTCGTGGCCCTCGCCGGGCATGGTCTCCGGTCTGGGCGGTTCGCGGGGCAGGTCCTTGCCTCCGAAGGCGTCGTGCATCACCTGGTGGCCGGTCTCGTGGGCCAGGGCCAGGCCCAGGTAGTTGTTCTTCATCAAGAGGTCGAGCGTGAGCTCCGGGCCGGAGGCCCCGGCCATGGGCCCGGCCAGGTTGGCCAGGATGATGAACGAATCGGCCTCGACCCGACTCCCATCGGAGCGTCGAACCACCGCGGGGTAGGGTGCGTGGGACGGCCCCGCGGCCCCGAAGAGATCGGTCACGGCCAGGACCAGCAGCCCCTGGCCCTTGCCCGGGACGCCGGGGGAAAGGGGGCCCCGAAATTCCCACCGGCCGCCGAACTGGGTGATCTCCGTGGGTCTCGGCCTGCCCCAGTAGGGCTTCAGGATGCCGTTCGCCAGCACCCCGGCCCCGAGGATGGCGGTCAGGGCCACCAGGGCCGCGAGGCGGCGCCAGGAGGCCAGTC
>JACQZM010000023.1 GCA_016213885.1 Candidatus Rifleibacteriota bacterium | reverse complement strand
CGTCGCGGATCTCCTTGCAGTCGGAGCAGATGGAGAGAAGGCCCTCGAGCTGCGTGACGCGCTCGTGCACGCGGAGCCAGCGCTGGGCGACCCTCAGCCGGGCGGCCAGCTCGTCGGCATTGAGCGGCTTGCTGATGAAGTCATCGGCCCCCGAATCCAGGGCTTCGATGTACTTCGACCTTCCCTGCAGGGCCGTCAGCATGATCACGTAGGTGTACCTCTCCCGGCTCTGGCCCCGGATCATCTGGCACAGATCAGGCCCCTCGATGCCGGGCATCACCCAATCCGTGATGACCGCCTGGAACTCGTTGCGGGAGAACGCGAGCCAGCCCTTCTCGCCGTCCTCCGCCAGGGTGACCTCGTGGCCAAGAGCTCCCAGGATGACCTCGAGCGCATTCCGGATGTCCGGGTCATCGTCCACGACGAGGATCTTCACGATCCGCCTCCGATCCGCGCCCACCCACCGCCAGCAGCTCACCGCCGCCGACCGACGATGGACACACCGACCGAGGGCAGGCCTCCGGGCCTGCCTTCGGGCTCTTCATACCAGAAGAAACGTGGTGCCGCAAGGCGCCTGCAGCCGACGAGCAGCCCTCCGGACTCCGGTGTGATGATCACGGCCCGCGAAACGGCGGCCCGTACCAGGGTGCCGCACGCCAGCCCGAGACCGGGGAGCTCCATCGCGAAGGCGAACGCCGGACAGGCAGACGGTGGCCGGGGTGGAGCCGGTCGGCCTCGTCGCTTGCCTCGCCATGTGCCGAAGAGCAGGGCCGCCACCGCGCGCACGAGGCCCGGGAGCAGTCCCGGGCTTGTGGCCCCATCGTGGCGCGTGTACAATGGCCCTCGTGCTCCCGGACCGACACGCAAGCACCGAAGAGACGAACTGGGGGACACCGCCGTGAGTGACCCGATGAAGAGTACTCGACCTGACCCCGCCGGGCGGGGCAAGACCACGCGCCCTCGGGTGCTGCTCCTGGACGACGACCGGGAGTTCCTCGAGTACATCCAGTGTGCACTCGAGGCGTTCGGCTACGACGTCGCCACTGCCGACACCGCACCGGCTGCGGTGTCGATGCTGTTGGGGGGAGGCTTCGACCTGTTGCTCCTCGACATCAACCTGGGCGATGAGACCAGCGGGCGCGACGTGCTGGAGAAGCTCAGGTGCCACCCCACGACTCGCGCCCTGCCGGTCGTGATGCTCACGGCCGAGTCCGATCTGACCTCCGTCAGCAGGTGTCTGCGCCTGGGAGCACGCGAGTATGTGACCAAGCCGATCGTCGTGGAGCAGCTTGCGCTGGTCGTCGCGAAGGCGGTCGGGGCGACTCAAGGGACCCCGAGGCCTCCGGCGGGCGCCGGGGCCGCGCCGGCCGCCACGGCGCCGCCCAGGTTCGGTGCGGGAGCGCCGCTGATCGACTCTCCGGAAGAAGTCATCGCGCCGCGGGCGAGTCCGCCCGGGGAGAACCGCTCTTCGACCCTGACGGTCGCGGGCATTCCGATCGCGGGCGGCCCCTCGTCGGGCAGCCCGACGCCCCACCCCGCCGCCGCGTCGCCGGCCCAGGGTCCACGCGCGAACGAGGCGGTCGAGTCGATGTTCCGGGACCTCACGCAGTTCCTGGCTTATCAGCGGGAGCTGCTCGACTCCTTGCACGGCCGGCTGACGCAGGTGATGCCTTTCATGCCGCAGGACCCGTCCATCATGGCGATCCTCGAGAAGGTCGGGGAGCTGCAACGCACCTTTCTCGAGCTCGTGGTGCTGGTCCACTATCCCCGGACCGAAGAGCGCAGACGCTGAAGGGCCCGCTCGGATTCCCGGCGCCTCCGGCAGGTCCAGCTCCTGGCGAACCGGACGGACCGTGCCGACCGGATCCGGCGCGCTCGTCCTCGTCCGGCGAGGCGATCACCGCGATGGCCATCACCGGCAGCGGGCGTTGCTGACCGGGTTTCCTTGACATGAATCGATGCCGGGACCTATAATTTGCGCCTCTTGACGCGGTTCTGAGGGGGTTCGTGGCTTTCCCGTCGATCGGGCCGATCCGGGAGATGGCCATCGGCAACGCCTCTCGAGAGGCTTCGTCCCAAGCATGTTCAATCGCCCCATTTCAGATCGGTTCTGGTCGACCGGTACCGTTCGTCCGGACGCGGCGAGCCGCGGTCTCGCGGCCGGTCGTTCTCCTGTGCTCGCCGTCGCCGTGGCGGCCCTCCTGTTCTGGTGTTGGGCCCCGCCGGTGGCCCGGGCAGCCGGTGCCGACTGCGAGCTCCTCGAGACGTTCATCAAGCTGAGGGAGGCCCGCCTCTCGGCCGATCCCAGGTACCGGGAGGCGCCCGACAAGGTCCGGTGGTCCCGTCTGTGCGAATCGGTCAAGGCTGCCGGCATCCCGGTCACGGCCAAGGCCAAGGAAGGGCCCCACGCGCCGGCGGCTCTCGCCAGCCGGATCCTCTCCGGTCTGTCGCCGGAGAAGAAGAAGTCGTTGATGTCCCGGGTACGGCAGATGGCTCTGGCGGAAGAGCCGGACAAGACCGGCGGCGAGGCCAGCTCCGCCGAGAGCGTCGATCCGTCGCCGGGTTCCGGTGAGCCGGAGCCGGAGAGCCAGCCGCCGGCGGAGCCGCCGGTCCGGAAGAAGCCCTCGAACTCGAAGCCCCGCGACGCCAGGGCCGCCCCGGGCTCCGATGACTCCCCGGCGACCGCCGAACCGTCTCCCGAAGCGGAGGAGCCGCCCGTACCCGACGTCAAGGTCCCGGATCCGGTGGAGCGACCGCTGTCCGAGCAGCGACTTCAACTCCAAGAAGGTCTACCTCATCGGGGACGGCAAGAGCGGCGTGCTGCCGCTGACCGGCGAGACGATGACGCTCTTCGACGTGATCGCCGCCGCCGGGGGTCTGGCCCCGACCTCGGACAAGAAGCACCTGATCGTGATCCGGGGCAACAAGAAGTTCGTGGTGAACTACCAGGAAGAGCTTCTCAAGCCAGGAGGCATCTCCGACCGGTTCATCGTCCAGCCCGGCGACCGGATCATCGTGCCGCGCCCGCTGTACAAGGTCACGATTCTGGGCGGGGTCAACAAGGCCGGCGACCTCGACTGGGATGAGAGCATGACCCTGCTCCGGGCGATCGCCCAGGCGGGGAGCTTCAACGACAACGCCCGCAAGGACCGCATCAAGATCATTCGCAAGAGCGTGGACACGAAGAGCGCCGCTCAGGGGAAGCGCGAGCAGACGATCAGCGTCAACGTGGACAAGATCTTCCAGGGGAAGGTCCAGGACATCTCGCTTCGGCCCGGAGACACGATCTATGTCACGGAGTGGTAGCCATGATCCGTACGACGGAGATGCCCCCCGGGGAGACGAGCAGGAGTTCCACCTGGGCGACTACCTCCACGCCTTCTTCAAGTTCAAGTGGGTGATTCTGGGGGCCGCCGCGCTGGGCGGTCTCTACGGCGGCTACCAGAACGCCACGTCGATCGCGATCTTCCAGGCGTCGGCCAAGGTGCTGGTCTCGGATCCGGTCCAGACCGCGCAGCCCCAGGGGCCCACCGCCACCATGGACTTCATCCAGAAGAAGATCCAGGTGCTGAAGTCGATCCCCGTGGCCGAAGAGGTCTACCGCAGGTTCTGCCTCAAGGAGCCCGAGAAGGAGGCCGTCGACCCGAAGTCCCAGGCCAGGGGCCGTCGCCTCAAGGAGATCATCGACCCGGTGCTCGAGGGCCAGATCAAGGATCCGGCCTACCTCCGGAACGTCCTGGGCATCCGGGACCGGCTGAGCGCCACGCCGGTGGGGAGCACGCAGGTCATCCAGCTCTCCGCGGCGGGCCCGAGCCCCACGGAGGTGGCCGACCTCGTCAACACGTACGCCAAGGTGTTCGAGACGAAGTCCCTGGAACTGAAGAACTACGAGGCGCGCAAGGCGAACGTGCTGCTCACCGCCAATCTCGAGGCTGCCCAGGAGGAGCTCATCAAGGCGGAGGAGAAACTCAAGAAATACAAGAAAGACCACGACGTCCCGGCGCTGGAGGAGCGCATCGCCTACCTGACCAGGAAGAAGACCTTCGAGTTCGAGGAGGACCTGGCGAAGCTCGAGACCGAGGCCAAGACGATGAAGGTGACCGGTGGCTTCAGCGCCCAGGACAGCGCCAGGGACAGGGCTCTGTCTTCCCAGGCCGCGGTCAGGGCCGCTCAGGCCCGCCTGGCGGATCTCAGGAAGCGCTTCACCGAGGAGCACCCCGACGTCGTGGCTGCAGAGCAGGCGCTCGGCAGGGCCCAGGCTGCGGCGTCCCACTCGTCCGGCGGCGGCGCCTCCGTGGAGCAGAGCAGGGCGTACAAGTTGCTTCAGCTCAAGCGGGATGAGCTGCTCAAGAAGAAAGAGGTGTACGGACAGGAATTGTCCCGCCTCCTCGACAACCAGTCCCAGCACGCCATCCTGACCCGGGAGATGAGCGCCGCCGAGTCGATCTACCGGATGCTCCTGACCAAGCAGAAGGAGGCCACCATCAAGGAGGCCATGGAGGTCTCGGACGCCCGGCTGATCGAGCCAGCCTTCGTCCCTTCGGTCCCGATCCTGCCGGACAAGCGAAAGAACCTGACCACCGCGCTCTCCGTCGGTCTCATGCTCGGCATAGGGTTGGCGCTGTTGCTGCAGCAGATGGACCAGTCGCTGAGGAGCAAGGACGAGATCGCCAAGGCGGTCAACCTGCCGGTGCTCGGTGTGGTGCTGGCCAGCGAGGACCTGGCCGACCGCGGCAGTCTGTCCAAGGTCGTGGCGCTCGACAACAAGTCGCCCACCACCGAAGCGATCCGGTCGCTCAGGACCGCGATCAAGTACGGCTACACCAAGGATCCCGACAAGACGCTCCTGGTCACCAGCGCCTCGCCCAGCGAGGGCAAGACCACCATCGCGACGAACCTGGCGATCAGCCTGGCCCAGATCGGCGAGCGGGTCTTGCTGGTGGACGTGGACCTCAGGAAGCCCCGGCTCCACAAGGTGTTCGCGGTCGACAACGGCCTCGGCGTGACGAACGGCATCCTCCGACCGCTCTCCGAGGTGGTCCAGACCACCGAGATCCCGAACCTCTGGTTGATCCCCAGCGGGCCGCTGATCCCCAACGCCTCGGAGCTCCTCTTCTCCGACGAGTTCAAGAAGTTCGTGGCGACCGTTCGACAGAGCTTCGACCGGGTGATCTTCGACACGCCCCCGGTGAACGCCGTGACCGATGCCGCCGTGCTCGGGTCCGCGGTCGACGGGATCCTGTTCGTCGTGTCCGCCGGCCGCAACACCAGGGGGACGCTCAAGGTCGCCATGGAGGCGCTGCAGAGCGCCCGGGACCGGCTCCGCGGCGTCGTGGTGAACGGCCTCGAGCGGCGAGCGCTCTCGTACCAGCACTACTACTACTACCGCTACTACGGCGAGAGGCAGGCGAAGGGCCAGTGAGGCGACGCTGGAGGCTCTGGGCGCTGGTGGCTGGGCTCGCCGGCCTGGCGGCGCCGGCGCCGGGTCAGGTCGTGAACGTCCGCGAGTGGCTCGGTGCCGGCCAGATCATCTACAAGAAGATCTCCCGGGTCGTGACCAAGGAGCCGGTCAGGGTCGACAAGAAGTTCAAGACCCGGAAGATCGTCACCGACGCCTTCGAAAAGGCGTGCAAGGACCCGACCGCTGTCGGCACCAGGCTCGTTCCGGGGCTCAGGGTCTACTTCGCCGTGGACTACCCGGAGGACCTGCCCGGGAAGCTCCTGGAGGACCAGACCATCCCGAGGGTGGACCGGCAGAAGATGCTCTTGATGTGTGGCCGGCACTTCGTGGCCCAGCAGGAAGAGCCGTGCGCGCAGAGGTTCTTCGAGGCCGCGCTCAAGCTCGATCCCCGGTCGTCGGAGGCCCGCGTGGCCCTGGCGAAGCTGGCCGAGTCCCTGG
>JACQZM010000022.1:4729-29054 GCA_016213885.1 Candidatus Rifleibacteriota bacterium | reverse complement strand
CCACATGAAGATAGCGTTCGTGTTCCCGGGGCAAGGTTCCCAGATCGTCGGCATGGGCAGGGACCTGGCCGATTCGTGCCAGGCGGCGCGAGACGTGTTCGCCCGGGCCGAGGAGGCGTACGGCGGAGGGTTGAGCCGACTCTGCTTCGAGGGGCCCGAAGAGGATCTCAAGAAGACGGCCAACACCCAGCCCGCCATCGTGGCCACCTCGATCGCGTCCCTGAGGGCGCTGGAGGCTCGCGGGGTCCGACCCGGCGTGGTGGCCGGCCACAGCGTCGGCGAGTACTCGGCCCTCGTGGCCGCCGGCGTGATCGACGAGGTGAGCGCCATCAAGCTGACCGCGCTCAGGGGTCGGCTGATGGAGGAGTCGTGCCCTGCCGGCACCGGCGGGATGGCGGCCATCATGGGCTTCGAGGAGCCGCAGGTGGTGGCCTTGTGCAACGCGGTGAAAGAGACCGGGGTCTGTCAGCTGGCCGCCATCAACACGGTGGGGCAGATCGTGGTGGCCGGGAACATCAGGGCGCTCACCGAGTTCATCGCCCGGGCCAAGGCCCAGGTGGCCCAGAGCGCCACCATGCTCCCGGTCAGCGGGCCGTTCCACTCCGCCCTGATGAAATCCGCGGAGGAGGGGCTGAAGAAGGCTCTCATCGCGACCCCGTTCAAGCCCGCCTCCGTGCCGGTGGTGGCCAACGTCGACGCCAAGCCCCACACCGATCCCAACGAGCTCAAGGGGATGCTCCTGGCCCAGCTCACCCGGCCGGTCCTCTGGCACGGCACCGTGGAGGGAATGGTGAAGTCGGGGGTGAACGTCTTCGTGGAGCTCGGGCCGGGCAGGGTCCTCTCCGGCCTCATCAAGCGGCTCGACCGCAACGTGACGTGTCAATCGGTCCGGGATCCCGAGTCCCTGGAGAAAACCGTTGACTATTTCAAGGCCAACGGGTACCCATTCTAGGGGTGCGAGCGTGACCAGGACCGGCTCTCGAGGTTACGTTCGGTCATGAAGACGCCCGATTCCCTCGATTTTGGATCGAGCGGCCGGCCCGGACCGCACCCGACATTGACAACGGCCGGTCCGGGTGGGACAATGCGATGCAAGACCTGAAGGACAGGGTCGCCCTGGTGACAGGTGGGACCCGTGGCATCGGTCGAGAGATCGCGACGCTGCTCTCGAGCCTGGGTTCTCGCGTGGCACTCACCGGAACGCAAGCCCAGGTCGCTCTGAGCGTGGCGGCCCAGATCCGATCCCGGACCTCCCACGAGGTCCTCGGGGTCGGCCTGGATGTCGCCAATGACGAGGACGTGGACCGGGCCATCGACTCGGTCGTCGAGCGCTTCGGCCGCCTGGACGTTCTCGTCAGCAACGCAGGCGTGACGCACGACAACCTGCTCCTCCGGATGTCGGCGCAGGAGTGGGACCGTGTGTTGCAGGTGAACCTGCGCGGTGCTTTCTTGTGCACCAGGCGGGCTCTCAAGACCATGCTCCGACAGAGGTCCGGAGTCATCATATGCATCTCCTCGGTGGTCGGGTTGACCGGCAGCCCCGGTCAAGCCAACTACGCAGCCGCCAAGGCTGGTCTCATCGGACTGACTCGTACGATCGCCCGGGAGTATGCAGCCAAGGGCATCCGTGCGAACGTCGTGGCTCCGGGGTTCATCGACACCGACATGACCTCCGGCCTGCCGGAAGCCCGAAAAGGGGAGCTCCTGCAGAAGATCCCCCTCGGCCGCGTCGGGGTCGCCCGCGACGTCGCGCAGGCGGTGGCCTTCCTGGCATCGGATCTCTCCTCGTACGTCACCGGTCAGGTGCTCTCCGTGGATGGCGGGCTGTCCATCTGACGGGCGGCTCGGGTGGCGAGACGAGGGACGCGGGGAGGACGGTCAGCGAGCCGCCGGCCCTGCCGGGCCTGGCCCTGTGGGGGAAGTTCGAGCAGAGGTTCTTACCCGAAGAATCATGGCTAATGACGACGAAGGGAGTGATCTCCTTTGACGCAGGAAGAGGTGTTCGCAAAGGTCAAGGACCTCGTCAGCAAGCAGTTGTCCATCGACGAGAAAGAGGTCACCAAGGAGGCCTCTTTCATCGAGGACCTCGGGGCCGACTCCCTGGACACGGTGGAGTTGATCATGTCCCTGGAGGACGAGTTCGACATCGAGATCCCTGAGGACGAGGCCGAGAAGATCAAGACGGTCCAGAACGTGGTGGAGTACATCCAGGCCCACCTGTCGAGGACCGAGTCTTCCGGCAACGCCGAAGCCGCCGGCGCGGCCGAGGCGTCGAAACAGGCGTCCTGAGAACCGGAGCAGCGGGACAGGAAGGAAGTCCATGCAGCCGAGGCGGGTCGTCGTCACCGGGCTCGGGGTCGTGGCGCCCAACGGGATCGGCGCTGAGGAGACCTGGAAGGCCCTGCTGAATGGCCAATCCGGCATCAAGGAGATCACCTCCTTCGACACCAGAGACTACCGTGTCAAGATCGCCGGAGAGGTCAGCGGCTGGGACGTCACCCGGTACATGGAAGAGTCCGAAGCCCGCCGGCTCGACCGGGCCTGCCAGTTCGCCGTGGTGGCGGCTGACGAGGCGTGCCGGCAGGCCCGGATCGGGCGCGAGTTCCGGAACGGATACGATCCTGACAGGGTCGGTGTGCTGGTCAGCTCCGGAATCGGGGGCATCCTGACCCTCGAGGAGCAGGCGCTGACCTGCGTCGAGAAGGGGGCCCGCCGGGTGAGCCCCTTCATGATTCCCCGGCTCATCATCAACCTGATCCCGGGGAACATCGCCATCAGGCACGACCTCAGGGGGCCCAATTTCGCGCTGGTCACGGCCTGCGCGACCGGTGCGCATTCGATCGGCGAGGCGTTCCGCCAGATCCGGTGGGGATACGCGGACCTCGTCCTGGCCGGCGGCGCCGAGGGGGCGATCACGCCGCTCACCGTGGCTGGCTTCCAGAACATGAAGGCGCTGTCGACGAGGAACGAGCTCGTCGGAGCGGCCTCGTCTCCCTTCGACCGGGACCGGGATGGCTTCGTCATCGCCGAGGGCTCCGTCTGTCTGATACTGGAAGAGCTCGCCTCGGCGATCCGGCGCAACGTTCGCATCTTCGCCGAGATCGTGGGCTACGGCGCCAGCGCCGACGCCCACCACATCACGGCGCCCAAGGAAGGCGGAGAAGGGCTGGTGCGCGCGGCGCGCCACGCCATAGAGGAGGCGGGCATCCGGCCGGATGATATCGGCTACGTGAATGCCCACGGGACGTCGACCCCGTACAACGACAAGCACGAGACCCTGGCGTTGAAGACGGTCTTCGGCGAGCGAGCGTACCAGGTCCCCATCAGTTCGACCAAGTCGATGGTGGGCCACCTCCTGGGTGGTGCCGGGGCGATCGGCGCGTTCGCTTGCGTGATGACTCTCCAGGAGGGGAAGATCCATCCGACGACGAATCTCAAGACCCCAGACCCCGAATGCGACCTCGACTATGTCCCAAACGAGTGCCGCACCGCGACCGTCAACTTTGCGATCGCGAATTCTATGGGGTTCGGTGGCCAGAACGCATCGCTGGTATTCAAGAAGTTTGAGGGACACTGAGCAGCACGTCCGGGCCAGCTCCGAGAAGGAAGCAACCTGGGAGCAAGACCTCAGGCGGTTCGAGGCCCGCCTCGGGGTCAAGTTCAAGAACAAGGAGATCCTCAAGCAGGCGCTGACGCACAGCTCCTCTCACAACGGCAGGTCGCGCGGCGTCGCCAAGGACAACGAGCGTCTCGAGTTTCTCGGTGACGCCGTCCTCGAGCTCGTGATCTCCCATCTGCTCTTCGTGAGGATGGAACAGTCCCACGAAGGGCAGTTGACCCAGCTCCGTTCTCAGCTGGTCAACAGGACCGCTCTGGCCCAGCTGGGAAAGGAGCTGAACCTCCCCCGATACGTGAAGCTCGGCAAGGGGGAAGCCTCCTCCGGAGGGGCATGGAAGGACTCCATCAACTGCAACGCCATGGAAGCCGTGCTGGGAGCGCTCTACCTCGACCAGTCATGGGACAAGGTGTTCAGGGCGATCGAACGGCTGTTCCATCGGCTCATCGGCTCTCGACAGGGGACCACTCCGGCGAAAGACCCGAAGTCCCTGTTGCAGGAGGTCTCTCTGTCGCGTTTCGGTGCGCTGCCGCGCTACGTGGTCCTGGGCGGCGGGAGCAGGACAAGGTCTTCCAGGTCAAGGTGGTGCTGAAGAACTGGCTCACGACGACCGGGCGGGGGCGCTCCAAGAAGGTGGCTGAGCAGGAGGCCGCCAGTCTCGCCCTCAGGAAGCTTCAAGTGGTCCACTAGACGAAGAAAACGATGCCCAAGCAGGCGGTGCCTCGGCACCGGGTCCAAGGCAGCAGAATCGGACAGGTAACAGTAGGTGTCACGAAAGGGTGATGGCACAGGGGGCCAAAGAAGTCATGGAAATACTCAAGGTATCGTCCTCATCACGTCCCAAAGCCGTCGCAGGTGCCCTGGCCACTGTGGTCGAACGAGACAAGAAAGTCCTCCTCCACGCCATCGGGGCGGGGGCGGTGAACCAGGCGGTCAAGGCGATAGCCATAGCCCGGGGATTCGTTGCGCCCCGCGGCCTGGACCTGATCACGACGATCGCCTTCTCCACCCTGGAGATCGATGGTTCGGAGCGCACCGGGATCAAGTTTCTCGTTGAGCCCAAGTAGCAGCTCCAAGGTCTCGGTCTGGCCGCCGTGGGACCTGTCCCGAGAGGGTTACGGCGGGCAGCCGGTTACGTGCTCGGGTCCTCTCGACTTGGGGCTCGAGCCAGAGAGGGGCCTCGTCTCGTGGCGAAGGGCGACCTGTACAAGCTGGATCCGCAGGCTCTCATCGACGAGAACCTGAAGTCGGTCCGGAACAACCCGAACGACTTCTTCGCGTACTACAACCTCGGCAAGGCGTACCAGCTCTCCGGTCTGCAAGAAGAGGCCGCCGGTGCGTTTCTCAAGGCGATCGCGATCAACCCCAACGACGCGTACGCCCACAACTTCCTCGGTCTGGCCTTCAAGAATCTGTCCCGGTACGAGGAGTCGCTGGCAGAGTTCAAGAAGGCGATCGTCCTCAATCCGAACTACTCCTACGCCCACTCGAACCTGGGCGCCCTCTACCGGGAGAAGGGGATGTTCGACGAGGCGATCATCCGGTTCAAGAGGGCGCTGGCCATCGATCCGCAGAACGCCTATGCCTACGCCAACCTGGGGCTCATCCTCTACCGGAAGGGGCTCTACTCGGAGGCCCGGCAGTCGTTCCACAGGGCGCTGGAGGTCATCCCTTCGTACGCCTACGTCCACTATCTTCTGGCCAAGGTGTACCTGGCGCAGGACGACTTCGCCAACGCGATCAACCAGTTCCGCAAGACGATCTTCATCAACGAGGACGATCTCTACGCCCACCACTACCTGGCGATCACGCTGCTGAAGCAGGGAGCGCTGGACGAGGCGCTCAAGGAGTACGAGAACGTGGTGGCGCTGGATCCGAACTTCGCCTTCGCCCACTACTACATCGGGGTCATCTTCCTCAAGAAGCGCGAGCTGGACAAGGCGAAGAGCGAGTTCGCCCGGGCCGTGGGCGTGCTGCCGAACCAGCCGGAGGCTCAGGTCGGCCTGGGCCTCGTGTGCTACGCCGAGGGGCAGTACGGAACGGCGCTGCGCCACCTCCAGGAGGCGGCGAAGCTGGCTCCGGAGGGTGAGAAGATCTACTACTACCTCGCCATGACCTTCCACAAGCTGGGCCAGTTCGAGAACGCCGAGAAGGCGTTCGATCGGGCGCTCGAGCTGGATGGCAGGGACGACAGGGCCTTCTTCGGCCTGGGGATACTCCACCTCGATCGGGGGCATCTGGACAAGGCCCAGACCAGCATCAAGCAGGCGCTGGCGCTCAACCCCGATCGGAGCAAGTACCACAAGAAGCTGGGCGACATCCACGATCTGAAGGGGTTGCAGCGAGAAGCGGTGGAGTACTGGGAGGCGGCGAAGCAGCTGCCCGACAAGGACGAGGACTTTCTGGACATCTACGTCCGGCCGCTGAAGTTCAAGCTCGACGAGCTCGAGGAGACGATCCTCTTCCTCACCAACCAGATCAAGGCCAACCCCAACGACGCGGCGCTTCGCTACAACCTGGCGTGCAACTACAAGCACAAGGGGATGATGGAAGCCGCCCTGGAAGAGTTCAAGGCGGCCTACCGGCTGAACCCCTACGATTCGTTCAGCCTCTACAACATCGAGGAGATCTCCAAGAAGCTGGGCCTCGTCAACGAGGAGCTCGAGAAGTACCGGCGGAAGGCGGTCGCGACGCCCACCGACGTGCAGGCCCATTTCGAGTACGGCAAGGCGCTCTACTCGGCCGGGAAGATCGACGAGGCCATCAGCGAGCTGGCCGCCACGGTGGCGATCTCGCCCAAGCACGCGTTCGCCCATTTCCTTCTGGGTGAGGCGCACCGGCACCGGGGCGAGACGGACAAGGCGATCACCCACTGGAAAGAGAACCTCCAGATCGACGTCAAGAACCTCAACGCCAGCCTTTCCCTCGGCAAGATCTACCTGGATCGAGGGATGCTGGAAGAAGGGGAGGGGGTGCTGAAGCAGGCCGCCTCCATCTACCCGGAGAACACGGTGGTCCACCTCTTCCTGGGGCGGGTGCTGCGGAACCTGGGCAAGCTGGACGAGGCGAAGGTCCACTGGGCCAAGGTGATCGCGCTGAATCCGCAGTGCGCCGAGGGGTACCTCAACCTGGGCATCATCTTCCGCACCAAGAAGCAGCTCGAGGATGCCCGGAAGACCCTCCTGAGCGGCATCGACGTGGCCAAGGACAACGGCCTGCTGTACTACTACCTGGGTCGTATCCTCAAGGAAGAGGGGAAGATCAAGGAGGCGATCGAGGCGCTACGCAAGGCCGTGGAGCTGAATCCCCACGACGCCTTCGCCGTGTACTCGCTGGGGATTCTGTTCAAGCAGGAGGGCCAGGCCCACTCCGCCATCAGCGCCTTCCGCCGGGCCATCATGCTCGAGCCGCAGGACGTGTACGCCCGCTGCAACCTCGGCGTCGTCTTCTACGAGATGAACGAGCTCAAGAGAGCTCTCGACACGCTCCAGGAGGCTCTGGTCATCGATCCGGACGACGCGGCCGCCAACTACTACAGCGGGATGGTCTACTACGACATGGGCCAGACCGACCAGGCGATCTTCCACCTGAGAAAGGTGATCACCCAGCGGGCGAACGACGCCGGTGCGTACTACAACCTGGCGCTGGCCTATGAGGACAAGAAGATGAAGGAGGAAGCGCGGATGTGCTTCCAGAGGGCCTACGAGCTGGCCGATCCCAAGTCCTCGATCAAGCGGTTCGCCAAGGAGGCGGTGGACCGGTACCACTAGCCGGCCGACCCGGCCGCGCGCGGCTTCCTGGCCACCACGCGAAGGCCGTCGCCCCAGTCGAGCTTCATCAGCAGGCCGAACAGCACCTGCCGGACCAGGCCCTTCCACCCGCCCGGGAACGTCCCTGCGATCACCGGCCAGGAGACCCGGACGAGCTCGAGGCCGGCCCGCTGGACCAGCGGGGCCAGGGTGCTCCAGCTGAAGGCGAACAGGTGGTCAGGCGTCCCGAACCCGAGCCACCGCCGCCTGTACAGCAACCACGCGATCGGGCTCGTCACATTCGGAACCTCCAGGAGCAGGACCCCCCCTGGGTCGAGCAGTCCGGCCACCTTCGCGAGCGCCAGATCCGGGCGGGGCATATGTTCCAGGACGTGCCACATCACCACCACCTTGAACGACGCCACGGGCAACGACGCGGACTCGAACGAGCCTGACAGGAGTCCCGGGGTGTGGACGCGAGCCTCCTCGATGACCCGGTCGTTGAGATCGACGCGAGCTCCACGATGTAGTGATGGTGGCTCGCCAGGTGGCTCGCCGGATCGTGCTGGAAGGCCTCCAGGGCGACCTCCGTGGAGTCCGGTGCCGGAGCCCGCTTCAGATGGAGCAGGGCGCATCGAACGCAGCGTGAGACCGAGGGTTCGTCGAATCTGAACCAGCGGTACGCCAGCAGCACGTCTCCACAGATGCGACAACGGCCAGGGCTTTCCATCACGGGCTCCGGACGCGGCGGTCGCTGGACAGAACCGTCACGGTGCGACAAGGGCCAGCGAGGCCCAGGATGCCGGCCGGACACTAGCACGGGAGCGAACCGGTACGCCACGTCGACTCGAGCTCGGGGCGCGCTCGGGCAGTCGGGAGCTGACGCTTGTTTCGCGGAGGATGGCCTGGGGCCGGGCCGCGCGTGGGAAGAGGAACAGGAGGAGGAAGAGGAGGGGATCCGGATTGAAGTCGCGCTCGGGGGCGCGACTCGGATCCGGCGAGGCGCCGGATCTTGGCGCGACTCGGATCCGGCGAGGCGCCGGATCTTGACGCAGGTTCGGGCCTGCGTGTACGCTGGTGAATGTCCAGGAACCGCCGCACAAGGGGGTCCAGGCCATGCCCCGTTCCAAGACGAAGCGCCCGTCATCGTTCCGCATACCGAGTCAGGTTGTCGAGCGTCTCTCGTTGAAGGCCGGCGATCGCGTCTCTGTGTCTCTCGATCAGCAGGGGCGGCTCATCCTGCGCAAGGCACGGCCGCTCGTCCCGACCCGGGGCACGCCGGGATCGGAGCCGTCAGCGGCCTGAGAGTCCAACCCGGCCACGGTTCGGGGAGAGGCTCTCTCCCGGGCGCCGCCGGGGCCCCACCTCGCCATCGGCATGCTCGCCTACGCCTCCAGCTTCCTGCTTCTCACAGCGCTCTTCTTGATCCCATGGGAGCCTGGCGACCGGCCAGGTCCGGTCCGGCTCTACCTGGGCCTGGCCTCGGCCGCAATGACGATCTTGTACCTGGCCGCCGGCGATCCGGAGCGACGGGTCGGAGCGAGGCTGCGCCGGCCCGGCCCGTGGCAGGCGCTGCTCGGACTGGTGCTCCTGCCGTACTGCGCCGGTGCCTGGCTTCTCGTCCGGGCACGAGCTGCGCTGGGACGAGAGAGCCCGGCAGACGAGATCGTCGCCGGCCTCTTCCTTGGAAGACACCCGCTTCCGGGAGACCGGCAGCGCTACCAGGAGCTACGTCTGAACGCCGTGGTCGATCTGTGCGCCGAGTTCCCCCCTTCGGGTCGGATTCTCGGTCTGGCCCCGTCCGAGCAGCTCAGCGTGCCCTGCCTGGACGGAGCAGCGCCGTCGATCCAGGAGCTGGAGTCGGCCGTCGCCTGGATCGAAGCTCGTCTCGGGCGAGGGGAGCGGCTCCTGGTGCACTGTGCGGCCGGCCACGGCCGCTCCGCCCTCGTCGTCGCCTGCGTCCTGGTGGCGAAAGGGCTCGCGAACGACGCCCCAGGAGCCCAGGAGCTCATCCTCGTCAGACGCCCCCGCGTGGGACTGAACCGGCACCAGCGACAGCAGCTGCACCGGTTCTGCGAGCTCAGGTCGCGGGTCTCGTCTTCTGCGTCGTGAGCGGCCACGCGTCGACGCGGTCGGTCATGAGGAGCCCCGACCCCGGCGAAATCTCGTGAGAGTGCCACGGTTTCTGGCCAGGATCCGGCCGCGGCCGAAGCGTCGGATCCGGCCCAGAGACCGGAAGTCGCAACTCGATCCCCGGTTCATGTCAAAACTCGCAAGGACCGTGCCGATACATGCCATGTCGCCGCAAGAGCCGAAACACACCAGTTGCAGCAAGAGAGGGTGAATCGATGAAGAGCTTCTTCACTCCGAAGGATGTGCGGGAGCTGGTTGACGTATCGTACCGACAGATCCAGTACTGGGACAAATCCAACTTCATCAGTCCGTCCTATCGACGCCGCGGAAAGTACCGCCTGTACACGTTCGCCGACGTGCTGATGATCAAGATAGTCGAGACCCTGCGGAAGCGGGGGTACTCTGTCCAGCAGCTCCGGCACACGCTGGACGTCCTTCGCGGCATCCTGAAGAAGGTCAACTTCCCGTTCACGGAGCTCAAGATCCTCTTCGAGAAGAACCGGATGCTGGTCTTCAACGGGGACCTCGTGCTATCGCATGAGTCCGACAGGTTCATCTACTTCAGCGCCGCCTCGCTCAAGAAGCGTCTGGAAGAGCTCTACGAGCACGAGGGCGACCTGGAGGAAGCGGCCTGAGCCGGATCGCTCGCGCGGGCGCTCGCAGCAGTCGACGGCAGACCCGGGAACCGTCCCGAGGCTGCCGTTGGCGCATTCGCCCGCCCCGAGCCTGAAGCCCGGCCCCCAAGGAGCGCGTGTCATGGACAGGTCCGAACCGGAATCGCCACCCGGGGTGTTGACTGCCCGTCAGAGGGCCCGCCTGAGGAGCCTGGGCAACAGGCTGAAGGTGTCTCTGTGGATCGGGAAGGAAGGCCTCACGGAGCCCGTCGTGGACAAGCTCTCGGCGCAGCTCGACCGCTACGAGCTCATCAAGGTCAAGCTTCTCAAGACCGCCGGAGTGGACCGGCGTTGGCTGGCCGGCGAGATCTCCGGCAAGGCCGGCTGCCGGGTGGTCCAGGTCATCGGGAACAGCATGCTGCTGTACCGGAAACACCCCTCGTCGCCGAGAGTCGATCCGGACGGTCCGGGGGGCGAGGACGGCGCTGAGGGCGGACCCGGGCCTGCTGCCTGACCGCAAGGTGACCCGATCGGTCACCGTCCGTGGTTGTAGATCCCCATCGCGAGGCCGCGGGCCTCGACCCAGGCCGGTCTGAGCTCGCCGTATTCGGGTACCCTGGAGATCGTGCCATCGACGCCGCCAATCAGCTTGCCGAGTGCGGTGCCGTGTGTCTTGAACTGGCCCAGGTCCTCTTGCAGCGCCAGCAGATCGGAGTGTCCCCTGAGCTTCGAGACGGCTGCCATGGCCTTTCCCCAGACCGGGCCGGCCCGTCGGACCTCGTTCAGACCGACCACCAGCCGCCCCAGCGTGCTGGAGAGATCCTGGGAGGCGGCACGGAGGTCGTCCAGCTCGATCAGGCTGACCCGGGTCGTGGGCGGCGGACCCGCTTGTGGTGGCTGCGGTGGCGGCGGGGCCCCGGAATCCCCTTCCTCGCCCTGCCCCTGCCCCTGCCCCTGCTCTGGCGGTCCGGAAGCCGTGTCGAGCAGGTGAGTCGCCGCCGTTCTCAGCCCCTGCCACTCCTGACGGACGGTGGCGCCGACGCCGCTCCCGGGTAGCCAGCGATCGATCCCGTCCCGGGCACGGGCCATGCCGGCGAGGTCCTGGTTGAGCACCTCCACGCCAGAGCGGGCGTTCAGGTGGGCCCTGAGCTGATCCGAGAACGTTCTGAGGTCTCTGGCCGCCATGATCAGGTGGGCCACCTCGCTGCGGTCCCGGCGCGGGCTCGACTGCACCAGCCTGAAGAACGCGTCGGCCCGCTGCGCCACGTCCTGGGTCATGGACTGGAACTCCTCGTAGCTCTGGGCGAGAACCTGGCTCGCCGCCAGGGCCGTCAACAGCAGAAAGGCTCGTAGCATCGGTTCAACGCTCCTTGTGCGGACATCGGATCGGCGCCGCGGATGTGGCCGGGGCCCGAGCCGGCGTTCCCCCACCCACGGGACCCATGTTATGACACGGGAGAGCGCCTTTCGCAACGGGGAAGCGGGTGCAAGACCCGACGCCTCGCCGGATCCGAGTCGCAAGACCCGGCGCCTCGCCGGGTCCGAGTCGCGCCCCCGAGCGCGACCTCAATCCGGATCCCCTCCTCTTTCTTCTCTCTCCCGATTTCCTCCATCTCCCGAGCGCGACTTCGAATGAACCCCCGCCACTTCCTCGGTGACTCTGCAGCCAGGCCGAGGCCTGATCACGGGCCCGACTCCGCGAGGCCCGGGCCGGGAGGGGCCGCGGCAGGGCGCGATCTTGCGCTGGTGTGCCAGGCGCCGGATCTTGAGACAGTCCTCCAGCGGGGGTATAGTTTCGGGGTCGGCCCCGGGCCGGCTGTCGAGGAGTTCGCCCCATGTCTTCGGCCGCGTTCAAGTATACGCTCCTCTTCGGGCTGCTGCTGTTGCCGGTGTTCATCTTCACCCACCTGTCCCTGTGGTCCATCGAGCTGGAGGCGGAGGAGGCCGCGGAACGACGCAAGGACGTGGCGGTCAAGCGGGTGGCCGGCGCCATCGCGGCGTTCAAGGCGGAGGTCCACCGGCGGCTCGAACATCTGGTCCGGCTCTCCGCCGAGCACGACACGGCCCGGATCGAGAAGGAACGGGGCGTGTGGGAGGTCTACGTCTTCGACAGGGAGCTGAGGCTGGTCTTCCCGCAGTGCCGTCCCTGCCCGGCGCTGGACAGTCCGGTCCCGGAGAAGGAGTCGCAGCTGCTCTACCGGGCGTGGCTCAAGGGCCGCGACGCGGCAGGCCTCAAGCGCGTGGCCGCCAGGCTCTACTGGACCTCGTCGTCGCCTCGCATCCAGGCGTCCAGCCTCGCCCGGCTCGCGGCGGCCGCGGCGGCCGGCGGCGACCACGAAGGGGCGCTCCAGACCCTGCGTCTGCTGTCCGAACGGTACCCTGGCGCCCGTGATCTGACCGGCCTGGCGCTGGGGCCGGCCGCAGCGCTCTCCGTGGTCAGGTGTCAGACCAGGCTGAAACGGAGGCCCGAGGCGGTCAAGACCCTGGTGGGGCTGCTGTTCGACCTGACGTTCGCACGGTATCCGCTCTACCCGCAGGAATGGAGCTACTTCATCGGCGAGATCCAGGAGCTCATCTCCGGGCTGGAGAAGCACGGGGGGCTCACCACGGAGGATCGCGACACTCTCTCCCGGCTCCTCGAGAGCCCTTTCCCACGACTCTACGGCAGGTACAAGGCGGGAAGCGGGATGCGAGTCGAGGAGGGCCGCATCGAGCACTTCGGAGGTCGACAGTACATCCAGTTCGACCGGCGGACCGCGGATCGCGTTGTCCTTGCCTTGGCCCCCGTGGAGGAGATGAGCCAGACGTTTGCCCAGACCCTTGGACCGCCTTTCATGGAAGGCTACCGGGTGTTCACCGGCGCGGAGGTCCCCCAGGCCGATGCTGAGCGGTTCACCAGCGTCATGCGGCTGGAGGTGCCGTACCTGGGGTCCCCGGTAACTCTGGCGGCCGACAGGGCCCAGCTCGTGTCGCTCGCCCGGACGCGCAAGACGTTTCTCTCGTCGGTGGTCTCCCTGGGCCTGGTGATGTTCTTTCTCGGAGGGTTCCTGATCGCCCGGGATGTGAAGCGGCATCTGGAGCTGGCGAGGCTCAAGGCGGAGTTCATCGGCAACGTGTCCCACGAGCTGAAGACGCCGCTGACCACGATCCGGATGTTCGCGGAGACGCTGTTTCACGGACGGTGCCGGAAGGACCGCGAGCGAGACTACCTGCGCCGCATCCTGAGCGAGTCGGACCACCTCACTCTGTTGATCGAGAACGTCCTGCAGCTCTCCAGGGCCGAGGAGGTGGTGATCGACGGGCGTCAGTCCACCTTCGACCTCGACCAGGTGGCCGCCGCGGCGGTGGACCGTCTCAAGGTCCGGTGGGAGAATCGACCCGTGGACGTGCGGATCGCCCCCGGCATCGAGCTGGACGGGGACGTGAATCTGCTGACGCTGGCGCTGGCCAACCTCCTGGACAACGCTGCCAAGTACGGCGGCGATGGCCAGACGATCCAGCTGCTCTGCGGCTTCGAGCGAGGCCAGGCGTTCCTCTCCGTGTCCGACCGGGGACGGGGAGTACCGGAGCGCGATCGAAAGCACATCTTCACGCGGTTCTTCCGCGCCGGGAACACCACCGATGCCAGCGGCATGGGACTGGGCCTCTTCCTGGTCCAGCGAATCGTCGACATGCACCACGGGCTGGTTGAGTTCCAGAGTCAGGAGGGAGTAGGCTCGACTTTCACGATCCGGGTGCCAGCGAGGGTGAAGGAGCAGACGGAGCCCGCTGGTCAGCCAGCGCCCAAGGAGGAGCGGGTGTGAACGCGGAGCGTTCGGTGCCGGCCAGGGCCTGCATCGTCGAGGACGACGGCAACATCCTGACCGGGCTCAAGGACAACCTGGAGTTCGAGGGGTTCGAGGTTGCGGCGTTCCAGAGCGCCGAGGCTCTCCAGGAGAGGATCCAGGGGGATTCCTCGACCTTCGATGTGTTCGTGCTGGACATCATGCTTCCCGGCCAGGACGGGCTCTCCCTGGCCCAGTGGCTCCGGAGCAGGGGAATCACGGAGCCGATCCTGTTCTTGACCGCGCGATCGGCAGAGGTGGACAAGCTCCGGGGCTTCCAGGCCGGGGCGGACGACTACCTCACGAAGCCCTTCTCGGTGAGGGAGCTGGTGGCCCGGATCCGCGCCATCCTCAGACGGACCGGCAAGACCGAGGTGAAGGTGCTCCGGTTCGGCGACTGCGAGGTCGACTTCTCTCGGCTGCAGTTTCGCAGAGCCGGCAAGACCCAGGACCTGACCAAGACCGAGTTCTCTCTGCTGCGGCTCCTGGTGGACAACTCCGGTTTCGTGTTGCCACGGGAGACCCTGCTCTCCAAAGTGTGGGGCTACGCCCCGGGGTGCGACACCCGGACCGTGGACGCACACATCTACAATCTCAGGAAGAAGGTCGAGTCCACGCCGGAGTCGCCCAAGCACATCCTCACGATCCGCGGCGTGGGGTACAAGTTCTCACCGTGATCGCCCGCAAGACCCGGCCGGCGCATTGGCTCCAGGGGGCACTGCGCCTCTGGCGATCGACGGCGCCTCTGGTGGTGACGGTTCTGGCCGTCTGGCTCTGCGCCGGGACCGCGGCTGGCCAGTCCCCTGCGAACGCCGCCGACAGCTACCTGGCCGCACTGGACGCGGAGGTCATGGGGGGCGACGCGTCTCGCGCTTCGAAGCTCTACCAGCAGGCGGGGACGGGGTCTGCGGGAGACGCCTACCATCAGGCGCTTCTGGGACAGGCCAGGGCGCTGCTTCGACAGGAGGACTACAAGGGGTTCGCCCAGGTGGTCGGCCGGCTCTCCACCGGCCGGTCGCTCGCGCCGGCCCAGGCCGATGAGCTCACCCGCCTGAAGCGCCTCCGGGACGAGCTGTCGCGAGAGCAGCGTCGCCCCGCGCCGGCCGCGGCCGGCGGTTCCCGGCCGCAGGATGTGACGCTCAAGGATGCATCGCTCGAGGACGCATCGGCCGCTCTGTCCAGCCTCTATGGGGTGACCATGGTGGCCGACTCCCATCCGGCAAGGGTCAACCTCTCGTTGAAGGGTGTGGCTCTTCCACAGGCGCTGCTGGCGGTGGCGTTCCAGTCAGGTCTGTCGGTGTGGGCGATCGGCCGAACGTTCTTCGTCGGGAGGCCTGGGCGGCTGAACGGCCTCCTGCTCTCCAACGGAAGCCGGAAGCTCGAGGACCTGTTCGATGAAGCCCAGGTGCCGTCGCGCACGCCTCTGCGGAGCAATCTGACGCTGAGCATCGAGAACCAGCCGGTCGGTGACGTGGTGCGGCGGCTGGCCGACGGGTTCGGTGTGAACATCGTGGCCATCGTCGCGAGTCCCAGACTGAGCCTGGACCTGCTGAACGTGGGGCTGGACGGGGCGCTGCGGGCTCTGGCGAGCCAGCTGGGCTGGGAGGTCCACACGGCCCACGGGCTCTACTTCGTGGCGACCCGGGAGCACCTGGCCATCTACTTTCCAGGCTTCGAGCGACGCTACCTCAAGCTCAAGCACATCAGCGCCGGCGGGATCTACGACGATGTCCAGGACTTCCTGACCAAGGAGCGGCTCAAGCTCGCCAGGACAGAGGTGGACGTGGTGGGCAACGCCCTCATCGTGGAGGGCGCCAAGGGTGATCTGGACCGGGTGGAGACGTTCCTGTCGCTCTTGGACGAGCAGCGATCGAGCCTCGGCCTGGAGCTGGTTCTGAGAGATCGGGCCGGTACCGAGGTCGAGGAGTCGCCGAGGGAGAAGGTGCGCATGCTGGCCGGGCAGCCCGCCGTGGTGACCCTGGTCGCCCCTTCGGCCATCGACAAGGCCCAGGGGGGGCAGGTCCAGCTGATGGTCGAGCTGACCCCGAGGGTGAAAGGGGCCAAGCAGGTCATCTTCGATCTGAGGTGGCGAGTGGCGTCGCTGAAGAAGGGGATCATCGTCGACGTGAAAGAGGGGAGTTCGAGCCGCGTCACCGGGGCCATGGGGAGCCAGATCGACGTGCCGATCCTCTCCGGAGCGCCCCCTGCCCCGCGGGACCTCGTGCTGGTCATCGGGCCGGAGGAGTGAGGGACCGCCGGGAGCGCTTCCGAGGCCAGGGTGGCGCCCACCGTCGGCACGTCAGCCCCGGCGCAGCGAGCGCTTCAGTCGCTTGACCCAGCGGAACAGCCGGCAGCCGAGACCAGCTGGCAACCGGGCGCAGATCGTCTGCAGAAGGCCGATCGACGTGAACCGAAGCGGCACTGGATAGTAGGGGCTCGTGAGAAGACGACCGGCCTTCGCCTGCTGGCCGTTCTCCAGGCACTGGCTGACCGCGGGTACGATCATCCGCTGCAGGAACGCTCTCTTCAGATCCTCCAGGTGGGGCGCGGCAGGAGCGTCGAACAGGGCGTCCACCAGACGGTCGAGCCAGAGACCTTCGGCGGTGGCCGACGTGCCGTGAGTTCTGTACTCGCTCAGGTATCGGGGCTCGAACGCCGCGCGAGCCCCACCTCGGGAGAGGCGCAGCAGGAGCTCGATCTCGGGCGTGTTGAGATCCTCGCGGAACCGGAGCCTGCGGACCGGTTCGGTCCGCAGCAAGAGCGCGCTGGCATTGGGGACCGAATTCTGCCACAGCAGCGCCTCGAAGTCTTGCACCAGGCCGGGCGCAAGCACGTCTCTGCCGTACTGGTGAGTGAGGGCAACCGTGGCCTCGGGGAGTCGGTCTCCCTGTTCGTCGATCAGGTGGTGATTGCAGAAGGCGACGTCTCGATCAGGGTCCATCGCCTCCAGGAGTGTCTGGACGAACTCGGGCAGGAGACGGTCGTCGTCCGCCAGGATCGTGATGAACTCGCCACGCGCTCGTTCCAGGAGCACGTTCCAGTTGCCGCTCATCCCGAGGTTCGTGGCGTTGCGGTGATACCGGATCGTTGGATGGGAACGGGCGGCCTCGAGGCACCACTCGTGCAAGGAGGCCAGCGAGCCGTCGTTCCCGATGAGGATCTCGATCT
Source organism: Candidatus Rifleibacteriota bacterium (assembly GCA_016213885.1). Classification (GTDB taxonomy): domain Bacteria; phylum Muiribacteriota; class UBA6191; order JACPRK01; family JACQZM01; genus JACQZM01. The sequence goes on along the minus strand of JACQZM010000022.1, from coordinate 11,950 downwards.
GGCCGTACGTCTGGGAGAGCGCCGAATCCACGGCTTCACGCAGGTACGTCAGATGACGGTGGGTGGAGATGGCTATCGTGACCAGCCCGGACGAATACGATGCACCATCAACGACCATCAGTGGTCACCCCCGCACTCGCCGGCTGGACGCCGAGAAGCCCGCGGTCTTCTCGGGACTCCCATCGACAGCGCGGGCTCAACCGAACGGCTGCCATTCGGTTCCACGCCTGGCAGAGACGAGTCGAGACACGGGACTGTCGACTTTCTCGACCACGGTCAGATAGGGATAGATGTGCACGGAGCCGATGTACGACTGGATGGGGGCGGGCTTGACGTCGGGCTCGTATCCCGACAGCATGGCGTGCAGGTTGGCCACCAGCCCCTGCACGTAGGCTGAGAACCCGTTGTACTCGCCGTGGATGTCCTCGCAGACGTACACGCCACCGAGCCGCAGGTGCGGCAGCATCTCCTCGATCGTGACGATCTGCTGTTCGGTCTCGTGACCGCCATCATCGATCAGCACATCCAGCGCAGGAACTCGCTGTCTGATCGTCTGCCAGAGCCCACGATCGGCCTGGCTGCCCACGAACACCTTGGTGTGGTCGTTCTCGTAGCACGCGCAGGCAGGCTCTATGTCCACCCCGTACAGATGGCACTTCGGACCGAAGTAGTCCCGCCACATCTCCAGACTGCCGCCGCTGTGGATGCCCACCTCCAGCACGTGGACCTCCTTCCCGACGAACTTGCGGAGGTGGCGATGGTAGACGTCGAGGTAGTGCATCCACTTCCAGATGCCTCTGCCGGTCTCCCGCTTCCGCAGGAAGGCCACCAGGGGATTCTCCGGATCGGCGGCGGTCGAGGAGTCGAGGCCGGTGTCGCCACGGGCCGGCGGGCCAGCGGGCTCCCAGCCCTCGGCGAATGTGAAGCCGCGAAGGACTCTCGGCAGCTGGCGCAGCAGCTTGGCAAAGACCCAGGGGTGGCCAGCGAAAGCCCGCAGCACCTCGGCCAGCGCTCTGGCCTTTCCGGGAAGAGACATGTCCACCTCCGTGGTGTTCGCCCGGCTGAAGATCGCGTGGGAGCCCACGGCTCCGGGGCGGCACGACCGGGTCGGCTGGTAGAGTGTGACCCAGAGAGCGCGAGTTGAGCAAGAAGAACGATGGCCCGACGCCAGAGAACCACCAGATGGAGTCGGATGGAATCGAGAGCCGCCCGGTTGCGGAGTGCCCGCATCGGGGCCGCCACAGCAGCCCGAGACTCCCGGGTCCTCTTCGTATCACGCGGGTGCCGAAGATGCTATATTCGAAGAGGATCACGGAGCCCCGATGGCCGAGCGATCGACTGGAAGAGCGCTGAGGACCGTGAAGCAGACCGACGTCTCCGTGTGCATCGCCAACTACAACGGCGTCGGTCTCCTCCGGCAATGCCTCGATTCCCTGCACGCGACCTCAGGCGGGGTCGCGTTCGAGATCATCGTCATCGACAACGGCTCGACCGATGGCTCCCGCGAGATGGTGGGAGAGCGGTACCCGGCGGTCACCCTGATACAGAATCCCACCAACGATGGCTACGCGGCGGCCAACAACCTCGGCCTCGAGCGGTCTTGCGGACGCTACATCCTGGTTCTCAACAACGACACGATCGTGCCACCCGACTGTCTCGAGGTGATGACACGGTTCATGGACGACCATCCGACCGTCGGCATGTCGACCTGCTCCTATGTCGCTCGCCCCGGGTCGGCCCAGCTGATGCCGTGCACGAACCGCTTCTTCCCGTCGGCCCGCAGGGTGCTGGTCGAGAACCTCATCAACCTCAGCGGCCTCGGGTTTCTGGTACGACGGATGGGGCTCGATGACCTCTGCTTCGGCTACACCACCGATCACGAGCGTGAACACCGGGTGGAGCAGATCACCGGCGCGTTCCTGTTCGTGAGACGGCAGACCATCGATCAGGTGGGCCCCATGGACCCGGGATACTTCCTGTATCTCGAGGAGACGGACTGGTGCTACCGCATTCGCCAGGCCGGGTGGGAGATCGCCTACACGCCGAGGACTCACATCGTTCACCTCGGCAGCCAGACGACCCAGCTCCTCCCGAACCGGCCCGAGATCTACCGCCGGAGCATGGAACGGTATCTCACCAAGCACCGAGGCCGGCACTCGGCCTGGCTCTACAGGATGCAGGTGCTTCTCATCGAACGCCCGCTCTCGCCGCTGTTCCTCTGGCTCCGGAAGCGATTCCGGGGTGGGCAGGCCTGATTGTTTCAGCCGCTCGGCCCACGGGCGCTGCCATGCGTCCTGACGCGCGCCGGAGAGTGCCGAGGTGATCCGGTCAGACCCGGATCAGCGGATCAGCGGCAAGATCCCGCGCCCCAGGATCGTCTCCAGCCATGTGTGGAACGTGCGCGGCGTCAGGTGCGCCACGGCGGTCTGCCCGACTTCGATGACCGAGTCGTGGAGCCCGAGGTTCAGCACCGCGAACCGGCGCGGCTTGTAGGCCTCCAAGAAGCTCCGGGACGATCGGGTGATCTCGGGTCGCCTCAGGACGGAAGCCTTGACCTCGAGACCGGCCACTTCGCCCGCGTGCTCGATGACGAAGTCCACCTCCGCACCGTTGGTGCTTCGCCAGTAACCGAGCCCGTCCAGGAGATCCAGGCACTTCGTGATCTCGGCGAACGCCCAGTTCTCCAGAAGAGCCCCGGCGTCGATTCGCGTGGCGAGTTCCGGTGAGAAGTCGTTTCGCAGTGCGTTTCGAAGCCCCGAGTCCACGAAGTAGAGCTTCGGGGCCTGGGTCAGCTCGCGACGGCGACCTCCCGCATAGGGCCGAAGACGCGTGACGACGTGGCTCTCATCCAGGATCTCCAGGTACGAGTCGATGGTCGCCGCGTCGACCCCGCAGGTCGCCCCGAGAGCCGCCAGGTTGACCAGGTTGCCCATCTGCACGGCAATCAGCCCCAGCAGGCGCCGGAAGGCGGGCACGTTCCGGACCCGGTGCACGTCCGAGGCGTCCCGGAGTACGAAGGACTCCACGTACTCGAAGAGCAAGCGCTGCCGGACACCGTCGTCACCAGCCAGCCACACGGCCGGAAAGGAGCCGAGGATCAGCTGCCGGGCTACCAGACGGTCGGCCACGGAGTTCCGACCCTCGGGACCCAGGTCGCCGGCCTCATGCGCCAGCAGCTCGGGCAGCGAGAAGGGCAGGACCTTCACTCGCGTGGCACGGCCAGCAAGGGTCTCTCGCGTCCTGGCGCAGAGGTGGTACGACGAGGAACCGGTCACCCAAACCTGAACGCCGAGGCGCGCGTCGACCAGCCCTTTCACCAACAGGCCGGCCTCGGTCAGGTGCTGGGCCTCCTCCAGAAACACGACCTTGAGTCCCGGATAGCCTCGCCGGATGAGGTCGGCGAGCTCTCCGGCCGAGGCGCACGCCTCGCGGACCAGGGTGTCTTCAGCATTGAGGAACAACACACTGGGGAAGAGCGGTTCGAGGTGGTGCCAGGTCAGCGTCGACTTCCCGGCCTGGCGAGGTCCCACCACGATGACGGCGTGTTCGTCCCCGACCTGACGCGGAGACGCCCGACGGGCCACGTACCGAGCAGGAAGGAAGCGCTGGAGCAACGCCCGACCCTCCCCCGGAGAGCAGGTGAGCCAGGGGTTCAGAATGCGGAGACGTTCCCGGACATCGGGCCTCATGGACTCTGTGATCCATTTTATCCTGGTCAATAAGGATCATCAATCCCGTTTGACCAGGATCGTTGGAGCGGTGAGACAGCTCAGGGAGTGGCTCCCTGCCGACCGTGTCCTGTCCGGCCTTGCCGACCGGAGCATATCGATGTATCATCAAAGCATCATGAGGACCACGGTGAACCTCCCCGATCACTTGCTCGTCGAGGCCAAGAAGGTTGCGGCGGAGCGCAGGCTGTCGCTCACTCGACTGCTGGAGGAGAGCCTGAGGCGGTACCTGGCCTCGGACCGCGCCGAGCGCAGGAACAAGCCGGCACTCCGGCCCTTGCCCGTGATCGAAGGCGCACGACCCGTGGCAGGGGTCGACCTCGATGACACCAGCGCGCTCATGGACCTCTGATGATCCTCTGCGACGTCAATGTGCTGCTTCACGCGATGATCGCGCACTCCCCCCACCACCATCTGTGCAGGAGCGAGATCGAGCGGGCACGGCGCTGCCCGGATGACTTCGCTGTCAGCGACATCGTGCTGGCGGCGGTCGTCCGCATCGGAACGAACCCTCGGGTGTACGCCCCGCCGCCGGCGCCCGAGGCCGTCTTCGATTTCGTCGATGCGCTCCGGACCCAGCCCGGCATCCACCATGTGGAGCCCGGGAATCGCCACTGGGCCATCTTCGAAGACCTCGTCACGACCACGGGCATCCGCGGGCCGGACACGACGGACGCGTATCTGGCTGCACTGGCCATCGAGAGCGGGTGCGAGTGGTGGACCACCGACCGTGGTTTCGAGCGCTTCGCGGGCCTCCACTGGCGATACCTGCTCGAATGAGAGCGTCCTGGCAGCGGCTTGCCTTCTTTGTCCGTCAGAACCGATACCGTCTCTCGAACGAGCCGAGGTAGCTCGTGAAGCCCACCACCAGCTGACTCTCGCTGGAGAGCCGGTCGCGAGTTAGGACCAGCCGCGACACGGTGCCGTCGCGCCGGTTCTCGGTCGAAAAGCCCAGGTTCACCACGCTCTCGCGACCGGGCAGAGCTCCCGCCGCCCGCGTCTCGCCGTAGTCGAGGAACAGCTCGGGGCCACCCGCGTCGCACACGACGCCGGTGGTGAAGCCGACGGCGTTGGTCTGGCCCGCCCGCACGACCGCCAGGTTCGCCTCCTGCTGGATGCTCACGACCTCCCCGGTGAGGGACAGCCAGGGCCACGGCGCCGCCCGGACGCCGGCGGTCATCTGGATCTGGTCCTGGGTCTGGCTCCGCGCGTCGTGCTTGGCTGTCTCCGACTTGTACTTGTACGACGCTCCCCAGTACGGCGAGTAGGGGTTGTAGACCAGGTCGACCAGCAACCCCGACCGACTGTCGAAGTGCAGCGGAGGCGACTGGGCCGTGCCGATCTCCGTGATCGGATTGCTCGAGACGGTCAGCCCCTCGGCCCGGACGTTCACGTGGAGGTTGTTCACCCCCCTGTACGAGACCGAGCTCCACCCCTCGGAGACCCGCATCCTGTTCTCCTGATCCACCGGATCCAGCGCGATGTGGGCCAGGTCGTTCCTCCGGCCCAGCAGGTCGACGATCCCCCATCGATCGAGACGCCGCCTCTTCACGTACCGGGTCGCCCCGCCCATCTCCGCGAGGATCTTCCGGTACCGGCGGTAGGTGAGCGTGGAGAAGGTCTCTGCGTACGACTTGGTGCGGGCGGTCTGGGTCATCTGGTTCCTGTGGAACGTGAACTGGTAACGGGTCCGCGACTCCAGGCCGTTGATGCGGTAGACCCGCTTGCCGAGCAGGGTCACGTCGACCACCGCCAGGTTCTCGTCGTCCGGGCAGGCGCCGGTGGCGATGCGATGGATCTGACAGCCGATGCTCCCGTTGTAGCCCCAGAGGCTCGAGAACAGCCTCAGGGCGCCCCCGGTCGAGGTGACGTTGTTGATCGGGTCGATCCGGTCGGCGAAGTGCTCGATCGGAACCTCGATGGTCGCCCCGGCCAGGCCCAGATCGGCGGAGGCGCCGACCACGAGCCGGTCCCGCTGCCAGTCCCGCGGACCCAGCGAGCCGACGCCGATGAGCGAGAGCAGGTCGAAGTCGAGCCAGCTGGAGGTGAGCGGGTTCCTCGACACCGTCACTCTCCCGGCGATTCTCCTCCGCCGGTTCCGGGCGCCCGGCGGCGTATCCACGAAGCCGGACCGCTCCAGGGTCAGCTCTCCGGTGTACAGTCCCGGCTGGCGCATCGTGAGCTGGGCGGCCCGATCGTCGTCGGTGAGGTTCCTCACCTTGAACGAGCCGAAGCCCGCACCCTCCATGTTGAACAGCCCTTCCACCGTCGACAGCGAGACGGCGCCGGGAAGGGCGTAGGAGGTCTCGAGCTCCCTCAGATCGTCGTCGGACTGGCGCAGGAGGTGGGCGGCCACACCCACCTCGCCGGTGACCACGTTGTCCTGCAGGCAAAAAGGCGTCTCCTTCGGGGCGACCCTGGGGCGTTTCCGGTCGTCGAGCGCCTTCTTGAGACCGGAGAGGGAGCGTGACAGGTCGGCCTGGGAGCGACCCGTGGCCAGGTTCACCTGGGGATGGTCGGGGCTTGCGACGAGCGCCCCCGTCCGGATCGACAGGGCGATGAGGCCGATCCAGAGCCCGCCTCTGCTGACCCGCATGGATTTTGCCCTACTTCAGGAAGAACTGGTTGAGGTTCGAACCGTGGATCGACTGGTGACACCCGGAGACCGTGCACGAGGGTCCCGGATAGTGGGTCGTGGCCTGGTCCGTGTGGCACGAGACGCAGAGCGATCGCCCCTGCATCCTCAGGAGATGACGATGCGGCGATCCGTGCGGCAGGTGGCAGGTTGTGCAGCCCTTGGACACCTCGGGGGAGCCCCCGTCGTGCCCGAACAGAAACGGGCCCCGGGTGTCGGGGTGGCAGCGCTGGCAGGTGGCCTGCTGCGGCTCCCGCCCCACGGAGTCTCCGGTCCGGGTGTAGGGCCGGTGACAGTCGATGCAGAGCACCTTGTCGGAGCGGCTGGTCAACGTCAATGAGCTCTTCTCGGGGAGGACCGGATGCCGGCTGCGAAGCGTGAGCTGGGCCTTGATGTCGCCGTGGCAGGCGAGGCAGAGCCGGTTGGGTTCCTGCTTGAGGTTCTTGGACGCCGCCGGATGGTGGACCGAGTGGCAGTTCAGGCAGCCCACGTGGTTCGCCGAGTGGCCGGGGAGGTGGAAGTCCGGGTCTCCGACCAGCCGCTTGACCGTGTGGCACGAGAGACACAGGTCCGCTATCCTGGCCTTGGTGAGGTTCCTGGGATTCGTGACCGCCCGGAGATCCCCGGCCGCGTGCTTGCTGCCCGGACCGTGACACCCCTCGCACCCGCGGCGAAACGGCAGGAGGATCTCCCTGGATCGGGTGTAGAGGGCGTACAGCGACGAGCGACCCTCCTGGCCGTACTCCTCATGGCACTCGAGGCACCGCTCGTTGCCCACCCAGATGGCGTCGCGCTGGTCGGCGACCCAGAGCTTCTGGAGCTGCTCGAGCGCCTTCTTGAGCTGCGCCAGCAGCTTGG
>JACQZM010000022.1:0-4710 GCA_016213885.1 Candidatus Rifleibacteriota bacterium | reverse complement strand
GGTCCCGGGCCCGGCCGGCGAACCCGGCATCGCGGGTCAGCGAGCCGGGCAACCCTGCGGCGACGGCAGCCCGGGCCAACATCCCGCCAGGATCGCCTCCGGAGGCTCGGGACCGGAGGGCGGCGCTCGCCAGGCGCGCCTTCATGGTCGCTGCCGCCTGGGCCGATCCGGACCGAACGCCCGTCGGCCAGGCCTCCGACCTTCGACCTCCGGCCCGCGAGGCGGGGCTGTCGGACTGGACGGCCGACGGGCTGCCGGAATCGGCCCGGAGGCCCCCGACGCTGGTCACCGCAAGGAAGACCAGGCCGAGGAGCACCACCGATCGATGCGCGGACGTGCGTGTGTGGTCGACGGACAAGCCGAACCCCTTCCCCCGAGACTCATCGGCTCTCAGGGGGAGGGGGGCTTAGAGATCGGATCGGACGACCCGGCCGGCGGGTGCCGGCGGATGCTCAGGGCTGCGCGATCGTCTGGGGTGCCGTGGCCTGGAACGCGGCCCCGTTCTCGGCCCGAACCACGACCTGGGAGCCCACCGCGGGGCGCTTGGCTGCGTCGATGCTGGAGAGGGTGAACCTGAAGCCGTGGCCGGCCGGGTGGACCCCCTTGTACCCGTTGATGTCGTCACCCTGGACGTTGGCGTCGACCGTGGCCAGTGCATCCACCGTCGTGGTCGTGGCGGTCGTCGGCGCCGTGGCGGCGGCGGCCTGCAACTTCACCTTCACGACCGTGCTGGTCGGCTCCACGGAGTCATAGGCGAAGCCGCATACCTCGGTGGAGTTGCAGACCAGGATCCCCACCAGCGGCTGCCGGGCCGTGGTGCTCGGAGCCAGCGGGCCCGTGGTGGTCGTCGTCGGGTTCGTCGGGCCCAGGGGCGGCGGCGGAGGAGGCGGCAGGGGGGGCGCCCCGCCGGTCCTCACGATCACCGTGCACCCCTGGTCGGCGATGATGCCGAAGGTGAAGAACAGGGCGAGGAAGAACAACGTGAAACCCTGGAAGAGAGCGCTCCGCTTCCTATTGCGCATACTGGTGACCTCCGTGACTGGCTGAAGGCCAGGCACCCCGGGCCGGGGCCAGCCGGTCCGGCGCTCAGGGTGCCTGGCCCTTTGGCCGTGCTCCCCGGAGCCCTTCGCCGTACCCGGGTCGGCCGGGGTCCGGTGGTGGCTCCTGGATGATCGCCTCTCCGGCGTCAGCGCCGGCGGCGAGTGATACCCCGATGTTCCCTTACTCTGACGGTAGCCGCGGATCGAAGGATAGACATGCCCCGCCCTTTTTTTCGCCGCTCGCCCGGTCTTGTCTGTGATAATCGAGTCGTCGCCGAGAAACGCATCTGGCGAGCTTGGAGGTGGGTGCCATGGCGCCTTCGATCCGGGTGCGCACCCGGTCGGGACACCGGGCCGACGAGCGGCCCACGGCAGTGGACCTCGACGGGTCATGGGTGGAGGTGGACCGGGTCCTCGACGCGTGGATCGAGCGACCGGCCCCGGTGCCCTCGGGGGAACCCCAGGAGCTGCGGTTCTTCAGGCTGCAGACCGTCGCCGGCGCTCGCCTGGTCGTCCGGCACGACGCCGGGGCGGACACCTGGGAGCTGGTCTCTCAGTCCGGGGCGCCGACGCCGCCCCCGCGCACCCTCCCCAGCGCCCACCGAAGCTGCCGCACCATGCCCCGGAAGATCCGGACCTCCCGGTCGTCCAGCCGACCCCGAAGGAAGACCTGACGGATCGACTTCATGATGTGATCCGGGTTCTGGGGGTTCAGAAAGCCGACGGAGTCGAGCAGGGCTTGCAGCTCGTCGAAGAGGGAGTTTTGCTCGCCGAGGTCCGCAGGCAGCGGTGAGGCGGCCGACGATCCAGGAGCGACATCCGTCGATGAGCCGATCACGAACATCTCATGGGCGACCAGCAGCACGGCCTGCGCCAGGTTGAGCGACGAGTGCATCGTCGACGTGGGGATTCTGATCCTCACGGAGCACAGCGCCATCTCGTCGCCGGATAGCCCCCGGTCTTCCGGGCCGAACACCACGGCCACCCGGCCAGAGGCGCGGGCCGCCAGGAGGCGGGGGGCCGCCTCCCGGTGAGTGACCAGCGGCACCCCGTCTGCCCGGTCGCGGGACGTCGTGGCCGCGGCCAGTACGGAGTCCTGGAGCGCCTCGGCAAGGGTGTCGACCCGTCGCGCGCTCCGGAGAATCGGGTCCGCGCCGGAGGCCAGCTGGTAGGCCTCCCGGGGCCACCCGTCCCACCGGCAACCCACGACGGTCAGCTCGGTGAGCCCGCAGTTCGCCATGGCCCGGGCCACGGCTCCCACGTTTCCGGGATAGAGCGGCTTCACCAGGACGATGAGGATGGGGTTCGATGGCATGGCGACGGCGGCAACCCTCCAGCGGCTCGGCCTCCACTGTGGATCCACACCCTCCCCGTGTCAACCGTTCACCGCGGCCCGGGGCGAGGGTCTCCGGTGAGGAGGGGATTCAATTGAAGTCGCGCTCGGGAGAGAGAAGAAAGAGGAGGGGATCCGGATTGAAGTCGCGCTCGGGGGCGCGACTCGGACCCGGCGAGGCGCCGGGTCTTGTCCGGAGCTCGGGTTGCATCCTGGCACGGAACTGTGATAATGTACGATCGGCTTTTCCTGTCCAGAAGCCAAACGAGACGTGATACCGGCATATTCCTCCCAAGCCACCCCGCGCCGCCGCACCATCGCCATCGCCAACCAGAAGGGCGGCGTCGGCAAGACCACCACGGCCGTCAACCTGGGCGCCGGCCTCGCCCAGAAGGGCTTCCGGACCCTCGTCATCGACCTGGACATCCAGAGCAACACCACGCACGTCCTCTTCCGTCCGCTGGATGAGCACGAGGAGGGCATGTGCGAGATGATCCTGGACGAGCGGAAGCTCGATTCGATCATCAGGGAGACGGCGACGCCGAACCTGTTCCTCGCGCCGTCCGGGGAGAGCCTGGTCCACGCCGACCTGAACCTGGCGGCGATGATGGGCAGGGACTCGATCCTCCGGTTCTGCCTCGACTCCGAGGTCGTGAACGGGTTCGACTTCGTCCTGATCGACACGTCGCCGTACCTGGGGCTCTTGACGATCAACGCCCTCGTGGCGGCCGACTACGTCCTGGTCCCGGTCTCCTGCGAGTTCCTGCCGCTGCTGGGCATCAAGTGGCTCCTGAGGACGATCCGACAGGTGAGAGAGAAGCTCCACCCGCACCTCGCCATCCTGGGCTACGTGCTGACCATGTACGACCGGCGCGAGGGCATCACCAAGGATGTGGAAGACATCCTCAGGGACCAGTTCGGCGACGACGTGTTCGACACGCGGATCCGTGTGAACACCAAGCACAAGGCCGCCCCCTCCGAGCACAAGACGATCTACCAGTACGAAGGGAGCGCCAGCGCCCGCGGCTCCTTCGACTACAACCGATTGACCACGGAGTTCCTCGAGCGTCTCGAGGCCAAGGAGAACCCCTCGCCGGCCAGCACCGGCACCACCGATCAGCCCGCGACCTCACCGGTGGAACGATCGGCCCCGGAGGCGCCCGGGGGGGCGGCGGTCGTGGTCGCGCCTCCGGCCCAACCGGTCGCTCCGGGAACGACCGACCCCGGAGCCACCCACCCGGCTTCTCCACTTCCGCCGCTCGCGCAGCCATCCCCGGGCGAGGTCGCGGCGAGCTCGGGCGGACCGGTCGGCACGGTCGTCGAACAGCAGGTCTCGCCGCCCGCCTCTCGAGAGGCCCCGGCGACCTCCGCGTCCATCGGCGGGCAGGGTGGCCGCGAGGCCGCGGTCGGCGAGCAGGGCGATCCGTCGGGCTCCGCGGGCACCGCGGCATGACAGCGCTCGCCCCTGGGAGGGAGCCGCTTCGATGGTACTGAACAAAGACAAGGTGCGGCAGTCCATCTTCGACGTGATTCCCCGTGCGGCCAAGGAGGCGAAGGCGAGGGAGGAGGAGCGGCGCAAGGCGAGCCTGGCCATGGGGCAGCCGGTCGCTCCGCCGCCGGAGCGACAGCCCGCTCCCCGGGAAGCCGAAGGTCCGGTGATCGCCCCTCCCCCGCTGGCACCGGTCCGGGAGGCTCAGCAGATCCCGGCGTCGCCCGCTCCGGTCCCCCGGGACGAGCCGGTGCCTTCCGGCTCTCCGATCGTCTCCGAACCGGTGGCGGCCCGAGACGAGTCCCGGTCCGGCGGCCCGGACGGCGCGACGCCTGCGGCGGTACCGGCCGCCCGCGAGACCGTCCCCGTCGGCCGGGCGGTCGTCGACGCCACGCCGCCCGTGGTCGCCAGGCCGCCGGAGCCGCTGGCCCCCCCGACCCGGCCCGAGGCACGCGACGCAGCCTTCGCTCCGCCGGCCGTTCCGGCGCAGGCCGACGGGGTGCAGAACCTGGTGTCGCCGCCGGACCTCGCCCCCCGGACCGCGCCGGCGACGGTCTTCGATCCGGGCCCGCCCGCCCCGGCGGCGACCCGGGTCGCCGAGCCCGCGCGCCCCGAGTCGGTGCAGGCCCCGGCGTCCACGCTGCTCTCCGATCTGGAGGCCCCGGCGCGGTCCCTGCCCGCCGCCAGCCAGGTCTCCCCGGCGGAACGGACCAGCGTGATCGAGGGGTCGTTTCTGGAGGCGGAGCCGGCCCGCACGGCCTACTGCGAGACGCCGGTCGGTTTCGTGCAGGTGGTGCGACGGTACCTCACCTCGGACTTCTTCGCCCACTTCATCAGGCTGTTCATCG
>JACQZM010000021.1 GCA_016213885.1 Candidatus Rifleibacteriota bacterium | reverse complement strand
TCACCCGCAAGGGTCGTCAGCAGGCGCTCGCCGCCGGCGCCGCTCTGAAGGAGATCGTGGGCGCCGACACGGTCCGGGCGTACGTGTCGCCGTACACGCGGACCCGGCAGACCTACGAGCTCCTGAAGGAGGCGCTCGGACCGGCCATCGTCCTGGCCCAGGAGGAGCCGAGGCTCCGGGAGCAAGACCGGGGGAACTTCCAGGACAGGAAGGAGATGAAGAGGGGCCGGCGGGCCCGCGCCGCCTTCGGGCACTTCTTCTTCCGCTTCTCCCACGGCGAGTCGGGAGCGGACGTGTGCGACCGGGTCAGCACGTTCCTGGAGACCCTGCACCGGGACTTCGATCAGCCGGACTACCCTGCCAACGCCCTGCTGGTGACGCACGGCCTCACCTTGCGGCTGTTCCTGATGCGGTGGTTCCACTGGACCGTGGAGTACTTCGAGTCGCTGAAGAACCCGGGCCTCTGCGAGTTCCGGGTGCTCACGCTGGGCCCGGACGGGAGCTACGACCTCGACCGTCCCATGCGGCAGGTCAAGTCGTTCTAGGCCGGAGGTGGCGTGAACACGCGCCAAGGACATCCTGGGGTCTTCGACGAGCTCGAGGCAGATCCGGGGCTCGGAGAGTCCACGCTCGCATGGCCGTCCACCATCGGACCGCGTTCATCCTCCGTTGGCGGCCTCGATCGCCTTGACCGTCTCGAGGGTCGCCAGCACCACGATCGTGTCGTCCTCGGCCACCTTCTCCGAGCCCCTCGGAAACAGCTTCTGCTCCTTGCCGGTGGCGATGGAGATGACCCGCATCGGGAAGCGCTCCTTCAGATCGTTGAGCGTCTTGCCGGCCAGACTCGACCGCGGGAGCACCGTGAACTCGGCCACCTCCAGCAGGGTGTCGTCGACGAAGAACGACTGCCGGATCGCCTTGCTGGCCGACGCGGAGGCGAAGACCGGACCGGCCAGCGCGGACGTGGAGAAGGCGATCTGGATGTTGAACGCTTTCTTCACCTTCGCGAGCAGCGCCTCGTTGAACAGTCTGAGCACCACCCGGATCGACGGGTTGAGGTCGCGGGCGTCCAGGGCGATCTCCAGGTTCGCCAGATCGTCGTCGGTGGCGATGATGATGGTCCGCGCCCCGGCCACGTTCACCGACTCCAGCACGGCCTCCCGGGTCGGGTCGGCGACCACCACCGGCACGCCGGCCGAGCGGGCGTCCTCCAGGAACACGCAGTCCTTGTTCTTCTCGATCGCCACCACGTCTTCCTTGGTCCGCAACAGCTGCTGGAGCACGCGATACCCGATGCGACCCAGGCCGCAGAGGATGATGTGGTCCGAGTAGGTCGATGCCATGGCCATGTGCCACTCCTCGAGGCGCGCCTCGTGGTTGATCACGATCGAAACGAAGCGGACGATCCCCTCGGCCAGAAGACCGAGCCCCACCAGCGGCACGAGGAAGAACAGCGGCCTCAGGTACCACTCGCTGGGGAACGGGTAGGCGGGCTGGAAGAACACCAGGGTCAGGGCGGCGTACGCGCCCTCCACGAACGGGAGCCGCTCCTGGCCCGGCACGTCGTAGAACCGGCTCAGCAGCCAGCCGCTTCCGCAGACCATGAAGACGAACGCCGCCAGGGTGATCCAGAACTCGGTGAGCAGCACGGCGAAGAACCGGAGCTGGGCCCGGATGTGACGCACGACCCTGCGTGCGAAGCTGGGCCCCCTGAGTCCCGAGGAGGTCATGCGAGATTCCCTTCGAGATCACCGATCACGACTGGCCGATCCGAGGTACCGGCCGCGGCACCGGGGCGTCACCGCAGCTCGCGCCAGCGATCGAGCCAGGCGAGCGCGAGCTCCACCGCCCTCAGGAGCGGCTCGCGGGCTTCGTTCCACTGTCCCTGCCTGAGCCGGCACTGGGCGAGCCGGGCCCAGGCGGCGGCGCCAACGAGGCCGCCGCCGGCTCCGGCTCTGGCGTACGCCTCCTCCGCCACGGCGAACCGCCCGTGGGCCGCATTCAGGTCGCCGACCCGGAGCAGCTGGGCGGCCGGGAGAGCCGCTCCCCTGACCAGCTCCCCGTAGAGGGCGAACGCCGGCACGAGGTCGTGGGCGGCGAACCTGCGGTCCGCGACCAGCAGCAACCGGTAGGGGGCGCCGATCGATCGCCTGGCCAGCGCCCGTCGAAACGCCGATTCGGCCTCGCCGAGGCGGTCCCTCTTCAAGAAGAGGTCGCCCACGGCCTCGAGCTCGTCGCCGGACGGATCGTCCAGCTCGAGGATCGACCGTGCCACCGTCTCGGCCCTGGGCCAGTTGCCGCCGCTCTCCAGAACCCCGGCCAGCATCAAGAGCGCCGCCGTGGACCGGGGGTTCGCGGCCAGCGCCTCCCGGCAGAGTCTCTCGGCCCGCTCCCTGTCGCCGGCGGCGACGAGGCAACGGACCAGCTCCCACCGGACGACGGCGGCCTGCGGCTGGCGCTCGAGGAGGGTGGCCAGATGGCGACCGGCCTCGCCGGCCTGCCCGGCCTCCCGGAGCGCCGCCGCGGCGTTCAGGCAGACCGTGAGATCGTCGGGTCGGTCCTGGAGCGCCCGGATCGCCACCGACGCGGTCTCGGCGGCCCGGCCCTTGGCTCTGAGCCAGCGGATCAATTCGGCGTACCGGGGCCAGACGCCCGGCGCCGCAGGGCATGCCGGCAAGACCAGCCGCTCCCTCAGCACCTTCTCCGCATCGGACGAGCGGCCCACCGACCCCAGGTAGCGGGCCAGCCCGGCTCTCTCGCCGTCGCTGTCGAGAGAGAGCTCGATGACCGTCCGGTGTGCGGCGATGGCCTCCGAGACCCTCTTGCCCGACGCCAGCACGTCCCTGAGGCCGGCCCAGGCTTCGGCGAGCCTGCCGTTGGCGACGATCGCTCTGCGGTAGGCGGCCTCGGCGGTCGGCAGGTGGCCCTGGTCGCGGGCGAGCCTGCCGAGGCGGAGCTGGGATCGGACGGTCGGGGCGCGGGAGTCGCCGGCGGCCCGGTAGGCGGCCAGCGCCCTGGCCAGCTCGCCCCTGGCGAACCAGCAGTCGCCGAGGCGCCAGCTGGCCCAGCTCCCGGCCGGGGAGGGCGTGGTGTAGCCGCCGGCTTCCTTCTCGAACGCCCGGACGGCCTCGTCAGTGCGCCCCTGAGCGAACAGCGCCCTTCCGAGACACTCCAGCAGCAGCGGCGAGGTGGGAGAGCGCTCGAGGCCGGACCGACAGACCGAAGCCGCATCCCCGGGCTTGCCGGCTCTCAGGAAGAACGACGCCGCGGTCACGGCGTGGTACTCGTGGATCGGAGACCCCGGCTGGTTCAGCGCCTCCCGGTAGGCCTGCTCCGCCGCCGCCCGATCCCCCACCTCCCGCTCGAGAAAGAGGCCGAGTCTCGCGAGCGCCGCGGATCTCGCCGTCTGCTGGCGGGCCCATCTGTCGAAAGCGGACCGGGCCTCCGCCTTGAGTCCGCGCCGGACCATGGCCCCGGCCAGCGACTCCACCAGGTTCTTCGAATCGGGGAGCTGGCCGAGGAGGTCGCCGGTGAGCCGGACCGCCTCGGCTCCTCGCTTCTGGTCGCAGAGAAGCTCCACCAGGGCCACGGCCGCCGCCTCGTCCCAGGGGCGCTCGGTCACGGCCGCCCTGAGCTCCTCCTCGGCCTTCCCGGACTCCCCGCAGAGCCGGTAGGCCCGGGCGAGCTCGAGATGGTGCGGCTCCCCGTCGGGCTCCAGCCGCCGACCCGCCAGATACGAAAGCAGCGCGAGCGCTCCCTGGCCTCGGGCGAGGAAGTGCTCGCCGGCCTTCAGGACCGCCCTGACGTGCACCGGCCCGGTGGTGAGCAGCGCCCGGTACGCCCGATCGCAATCGGGGGAGAGCTCCCGCGCGAGCTGCTGGACGAGCCGGGAATCCCGGTGGGGAGCGGTCGTCAGGAGGTCGGCGTCGGGCGCGAGGCGTGGGTCGCTCTCCAGGGCGGCCCGGGCCTCGCGCACGCAGCCGGCGAGATCGCCTCGCTCCCGGAGCAGCCAGGCCCGGGCCAGCCGCGTGTCCGGGTCGCTCGGAGCCAGCCGCCTCCCTGAGCGTTCGCACCGCCGCCTCGACGTCAGCCCCCCGGCGGCCCCGGCACTCGGCCAGCGCCACCCACGCCCGGGTCTCCCGGGGCGTCAGCCGGACCACCTCCAGGTAGCACCGCTCCTCCTCCGCCACGTCGCCCTGGACAGCGTGGACCCGGCCCAGCAGGAGCTTGGCCCCGGCACACCCCTGGCACGAGGAGAGAGCGTCGGACAGGCTGGCCCGCGCCCCGTCGATGTCCCCCAGCCCGAGCGCCCTCCTGGACGCCCGGACCGCCGCGTCGATGGCGGTGCAGCACTCGGAGGCAGACAGGGACGGCTCCTGGGCGACCGGGGGCGGCAGCACCGGATCGGGGGAAGCGGACGCGGACGGTGCGGGGAGCTCCGAGGGTGGCTCGCCAGGCGGCTTCGGCACGTCCCTGTCGATGAGCGCGACGGCGAGGACGACCATCGTTCCGATGATGGCCGCACCCTCCACCCACAGTCTCCAGAGTCCGGTCGGTGTCGTTCTGGGTGAATCCAAGGCAGTGTCCCCTCCGTCGGAACGTCGCCCGGGCTGGCCTCGCCCCTCGAGAAACCGGAGCCAGGGCCTCGCCGCGGGATCAGATGTCGCTCAGCAGCTCTTCGAGATCGCTGGTCGCCGTGGTCCGCCCAGCGGCCCTGGTCGAGCCCGTCG
>JACQZM010000020.1 GCA_016213885.1 Candidatus Rifleibacteriota bacterium | reverse complement strand
CATCCGGCGAGAGCAAGGACCCGCGGGCGCAGCTCAAGCCGCTGGCGTCCAAGCGCATGGCCTCGATCTACCAGCAAGCGTGGGCGCTGATCATCTTCATGCCGACCCTCTATCCCTACTGGGGCGAAGGGGTCAAAGAAGCGAAGTCGTCCAAGGGCCTCCTGGACTTCCTGTTCAAGAAGAACGAGTGAAGACCCGGCGCCTCGCCGGGTCCGAGTCGCAAGACCCGGCGCCTCGCCGGGTCCGAGTCGCGCCCCCGAGCGCGACCTCAATCCGGATCCCCTCCTCTTCCCTTCCCCCGCGCGCGCCCTCCAACCGGATGCGGTCCTCTTCCCTGCCGGGCCCGCAAACGACGAAACCCCGCCCGAGGGGGCGGGGCCTCGCAAGCACCGAGAGGGTTCAGCCTAGCGGCTCTGACGAGCGGCAGCCTCGTAGGCCTGCCGGGCCTGCATCATCTGCTGATAGGCCGCCGTGCGGTTCGCATCACCGGCCGCCTCCAGCGCCTGGTAGGTCGCCTGGGCGTCCAGGAACTTCTTCTTCAGAGCGGCCAGCGTGTCGGCCCCGTCGGTCGGCGTGCTCTGCGGGGCGTAGACGCCGGTGTAGTTGTACTCGCCGGTGCCGTAACCCGGAGCCCGGGTCACGTAGGGGTTGCCCTGCCCGACGACGTCCGTGTTGGGCTGGTAGGCATAGCCCCCGTAGTAGCCGTAGCTGGGCGTTCGCAGCCGGTTCTCCACGTAGTTGCCCGTGTTGCTCACCCAGTTGGTGATCGTGTTCGCGCCGTTCTGGAGCGCGTACGCCGGCTGCCTGAAGTCAACGGCGTTCCTCCGGAGGTCACCGCTCAGGGAGCTCCCCGGCTCGGAGAAGAAGTTCTTGTCGAAGATCGACCCCAGGGCGTAGCCGCCCACGGCGCCGATCAGCGCTCCAGGGATCCCGAAGCCCAGGCCGCCCAGCAGGGCGCCAGTGCCCGCGTAGATCGTGTTGGGAGTGGCGAACTTCTGGAGGTGCGGGGCGAATATCTTGCCCAGCAGACCGCCGGCCACACCGCCCACGGCCGCCCCGATCACTCGACCGGCCGGCCCGGCGAACGGCCCCAGCGCCGGCAGGAGGGCGAAGCCGGCCACGGAGCCCGCGATGGCCCCCACGAGCGTCCAGGTCATATCCGGCCCCATGGCGCGGTCCATCCATGAGCCGCCGTGGCTCAGGAGCTTGCCGCCGAGGAACGCACCGCCGGCGGTGATCGCCGTCCCCACGAGGATCGGCGCGATCGGGCCCATCGACGCCACGCCGGCCGCCTTGATCACGGCCGAGGCGAGCGCCGCGCCACCGAACGACCCGGCGGCGATACCGGCGGCACCACCCAGCGTCCGGCCCAGCCCCTGGCTGCCGGTGCCGCCGGTGAAGCTGTTCTTGAGCTTGTCCCACCACGAGCCCTGGTTCTGCTGGTAGTAGCCCTGGTTGTAGTAGCCCTGGTTGGCATAGCCCTGGTTGTAATAGCCCTGGCCATACCCCTGGTTGTACCCGTATCCGGAGTTCTGATACGGGCTGTAGCCGTACTGAGCCAGGACCGGACCGGTCACGAGGCACAGTAGGGCCACCGCCAGAACGGTGATCCGCGGGTTGGCGAACGAGAGACCCTCCGCTCTCATAACTCGACCTCCAGATCGGACTCGTACCGACCCTGCCGCCCCCCGTGAACCGGGGCGGCTTTTTCGCCGGACGGGGCTTTGACTCCCCTGCCGTGACACAAGGCAGACTCCACAGGGCAGAGTCTCATTCACACCATACGCCTAGCACTACGCGTATCCCGGGGGAAATGTTTCACGGAAGTTACCCATGATTCACGGGGTCCCCGGGACACTGATTATAAGAAAATCAGCAAGACACTCAAGCCCCCCGCGATCAAATATCCTGCAATTCCGATCCAGTAGTTCACCCCGACCGCCGACATCGAGGCCATGATTAAAGAGGAAGAGACCACCAGCGCCGAGATGATCATCGCGTGGGCGAGCCTCTTGGACGCCTTGTCCAGGGAGTGGGTCAGCGGATCCAGGCCCTTGTGGTTGAACTGCAGGTCCAGCAACCCGTGCTGGATCTTGTTGAGGATCCTGGAAAGCTGCTGAGGCGTCCGCCGGGCGAAGCTCGAAAGGTCCAGCGTCATGAGCTCCAGGTCGTGGGCCAGCCGCTTCGGCTTCCACCGGTCGGCGATCAGCCGTTCCACGAACGGCCTGGCCAGGGCGGTGATGTCGAAGCTCGGGTCGAGCTTCCTCCCCAGCCCCTCCACGGTGACCAGGCTCTTGATCATGAGCGTGTACCCCGTGGGGAGCCTGAGCCGGTAGCGCACCAGGAGGCGGCTCACGCTCCGGATCAGGTTCCCCAGGTCGATCATCCTCAGGCTGGCCCCCTGGTAGGGGTCCAGGGTGTCCAGAAGCGAGGTCGACAGGGCGTCGAGGTCCACGTCTTCCAGCGGGTCGCCGATCTCCACCAGCGCCCTGGACAGAGCGTCGTAGTCCCGATTCAACAGCAGGATCAGGAACCACGCCAGGTGGTCCCGCATCTTCACGGAGAGCCGCCCGGTCATCCCGAAATCCATGAAACAGACCACGTTGCCAGGCATGATCAGGATGTTGCCCGGGTGGGGGTCGGCGTGGAAGCACCCGTCCTGGAACAGCTGTTTCAGCACCGCCAGCGCACCCCTCCGGGCGATCTCCCTGGGGTCGCAGTCGGTCTCCTGGAACCGGCTCGCCTTCTTGCCCTGGATGAACTCCATGCAGAGGAGCCTGGTGGTCGTGTACTCCTCGTAGATCCGGGGGATGTGGACCGTGCGGTCGCCGTCGAAGTTCTTCCGGAAGGCGACCACGTTCTGCGCCTCCCGGAGATAGTCGAGCTCCTGGTGGATCGACCGGCCGAACTCCTCGACGATCTCCGTGGCCCCGTAGATCGGGTCGAGCATCCCGGACGACTCCGCCCACTTGGCCAGGATGTGGAGCAGGTCGATGTCCGATCGGATCGTGGACCGGATCCCGTCGCGCTGGACCTTGACGACGACCTTCTCCCCACCCTTGAGCACCGCCTTGTGGACCTGGCCGATCGACGCGGCGGCCAGCGGCGTCGGGTCGAACTCCTGGAAGACCTCCCCGGGATCCCTCCCGAGCTCCTTGGCGAACACGTCCCGGACTCTCTCGTAGTCCATGGGCGGAACCGAGTCCTGGAGCCGGGCGAACTCCTCGATGTACTCCTCCGGGAAGACGTCCCGCCTCGTGGAGAGCACCTGGCCCAGCTTGATGAACGTGGGCCCCAGGTCCTCCATCACGCTCCTGAGCCGCTGCGGGAACGTGAGCGCCAGCTCGGGGCTGCCCTTGCCGGGGAAGAACCTCTGGGTGACCTTCTAGACCGCCGTGGTCAGCCCCAGGGCCTCGTTCAGCTGCTCCAGCCCCAGCTTGACCGCGATCTTCGTGACCTCTCCGAAGCGGGGGAGGTTCTTGAGCTGTCTGAGATCCATCATGGCCTCTCCGATGGCCCCCGGGGCGGGGCAACCTCGATCTGGAACCGTTCCAGAGCCTTGATCTGTTCGCCGAGGCGCAGGATCTCCTCATCGGTCGGACCGCGGACCGACGCCCTCATCCGCCGGGCGACGCCGACACCGGCGGCTGCGCTCATGAGCACCGCCCAGAGCAGCCAGGCCTCCGGGGCGACGATCATCAGCAGCAGAAGCACCGGAAAGATCCCTGCGCCAGGGAAGCCCGAGGTGGCCTCCAGGCGATGACTCACGAGATCGTGGTACCGGGACTCCAGCTCCTCGCGCCGTCGATCCAGGGTCAGGTACAGCGCGGCCCGGGCCTCCGGTGTCGCCGGCATCGACTCCTGGGGACGGGGGGCCGGCGGCGCGGCCTCGGAGTCGATGTTCACCGGGGGCCGGGGCTTCAGGAAGAGGTCGATCGGCTCCAGCCAGCGATCGGACCCGCAGGCGTAGACCGGGCACTTGCCCGCGTACTCCCAGCACTTGCGGTGGACCGGCACCTCGCACGCGAGGCAGGCGACCCAGTCGGACCCGTGGATCCGGTCGGCGCAGACGCTGCACAGCACCTTGTCGCGAGCCAGGCCCCGGGGATCCCCGGTCGCCGCG
The DNA here is from genome assembly GCA_016213885.1 of Candidatus Rifleibacteriota bacterium. Classification (GTDB taxonomy): domain Bacteria; phylum Muiribacteriota; class UBA6191; order JACPRK01; family JACQZM01; genus JACQZM01. The sequence goes on along the minus strand of JACQZM010000020.1, from coordinate 19,073 downwards.
GTGCCGCTCAACGCCTCACACCACCGGTCTGGGCTTCACCGAACGACACCGGCAGTCCCGTCGTGGCCTTTCCGACCGGCGTGAGCAGCAGCTGCCCCCCCGGCGGACCGTGGGCCTGGAGCCTGACGTGTCCGGTGACGCGGACGCTCGGCCCTGCCGCGTCGATCTCCGAGATCTCCAGCCCCTGGAGCGTGGCCAGCAGCCTGGCCGATACGCCGTCGAACACCAGCTCGGCCAGCCCCAGCTTGCCGGCGGACTCTTTCAGGTCCTGGGGAATGGCCATGGCGACCTGATCGGCCGTGATCACCCCGGAGAACGAGAGCGCGCCCATCTGGCCGGCGAGCTGCGCCCTGCCGCGGCTCACGGCGCCGCCCAGTCCGAAGCCACGGGCCAGGCCGGCCAGCTCCACGTTCTGGAGGGTCAGGGCGATCCGCGGCGGCCCGGCAACGCCCGGGCTGACGGTCAGGTTGAGCCCCAGCTGCCCCCCGAGGGTGCGTCCCCTGATCTCCGCGGTGGAGAGCCCACCAGCCGAGAGCTCCAGAGCCCCCCCCTCGAGCTCCACCCGGACCGTCTCACCCTCTGCCGCCGGCCGGTTCGGCGCGATCGTGAGGGTCGTCTTGTCGAACCGACCGGTCCCGTGGAGGCCTCGTAGAGGGCCTGCCGGATAGATGGTCCCGTCCAGCCGGCCGCCGATCTTGACGGTCCCCGGCACGCCCAGCACGCCGGCGAGCTGAGCCCCGTCCAGACCGAGTCGCACCGAGGCGTCCCGCACCACCCAGATCGGCCCATCCGGTCGGAGCTGCCCTTGGAGGTTCAGGTGCGAGGCCCCGAACTTGACCTCGGCGACCCCCAGGCCCACGGCAGCGGGCAGGAACCGTCCCTTGGCGCTGACGATGACCGCCTGGGAGAAGAGAGGAGGGACGATCGACGCCAGCCCCACATCGGCCAGCGGCACCTGGGTCAGGGAGAACCCTAGCTCGTACTCTGGCGGCCGGCCTGCCGGTCTGTTGTAGTACCCGCTGCCGGTGAGCGCCCCCTGACCCAGCGATGCCGAGTAGCTCTTGAAGCGGGCGAACCCGTCCAGGTACTCGAAGGCCACCTTGAGGTTGCCCAGGGGGATGTCGGTGGTCAGCGCCGTGGGACGAACCGTGGGGCCGCTCATCGAGAGATCACCCTCGATCTTGCCGACGGAGGGCTCCGCCGGGGGCCAGTTCTCCGGCCTCCGGCCATGCTCGAACGGCTGGATCCCCGGAACCGCAGCGGCTCCCGTGGGCGCGGTCGTTGTGCGCCCCTGATCCCGCCAGGAGAGGTTCATCGTCGCGTCCGGGGCCTGGATCGTCGCGCCCAGGAATGAAGGGCTCGTCCAGGCCAGCTCCTTGACGGCCACCCGGGCGACCGCCTCCTGCCCGTGCTCTCGCCGCTTGTAGTCGAGAGTCGCCGAGAGAGAGCCCTGGATCTGCTCACGCCAGTAGAGGAGGTAGCCCGGCAAGAGCGGGACGAAGTTGACCATCTGCTGCAGAGGGCTCTCGTCCAGCTTGGCGGTCAACGCGCACTCCGCACCGGTGAGCGTCGCCGAGCCCCGCATGCTGACCATGAACTGATCGAACGCCCGGGCCCTGAGCTCCAGCACCTCCACCCGTCCCCGGGTCAGGCTGAGCGCCCCGGCCACTCCGGCGAGCTGCACCGGCCAGAAGCCGTACAGGTACTGGACCCGTCCCTTTCTCAGCAGGATCCGGTCGATCTCGAGCGCGGGCTCCGGCTCCGGCTCCTGGTCGGAGGGCATGGCGACCACCGCCGCGCCGAGGAGGATCGCGCCTCGACGGCCGAACAGACCAGCCCGCCGTTTCACCAGGTACTTCTCGAAGCTGTACCGGCCGGCGAAATCCCGCTTCAGCCCCAGCTCGAAACCGTCCAGCGCCACCTCGGCCAGGCGGACCTGGCCGCTGGCCAGCGCCCAGAGGTCCAGGGAGGCCGACGCCCTCTTCAGGTCGAGAAACACCTCCCCTCCATCGGGCGCGGAAAGAGAGAGGCCCTCGAGAGCCAACTGGGTGGGAGCTCTGAGCGTCGCCTTCTGGATCTTGATCTGGCCGGAGAAGACGCTCTGGACCTGCTTCAAGAGCTCTTCCCTCACGCGATCAGGGGTGAGGTAGAAGGCGAACAGCGACCAGAGTCCGCCCGCGGCGAGGACACACAGGGCCGTGAAGCAGATCAGAAGCTTCTTCATGTCATGGTCGGCCCGAGGGTGGCGAGGGGAGATGGAGTCTCATCGTATCACGGGAAAGGCGCTTGCGGCAAGGAACGGACCGCTGTAGGTTATGGACGTGCCCACGCGGATCCTGGAGATCGACATCCTCTCGCCGCTGCCGGAGATCCACCCGTTCCGGGCGGACGAGGCGTTGCTGGTCATACTGAAGGCCGGTCCCGCCCCGGTCGGCAAGCTGTTCGCCCCTCCGGCCAGAGCGTCCCTGGTGGCGCTCGACCTGCCCCGCCACCTGCCCGGGGCGGTCTCGCCGGCCAGACTCCGGCAGGCTCAGGACACGCTCTCCGTTCCGGCCACGTTGCCCAGGCAGATGTCGTTCGGCCAGATCTGCGAGACGTTCAGGGCCGAGCGGGAGCTGCGTCGCCTCCCGTCTGAAAACATCCTGGCCAGCATCGTCATCTGCTACCGGGAGAGTCGCGAGTACCTCATCCGCTGCCTCGAATCGACCCTCCACCAGACCCACGAGAACGTCGAGCTGATCCTCGTCGACAACAGCGCCCCCGGAGACACCATCTTCGACCTGGCGGGCCAGTTCAGCTGCCGGTACATCAAGCAGATCAGGCCGGGGCTCTCCCGCTGCCGGAACGCCGCTCTGGGTGAGGCCAAGGGAGAGATCGTGGCGTTCACCGAAGACGACACGGAGCTCGATCCGTCGTGGGTCCAGGCGCTGCTCACCGAGTTCACGGACCCCACCGTGGGAGCCGTCACCGGTCCGGTGCTGCCCAGGGAGCTGGAGACGCGTGGGCAGGAGTGGTTCGAGGAGCTCGGCTGGAACGGCCCGCCCTGGCTCCAGCGGATGGTGTTCGAGCCGCGGCACCTGACCATCGGGCTCTCCCCCGGCGTGGCCTCGAACATGGCGTTCCGGCGCACCCTGCTGAGCCGGATCGAGGGGTTCGACCCGCTGCTCGGGCCGGGCACCCCGGCCGGCGGAGGGGAGGACACGGACGCCCTCCTCCGGGTGCTCCAGGCAGGGGCCAAGGTGGTGTTCACACCGGAGGCGATCGTCCGGAAGCGCCATCCTGCCGACTTCGAGGAGGCTCAGAACAGGGCGATCCAGATCGCCTCTTCCCGCACGGCGCTGCTGGCTGCCATGCTGCACCGCGAGCGTACCCGTCTCCGACCGGCGCTCTGCCATCTGTTGAAGCAGCTGTGCGGTCAGACCGTCAGCCCCCCGGCAGAGGACCTGGGCCTGCCGCGTTCCAGCCTTCCCGTGGTCATGCAGATGCTCGCCTCGCTCTACGGGCCGCTGGCCTACGTGCAGAGCCTCTGGGCCGCCCGGGCCTCCGACGCCTGGGAGGAGGACGACGCCACCTGATGGAGAGCGCTCCTCCACGACCCGAGAGCAACCGGACGGTCCGCTTGCTGGCCGCCGTCCTGGACGTGATGGCGCTGGCGACCTTGGCTCTGGCCCTGGTGGTGGCGCTGGTCCGACAGCCTCCTCCGCGACCGGTGAAGGCGGTCCCGGAGAGGGTCCTGGTCGTCGCCGCCGAGGGTTTCTGCTGGCCGATCTTGACGCCCGCGCTCCTGTCCGGGCGTACTCCGGCCCTGGCCGGTCTGGCCGCGAAGCGCCGGGCCCGGATCGTGCTTCCACCGGGAGGCCGACCGGGCACCTTCTGGACCGCCGCGGCGCTGGTCAGAGGAGCGCCTCCCGGCAGTGGCGCGGGCAGCACCGGGGGGTTGCCGCTCTGGGAGGCGCTGGCCAGGAAGGGAGAGCGCCTGGCCCTGGTGAACTGGCCGGTGTCGTCGGAAGGGCTCGGGCGTGAACGCCACGAGACCAGGCTCCTCCCCCGATCCGACCAGGAACTGCCGGCGGTGGTGCCGGAGCGGCCGGTCGCGAGGGATCTGCCGCCGCTGATGGCGCTCAGGCTGTCCAAGGACAGGAGGGTCGTCTCCCTGGCGCTGAGGGCCCACTCGGTCCACGTTCCGGGGGTCCTCCTCGTCGGATTCCACGGCCCCTTCTCGCCGGATGGGCCTCCCAGGGCCGACCACCTGGTATCGCCGCCGGCGCGCTACTGGGAGCTCCTCGATGCGGAGGTGGCCAGGCTGCTGGGGGGCCTGCCGCCGCGCACCGCCGTGGTGCTGGTGGGCCGGGGCCTGGGACCGCCCGGCGGTCCTGGCGCCGACGGCCTCCTCGCCCTCTCGGGGCCTGGGTTCAGTGCGGGGCCGGTCACGGACCCGCTCGGAGTGGACGAGCTGGGCCCGCTCGTTCTCCGTCTGGTCGGCCGACCGCTGCCGCTGGGCCTGGCTGCCCTGCCTCCCGGATCGCTGTTCGAGCCGCCCTGGGCCCGGAGCCACCCGGTCCGATGGGAGTCGCTGCCCTGATGCGAGCCCGACCGGTTCCTCGGCTTCACCCTGGCGGATCGGTCTCCGGGGTCCCATCCTGGCGCCCCTGTACGGTCGTGGCGGCCATGGTCTGGGCGTCGGCGTGGCTTCTTCTTCTGCCGACCTGCGCCCGCTGTGAGGAGTCGAGGATCCGGCTCGAGGTCACCGGCACCTGGGTGGACGGCCGGGGAGTTCGAGCGGTCCGGTCGATTCCCGGCGGCGCCCTGTTCGGAGCCACTCCGGGGGTGCTCTTCGGGAGATCCCGGAGCTCGTCGCGGTTCGAGCCGGTCTGGTCGTGGACGGCCGGGGCGCTCGATGGCCCGATCGGTCGCTCTCCCGTCCCGCTGGGCGGCATCCGGGCGCTCACCGAGTCCGGCCAGGGCGAACTCTGGGTCGCGACGGACCGGGGAGTCGCCCGGGTACGGGAGCGGCCGGGAGCCGGGTTCGAGGCGCAGTTCGTTCATCTCGAGGAGCTGCGAACCGATCCGGTCGACCGGATCGCCCGGACCGGGGTCCGGGCGCTGGCCGTGGACCGGGGCTCGACGGTGTGGGCCGGAACCCCCCGGGGCGTTCTCCGGGTCGACCCGGGCGGGAACCGATGGTACACGACGGAAGACGGCCTGCCATCCTGCGACGTGACGGCGCTGGACGTCGATTCGTCCGGGCGGCTGTGGGCCATGTGCCGCGCCGGCCGTGAGCTTGCGCTGGCCCGGTTCGACGCCGTCGGGTTCCAGGCGGTCCCGCTCGACGCGTCGGGCGTGGACACCTCCGAGCTCGAGGCGATGGCCCTGACGTTCGCCTTCGCTGCCGGAGGCCGGCTCTTCGTCGGTCCCTGCGCCGGCTCGAACGGCGCGCTGGTGCGACTCCCGGTGAGAGACCGCCTGGCGTTCGGACCGGGTCTGCGCTCCGGCCAGGTGGCCGGCCTCAGGCGCCTGGGGAACGATGTGGTCATCTGGTACGGCACGGCGGCCACCGGATTGACGCTCTGGGGCAGCGGTTCATTCAGAGACCTCCTGACGAGCCATCACGTCCACGATGTCCACCAGGGCGTGGACCGGTCGGTGTGGGCCGCCACGGACCACGGGATCGTCGCGATCGAGCCGTCGGAGCCCCGGTCGTTCCGGCGGCTCGAGCTGCCCGAGTTCGCCCCGGGCAACGCCCTGGACGGGGTGTTCGTCCACCAGGGGTCTGTCCACGTGTACGGTCCGCGAGGCCTGTTCCGCCTGGAGCTGCCGGAGCCAGCGACGCGGTCGAGCCCGGAGGGCGAGGCCGCAGGGGGTTTGGGGGGCGGAATGAGCGGAGCGAAGGGCCCCCCATCTGGAACGATCCCGTCCGGCTCGGCCGCGGAGCCAGCGACGCGGTCGAGCGCCGGGATCCGGTTCTCGCCGCTCGCCCTGACGGCGGTGCGGCAGGCGCTCCCCACGCCGCGCGGCCTGGCCATGCTGTCCGGGGCCACCGTTCACACCCTGCCCACGGGCACCGCGGCCGCCGGGTTCGTTCCGGCGGCGATCCACCGGTTCGCCGCAACGGACGACGGACGCCTCTACCTGGCCACGCCGGGAGCGCTGTACAGCGCCGCGCCGGGTCGCCCGAACGTGGCCTTCGAGCTGCTGCTGCCGGCCGCGCCGGTGGCGTTCGTCCGGGCTCCGGGAGCGCTGCTGATGGGCTTCTCTGGACGCCCCGGCGCGCTGTGGGTGGCCCGGACCGGCAGCGCGACCGCGCCGGGGCTGACCGTGGAGCGGCTTCCCGTGGGGGCCCGTTCGTTCCTCGTGGACGGCTCCCGGATCCTGGTCGGCACCGACGACGGTCTGGCGAACCTGGAGGAGGGCGGGGCGCGGTGGTTCTACCACCGCCCAGGGTTGACCGTCACGGCGCTGGCGCGCATCGGGCCGTGGTACTTCCTGGCCACCGACGCCGCAGCCCGGCCGGGGGGCGGCGGAGCCCGCACGTCCCGGCCCCCCTGGACGCCTATGGGGCTTCCCGGCGGGGGCCGACGGGCGGCGCGTGGGGGGGGCGAGCCGTGACCTCGGAGGCCAGACCTCATCGCAGGTGTCCGTACTGGCTCCTGGCACTCGCCACGCTGGCGTTCGTCGCTCTGTGGGTCTCGGTCGGGAGCGTCCGCCTCGACGGCGAGGCGCTGGACAGCTTCGTCTGGCTGCGGACTCTGATCGTCCGGCACGATCTGGACGTCGACGACACGCTCTTCGTCCTGGACCGATCCGGAGAGGAGCGCTCCGCCCGGTTCCGGTCGTTCCCGGGCCCCGCGCTGTTCGGAGCGCCGGCCTACATGCTGGCCCACATCCTCTCGTGGACCGGTCGGCCCTGGCCGCCCGACGGGCTCTCGCCGGCCTACTGGGCGTGGCTCTCCGCGTCCTCGGCGCTGGTGGTGTTGCTGGGCCTGGTGCTGCTGGTGCGGCTGCTCGCGTACCGCGGGTTCGACCCTGTTCTGGCGCTCTTGCTGGTCGGCTCGTACTTCCTGGCCTCGCCGCTCCTGGAGGTCACGCTGTTCAGGCCGGGCCACCCCGGCGCCTACGCCGCGTCGCTGGCCACGGCGCTGGTGGCGCTGGCCGCGGTGGGTCCACGCCACTGGCTCGGCGCCCTGGCCCTCTCGGCGGCTCTGATCTCGATCGGTCCGTCGGAGTGGGCATGGCTGCTGCTCGCCCTGCCCCTCGTCGCCAGGAGGCCCGGCCGCGTCGGAGGCCTCCGCGCCGTGTACCGGGCGGGCCTGACGACAGGTCTGATCGGTCTGGCTCTGGCCCCCACGGTCGCCGTCTGGTGGCACACCGGCACCGGTCCCTGGGGTCAACCGCTGCTGCCCGGACCGTTCGTGCCCACGGGCCGACAGCTGCTCGACCGGCTCGGCGACGTGATGCTGACCCATCCGATCGCCCTGGTCGACCGGTGGCTCCTGCCCGGGTTGGGGGTCCTCTGCTGGATCGGGCTGACCATGGCCGGAGACGGCGTGACTGACAGGTCGGCCGGCCTGGTCTCCCTGACGCCGCTGCTGTGCCTGGGGTACGCCAAGCTGCTGGACCGGCTGCGACGGGGTCGGTTCCCGCTGGTGGCCGTGGGCCTGGCCGCGGCGCTGGTGGCGGGCAACCTGGCGGCGCTGACCGCGTCGAGAGCTCTCGCGCCGGCCCAGGCCCACCTGAAGCCGCTGGACCTGCTGGTCCCGCTGGCCGGCTCACCCCCAGGTCTCGTGGCGAGCGCCCTGGCGCCTGGCGACACCTACCTTCCGGTGGCCACCGTTCTCGCCAGGGCCGGCTGGGCCCTGCCGGCGCTGGTCTGCCTCGTGGTCGGGGCGCTGGCCCTGACGCGCCTCGTCCTCATGAAGCCCGACACGGCCGCCCTCCTGTGCCTGCTCCTCGGCATCGAGGTGTTCGGGGTGATGCTGGTCCTCCAGGCGAGCCGATCCGGCACCGTCGTCGGCCAGGTCTCCTGGAGCGGACCCGGAGCCACCCTGGAGGCCCGGTCGCCGACCGCGGTGTGGCACGTCCCCCCGGCCACGGTGGCGTCACGGGTCGACCTGATCACCCATCTCGAGGATGCCCGCGGCCTCGCGACCGGAAGCGACGTGGCCCGGATCGTCGTCAGGGACGTCCACGGCCGCGACCTCGAATACGTGGTCTTCGCGGGGCTCGACACGGTCGACCTGACCCTTCCGCTGGGCAACGGGCCGGCGGTCGCCCTCCCGGCGGCCACGGGTCGGGAGGCGCGTCAGGGTGTGCTCCAGGCGCCCACGGCGGGGTACGTGCTCACCGGGTGCTCGACCCCGGTTCTCTCCCTGAGGTACCTGTTCAGAAAGAGCTGCGCCCTGCCCGGTCCGACGGAGGTCCAGGAGGTGCGGATCTCCAGGGTGGCCGGCCAGGGCCGCCTGCGGGTGCTGCGGGTGCGGCTGTCGCTGGAAAGGCGACTCCGCCACGATCCATGAGTACGTTCCTCAAGCTGCTCGTCCTCAAGTCGAAGCTCCTGGTGCGACACTTCGCCCGGAAGGGCAAGGCGGCCAGCGCGCTGTTCTTCCTGCTGTACTACCCGCTCTTCGCGCTCGGCGCCTTCGTCTTCGTGAGGGATCAGATCCACCTGATCCGGTCGGAGCTCCTCGGGTGGATCCTGCCGGGCCTGGCGACTCTGCTCTACGGGGCCTGGCTGGCCATGATGGTCCTGACGGAGCTGCAGTTCTCGTTCGTGCTGAACCTGGCGCAGCGCTCCAGCGACAACGAGTTTCTGGCCACGCTCCCGCTCCCGCTGGGCACCGTGGTGCTCGTGAAGTCCGTGGAGCGGATGCTCTCGGATTTCACGATCCCGCCAGCCCTGGGGGCGGCTCTGGGCTTTGCATGGGCCGCCGGCGGCTCGCCGGCCCAGGTGGGACTCTCGACGCTGGCGGTCCTGGGAACCTCGTTCGCCGCCGGGATGGCGTTCTTCCTGGCGCATCTGGCCCTGGCCCGGCGCTGGTCGCTCCACCAGATCAGACAGATCTGCTTCCTGCTGCAGCCGATCGGCCTCTTGCCGCTGCTCCTCATCCCCGCGTTCACCGAGGGCTACATCCAGCCCGCCGAGGTGCTGAACACCCTCAGGGCCGCCGAGCCCTACCTGAGCTGGACCCCGCCCCACGGCTTCGCCCGGGGCCTCCTCGGATGGGCCGACGGTCAGCGACACCTGTGCCTCGTGCCGCTTTCGCTCCTGGCCGGGGCCGCGGTCTGCATGTGGTTCGTCGCCGGCCGCATGCAGCGCACCGGCTGGGGATTCCTGCCGGAGAAGGGGCAGCTGTCGTCCGATCGCTCCCGGGACCCGGGCCGGACGATCCGGTGGCCCTCGTTCAGGCTCCTGGGGGCGCTCCACTGGAAGGACTCGAGACTGCTGCTCAGGGACAAGAACCTCCTGGGCAACGCGCTGCTGGTGCCTCTGATCCTCGTGGTCTACTGGCTGCTCGCGTTCGGCGAGATCGTCCGGGCTCATCCCACGGCGCTGGTCGTGACCTTCCTCTTCTTCGCCTTCTACTTCAACGGCTTCGGCGCCATGAACGCGGCAGGCATGGAGGGGCGGGGCATCGCCCTGGTGAGAAGCCTTCCCATGAGCGCCCTGGGCTTCCTGGGGCGCAAGGCGGTCTTCTGGAGCGTCCTCACCGCCGGGATCTACATCCCCCTGTTCGTCCTGTTCGCCTGCCGGATCGACCTCCCCGCGGACAGGCTGGCGAGCGGCGCCGCCTGGCTGGCCCTGGGGTGTCCCACGCTGGCGACGCTGGGCGTGGGGCTGTCGGCGGTCTTCGCCAACTACGAGGCGCAGGTTCTCCAGCAGGGCTCGACCCTGGGAGGCAAGGGGATCTTCTTCGTCCTCTCGGCGCTGTTCCTCTTCTGTCCGACCGTGGAGCCGCCGTGGCTCGCGGTCCGGTCGGTTCTCCTCTTCGAAGGCCTGGTGATCGCGGTCTTCCTGGTGGGGGCCCGGGCGATCGAGAGCCACGAGGACCCTGACGCCCACCCGCCGGGACGGCTGTTCGTCACCGACGGCATAGCGCTGGCCCTGGGGATGGTCATGGCCCAGTCGCCGCTGATCCAGCTCCTGTCCGCGCTCCTGTCGCCGATCCAGCCGGGCCTGCTGCTGGCCCTGGTGAGCCTGATCGTCGGACCGATCGTGTGCAAGCTCTCGTTCAGGTACCTGACGGCCCGGTGCGGCTCCCCCTGGACAGCGCTGGGCCTCGCCGGCGGCGGGCGGCGCTGGGCCCCGCTGGCGGCGCTGCTCATCGCCCCGCTCCACGGTCTCTGGATCGAGGCGTTCTACAGGTTTCTCCAGGCCCGCCAGGGGTTCGACCGGGAGTCGATCGTCCAGTCGGGGAGGCTCTGGGCAGAGCCGATCGCCACCCATGGCGCCGCTGCCCTGGTGGTCGTCCTGGCGCTGGTGGTGGTGGCGCCGATCGTCGAAGAGACCCTGTTCAGAGGCGTCCTCTTCACGGCGCTCCGCCACGCCCGGTTCAGCCGATGGGGCGCCATCGTCGCGTCGGCGCTCCTGTTCAGCCTGATCCACCCGCCGCTGGACGCCGTGGCGGTCATCCCTCTGGGGATGGCGCTGGCGTGGGTCTACGAGAGGACCGGATCGCTGGCGGCGCCGGTCCTCCTCCACGGCCTGGCCAACGCCGCCGTTCTGGTGAGAGCCTACCTGTATCTGTAGAAGCCCGGTCGGTCAGCGCCGCCGGGTCAGCGTCGAGAGCAGGAACTCCCGGTTCATCCGGGCGATGTGGGAGACCGAGATCGACTTGGGACAGGCGGCCTCGCACTCGCTCTCGTTGGTGCAGTTGCCGAACCCCGCGTCCTGCATCACCTGGATCATCTCCGTGACGCGGCGCTGCCGCTCCGGATGGCCCTGCGGCAGCAGGGCGAGCTGCGACACCTTGGCGGAGACGAACAGCATCGCCGAGGCGTTCTTGCAGGAGGCCGCGCAGGCCCCGCAGCCGATGCACGCCGCGGCGTCCATGGCCTCCTCGGCGTCTTCCTTCGGGACCAGCACGGCGTTCGCGTCGGGCGCGCCGCCCACGTCCACGGAGACGAAGCCTCCGGAAGTGATGATCCGGTCGAGCGACTGGCGATCCACGATCAGATCTTTCACCACCGGGAACGCCTTGGCGCGCCACGGTTCGATCACCACGGTGTCGCCATCGTTGAAATGACGCATGTGGAGCTGGCATGTGGTGGTGCCCTTCAACGGCCCGTGGGCCTGGCCGTTGATGACCATGCTGCAGGCGCCGCAGATGCCCTCGCGGCAGTCGTTGTCGAAGTGGATCGGCTCTTCGCCCTTGAGCAGCAGGTCCTGGTTCACCGTGTCGAGCATCTCCAGGAATGACTGGTCGGGGGAGATGTCCTTGGCCTGGTAGCTCACGAAGGCGCCCCGGACCTTGGGGCCCTTCTGGCGCCAGACTCGCAGGGTGAGGTTCATGCTTCTCCGACTCACTTGTAGCTCCTTTGAGCGGGCTTCACGTGCTCGAACGTGAGCGGTTCCTTGTGCAAGACCGGCGGCCGTCCCACCCCCGTGAACTCCCAGGCGGCCACGTGGCAGAAGTTGGCGTCGTCACGCATCGCCTCGTTGTCCGGCGTCTGACTCTCCTCCCGGAAGTGACCACCGCACGATTCGGCCCGGGTGAGAGCGTCCTCCACCAGCAGTTCGCCGAACTCCAGGAAGTCCGCGACCCGTCCCGCGTACTCCAGCATCTGGTTCAGGTCCCGGTCGGTGCCGCTGACGATGGCGTTCTCCCAGAACTCCTGTCTGAGCTCCGGGATCCGCTTCTTGGCCTCCGTGAGCCCCTGGGCGTTGCGGGACATGCCGCACTTGTTCCAGAGCAGCAGTCCCATCTCCCGGTGCAGGTCGTCGAGGGTCCGCTTCCCCTTGATGGACAGCAGTCTCGTGAGCCTCTCGGAGTTCTCCTTGACGAGACCGGCCACCGGTTCGTCCGCGACGCCGACCCGGGGCAACGACGAGCTGGCGAGGTAGCCGCCGATGGTGTACGGCAGGATGAAGTAGCCGTCGGCCAGCCCCTGCATCAGGGCCGAGGCGCCCAGGCGGTTCGCCCCGTGGTCGGAGAAGTTGGCCTCTCCGATCACGAACAGCCCCGGGATGTTGCTCATCAGGTTGTAGTCGACCCAGAGACCGCCCATGGTGTAGTGGGGCGCCGGGTAGATCCGCATGGGCACCTGGGTCGGGTCCTCGGCGGTGATGAGCTGGTACATGTCGAACAGGTTTCCGTACTCCTCCCGCATCTTCCCGATCCCGTCGCGCTTGATCGAGTCGGCGAAGTCGAGGTAGACCGCCAGGCCGGTCTCGCCCACGCCGCGACCGGCATCGCAGATCTGCTTGGCCGCCCGGGACGCCACGTCCCGCGGCACCAGGTTGCCGAAGCTGGGGTACTTCCGCTCCAGGTAGTAGTCCCGTTCTTCCTCCGGGATCGACCGGGGCGGCCTCTTGTCTCCGGGGTTCTTCGGGACCCAGACGCGTCCGTCGTTTCTCAGGCTCTCGCTCATCAGGGTGAGCTTCGACTGCCGGGTGCCGTGGACCGGGATGCACGTGGGGTGGATCTGGGTGTAGCACGGGTTGGCGAAGAGCGCTCCCCGTCTGTGGGCTCGCCAGGCAGCGGTGACGTTGCAGGCCACGGCGTTCGTGGACAGGTAGAAGATCCGGGAGTAGCCGCCCGTGGCGAGCACCACGGCGCCGGCCACGTGGGCCTCGATCGCTCCGGTCAGAAGATCCCGGGTGACGATGCCCCGGGCCACTCCGTTCACCAGCGCCAGGTCGAGCATCTCGTGCCTGGGGTAGAGTTTCACCTTGCCGGTGCCGACCTGCCGCATCAGCGAGCTGTAGGCGCCCAGGAGCAGCTGCTGCCCGGTCTGGCCCCGGGCGTAGAACGTCCGGGAGACCTGGGCGCCACCGAACGACCGGTTGGCGAGCAAGCCGCTGTAGTCCCGGGCGAACGGCACGCCCTGGGCCACGCACTGGTCGATGATGGACCCCGACACCTGGGCCAGCCTGTAGACGTTGGCCTCGCGGGCCCGGAAGTCGCCGCCCTTGACCGTGTCGTAGAACAGACGCCAGATGGAATCCCCGTCGTTCGGGTAGTTCTTCGCGGCGTTGATCCCGCCCTGGGCCGCGATGCTGTGGGCTCGTCGGGGGCTGTCCTGGATGCAGAACAGCTTCACGTTGTAGCCCAGCTCGGCCAGGGTCGCCGCTGCCGACGCTCCGGCCAGGCCGGTTCCCACGATGATGATGTCGTACTTCCGCTTGTTTGCCGGGTTGACCAGCTTGAGGTCGAAGCGATACCGGTCCCACTTCTCCTGGATGGGGCCGCCGGGAACATGGGAATCCAGAGACACGATCAGCCTCCCTTGATGAAGTGGGCCCAGAACGGGATGGAGCCGAAGCCGAAGGCGACCACCACGGCGAAGCCGATGGAGAGCCACTCGATCCCGGGCGTGTACCGGGGGTGATGGACCCCGATGGTACGGAACGAGCTTCCGAGGCCGTGGCTCACGTGGAGCGCCACCACGCACACGGCGAAGATGTACGTCAGGAAGTTCAGCGTCCCGAACACCTGCACGACCTTGCCGAAGAAGTCGGTTCGGCTCTGGGCATCCACGCCGAGCTGGCCGTACTTGAACGTGGCCACGTGAACGATGATGAACGCCAGCGACACCAGTCCGGTGAGCAGCATGTTGTTGTTGGCGATGCCCCGTCCGCCCTTGCCAGCGACGACGAGGTACGGTTCGGGCCGGGCGCTTCGGTTCTCCAGGGTGAGGATCACCCCCACGACCATGTGGACCACCAGCACCCCCAGGAGCGCCAGCTCCACCGGCACCAGGAACGGCGCTCCCGCGAGAGCCGCGGCGTACGTGTTGTAGGCGTTGCTGCCCTTGAACACGAGCAGGTTACCGGCAAGGTGCCCTGCCACGAACGCCAGCAGGCCCCAGCCTGTCAGCGCCATCAGCAGCTTCTTGCCGACCGGCGAGACGACGAGATTCCAGATCCAGGTCATCTGAGGCTCCCTTTCGAAAGAGGGTCCAGCGGTTGGCCGTCACCTTAGCACCAACGATCCGTCGGCGCAACCCCGCGCTCCGCCAAGACCCGGCGCCTCGCCGGGTCCGAGTCGCGCCCCCGAGCGCGACCTCGATCCGGATCCCCTCCTCTTTCTGCTCTCTCCCGCGCGCGACTTCAACTGTACCCCTCCACTTCCTCGGTGACTCTGCAGCCAGGCCGAGGCCTCATCACAGGCCCGACTCCCCGAAACAGGTCGGGGGAGCTGGTCCGCCGTCCGGCCAGAGCCGCGTCAGATCTGCGGTGCGAGCTCCGGGAGCACGTCCCAGATGCCGGCCAGAAGCGCCAGCTCCTCTTGCCTGAACGCCACCGTGGGAGGGGTGAGGCTGGAGATGATGGCGAACAGCTTCAACGTCTCCCCTTCGAAGAACGGCAGGCACAGCCGCGCCTTCTCCTTGGCCGGGAGCGCGAGCTGGATCGTACCGACGTGCTGCCGGTAGACGTCCACCACCTGGGTCGACGAGACGAACGCCCTGCCGGTGGAGCGGACCCTGGACACGAGGTCGGCCACCTGTCTGAAATCCAGCAGCGCCCCGATCTCGGGGAGGGCGAGCCGCGGATCCATGTCCTCGGACTGGAACGTGGGCGGGACCGCCGCATCGAGGAACGTCACCCGGGCGAACGAGAGCGTCTGCCGGAGGCGGGGGGCCAGAAACGCCAGGAGCTCCCGGAACGGACGCGGCGTCGCGAGCTCGGCGCCGAGCGAGAGGAGCCACGGCGCCCACACCAGCGCCCCCAGACCGGCGACGGCCGACGGCGCCACGGCGCCGCCGGGCACCGTCACCTGGATCTCGCAGGGGCCCACCCGGACGGTGTCGCCATCCTTGATCCGGCCCCGGGGGGCGGGCTGGCCGTTGATCCACATCCCGGCGTCCGACTTGAAGTCGATGGCCAGGAGCGCCGCCGGGTCGTCTTCCAGCGGCAGCACCAGGGCGTGGCGCCGGCTGATCTCCGGGCGGTCCAGCACGACGTCGCACTCGGCGCCGCGGCCGATCCAGGTGGGACCGGTCACCACCACCCGGTCGCCGCCGAAGCCCAGCGAGGGCAGGGCCAGCCGGGTCGGAGCCGGGGCCCCGTCGCCTGGCGCGGCCAGCGCCCCGTCGATCGCTCCCAGCAGCGCCTCCAGCCGGGGCACCACCCCGACCAGACCCGGCGACGCCCACCGGAGCAGCGTCGCCACCGTGCCGTCGGGGCCTGACCAGTGAGGCATCGCACCGGCCACGCTGGGCGCGGCCCCCAGCCGCGACACCTGCCCGGTGACGATCGCCTGTCTCAAGAGCGGCAGGTCCTCGTCGAGACTCCCCGGCGCCGCCGGCGCCGACGAGCGCTGGCCCAGCACCTGGATCTCGCCCGGCGGGTCCACGATCCGCACGACGAAGGCGTCGGCTCCCATGATCTGGTGGAGCACCTGCGCCACGTGCTCCGCCTTGCCCGGCAGGTCCGCATCCCGGGAGATCGCCCGTCCCAGGCGCACCATCGCCCTCACCTCGGCCACCCGGGTCGGGTCGGGGGAGAGCGGCGCGTCCAGCGGCAGGTACCGCGAGCTCGCACCGAGCGGCGCCTCGCCGGAGAGCTGCCTGAACACCAGCTCCGACTCGCCCAGCTTCAAGACGTCCCGGTCTTTCAACGCCGCCTCGTCCACGGTGGCGCCGTTCACCGCGAGCCCGTTGGTGCTCCGGAAGTCCAGCACCCTGTGGGCGCCGCCGGGCTCCCTCAAGAGAAGCAGATGGAGACTCGAGACCGACTGGTCCCACTGCACCTGGATGTCGCACTCGGCATCCCGTCCCAGGACCGATACCGGTCCGATCGGGAGCTTGAACCCCCTCCACTCGAGCCAGCTGGAGCTCGCGACCGGCTCGAACCTCGGCGCCGCCGGGTCCACGGTCGGCCCTCTCGACTCGGTCAGCTGATCCCGTTCCAGACACGACCGGATCAACCTGAGCAGGGTCAGGTCGATGGGGCGGAACGCCGGCTCCCCGGGGGTGCGCCACATGAGCACGGTGGCCCTGCCAGGGGAGGAGAGGATCGCCAGAGGGCCCCAGAGCGGCACTCTCCGGTCCGGAAGGGTCGAGCAGAGACCGTCGAGGAGCCCGGGCTCGAACCCCACGTCGGCGCTCACGAACTCTCCGTCGCTCGCCTGGGCGATCGCCTTCTCGAGCAGGGCGGAGCCTTCGAACGAGCTGGTGTAGACCGCCCCCATCCACGACCGCGTCATGGCTCGTCCCCAGGAGTGCCGCCCCTGGTCGTCGACGGTGCCGACGGCCATCCCGTCCGCCTTGATGGCGCCCAGCGCCGCCAGCTGGTAGGCCATGCGACGGTGCGACGGGTCGGTCAGCTGGGGCAAGAGAAGGCCCAGCCGGGCCATCTGGGTGATCGGATCCACGTTGAGCGCCAGCGTCCGGAAGACCCGGGCCGGCACCGCCGACTCGTCCTGGGCGCTCTGGAACTCGATCTCCACCGGCAGGTCGCAGATCGTCACCCGGTCCGAGGCCGTGACGATGGCGTACCGGATCGGTACCCCGTTCACGGACAGCCGGGTCGGCTCCGCCAGGTCCACCATCTCCACCCTCCCGCCGAACGTGGAGATCAGCGTCTGGGGGTTTCGAACGCGACCCGGGGCCAGGGAGAGATGGGCGACGTCCCTGGAGTCCAGCAGATGCCACGGACCCAGAAAGAATCTCAGGTATGGAAGCTTGACCCTGCCCTCCCGGTAGCTCGGGGGATCGCCCGCGGGGCTCTGGGGGCGAGCCCGCTCGGCGACGATCGCTTCCAGCGAGAGCGAGAGCTCCCGCGACAGGCTCTCGACCCGGGCCTGCTCGGGGGGCTGGCCTGCCCACTCCAGCTGGATCGGCAGATCGGGCCAGGTCCGACGGATCGACCTCAGGATCGTGGTGGCGCCCCCGACCGGAGGGGACCCGGTGGGGTGGGCCGTGGTGGCGCCGCTCATGCGGCCGAGGAGCCTGGCCAGGTGCTCGCCGACCTCGTGGAGGTCCGTGGGACGCAGCGTCCGGGCCGGGACCTCCCGGGCCGCCCCCAGCACCGACTCGAGCTGCGCCTGGCTGAGCTGGTCGATCCCGGGGACCGCTCCGACGGTCTCCCAGGTCAGCGTGAGCTGGACCGTCCCCACCTCCACCAGGTACTGCTTGCGAAGAGCCTCCGGCGCCTTGCGGAAGTCCAGCCGGGCGTACACCGTGGGGTGACCGTTCACCTTGAGGGCGGGCGGGTTCCCGACTCCCAGGCAGATGCACTCCTGGAGCCACCGCACGAGCACGGCGGCCACCTTGGGCGCCCCGGAGCTGGCCTTCAGCCGGACATCGCACTCCTCGCCGGTGCCGATGAGGTTCAGGCCCCACGACAGCTCCCAGCTCTCCTCCGGGGTCGACAGGATGAGGTGCATGGCCGCCGGGTCAACGATCGTCGCGGTTCAGCGGGAGGGTGAATACGAAGGTGGAGCCGACGCCCACCTGGCTGGTCACGGAGATCTGACCTCCGTGAGCCTCCACCAGACGCTTGCAGATCGCCAGCCCGAGGCCGGTGCTCTTCTCGCCCCCCGTGGGGCGGTTGCCGGTCCGGCCGAACTCCGTGAACAGCCCGGCCACGTCGGTCGGGGAGAGCCCCTGCCCCTGGTCGACCACCAGGATCCGGACCGCCCCGTCCACGGCTTCGGCGACCACCTCCACCTCGGTCCCGGGCAGGGAGAATTTGACTGCGTTCGACACCAGGTTCTGCAGCACCTGGGCGATCCGGTTCCTGTCGAACGAGGCCGTGGCCGGCAGCGAGCTCTTCCTGAGAGTCAGACGGATCGACTTGGCGTCGGCCAGGATCTTCAGCGACGAGACGGCGTCGTCGAGGAACTCCGCGAGATCCACCGGTCCCGGTTCGAGCTTCAGCTGGCCCGCCTCGATCGCCTGGACGTCGAGGAGGTCGTTGATCAGGGTCAGCATGGCCTCGCAGTTCCGTTCGATCCGGTGGAGCGTCGCGCGTACCTCCTGGGGCTCCCGCACCAGGAGCTCTTCGTTCAGCAGCCTGGTGTAGCCGATCACGATGGAGATCGGGCTTCTCAGATCGTGGGCCGCGATGCCCAGGAACCGGTTCTTCAGCTGGTTCAGCTCCATGAGCTGATCGTACAGGATGCTCTTCTCCACGACCGCCGCCAGCTGGCCGGCGAGCTGGAGGAACAGCTCCACGTGCGGCGTCTCGTAGACGTGCTTCTGGCCCGACGAGAAGAATATGAACCCGATCGGCTTCCCCTGGGCGATGAGCGGACACGTGAGGCTGGACCGCACCCCCTCCGCGACGATCTCCGCCGTGGAGCTCGAGGTGGGGTGCTCGGCGAGGTAGCGCTCCAGGTCGTTGATGATCCTGGGCTGCCCGGTCTCGACGATACGCTGGAGGCTGCTGCCCGCCAGGGGAGCCGAGTATCCCTTGCCGATCCGCATCTCCTCGCCCAGGGCGGACCGGGCCCACCGGGCGCGCACGGTCCCCTCTTTCTCATCCAGGAGGGCGACGCCGATCCGGTCGTAGGGGAGGATCGGCTTGAACGTCTCGAAGACGTGATTCAGCACGTCCTCGAGACGGAGCCCGGAGGTGACCTTCTCGGTGATCTGCCAGAGGGTCTCGTGCTCGTGTCTCTGCTGTTTCAGCGCCCGTCCGAGGTCCCTCAGGGACCTGACGAGCAGGCCCACGTCGTCGCTCCCCGACGGCTCCAGCTCCACGGAGAGATCCCCCTGGCAGAGGGCGTACACGAACTCCAGGCAGGCGTGCAGTCGGGGGTCGGACATGCGTGGGGTCCGATCGGAGGCGTCGCTCCCGCGACCGGGTGAGCGGAGCGCCGGCCGATCGGGAAACGTCGGAGTCGTCGGGACCGGCTCCGGAGGACCGGTCGATCCATGAAGTGATCGGGGTCAGTCTAAGGCGAACCTGG
>JACQZM010000019.1 GCA_016213885.1 Candidatus Rifleibacteriota bacterium | reverse complement strand
CCCCGGCTCTTGCCCCGGCTCTTGCCCCCGGGGCTGCCTTTCTCGGCGGGGAGCGTCCGGCTCTCCGCGGCCCGGTCGAGCGCCTCGAGGAGATCGCGCATCGGCGGCCGGTCGGTCTGGCCGTCGCTGACGTAGAGGAACCGGATGATCCCGGCCGCATCGACGACGATGCTGGCGGGACGGGCGATGTCGTACGCATCCCAGCCGATCCTCTGGTACACGCCGAACGTCTTGGAGACGGCCCGGTCCTCGTCCAGCAGGATCGGGAAGCTGTGGGGATGCTTCTTCCAGTAGCTCTCCGGCGAGAAGAGACCGCCGCGCCTCTGGGCGGCGATGGTCAGGACCGTGGCCGATCGTCGCTCGAACTCCGGTGTGGCCGACTCCAACTGAGCCAGCTGCTCCTGGCAGTTCATTCACCAGGTGCCGCGGAGGAACACGATCAGCACCCGCTGGCCCCGGTACGACGACAGGACGTGCTCTCTCCCGTCGATGGAGCTCAGCGTGAAGTCCGGAACCGATCGACCCACGGTCAGCGTGATGGAGTTTCGGCGCATCTGGGAGGACCTCCTGGATCGTCGACCCGGGCTCCCCGGACCGGCCTGGCAGCCGGGGCGAGCAGCCCGGGAAACAGCATGAACAGAGCAGGTGTGAAGACCAGCTCCGTGACCAGGCCGTACGAGACGGCCAGCCCGGTGAACAGTCCGAACTGCACGATCATCTTGAACCGGGAGAACGCCAGCACCAGGATGCCCGCCGACAGGATCAGCGCCGTGGAGACCACGGCCCGGCCCACCTGACGGGCCGTCTTGCCGAGCGCCAGGACCGGCCGGCTCGAACGAAGCCGGTGCTCCCGGTAGCGGAACAGGTAGTGGATCGTGTCGTCCACCACCAGGCCGATCAGGATGCAGGGTATCATGCCCGTGGCGATGTTGAATGGAACGCCCAGCCAGCCCATGGTTCCGTAGGTCATCGCCAGCGGCAGGAGGTTGGGGACCGCCGCGACCAGCGCCACCCCGACCGACCTGAAGATGACGGCGATGACGGTGAGGATCGCCGCCAGCGACATGGCGAAGCTGGTCACCTCGTTCACCATGGTGTCCCGGTGCGTCATGGCCGACAGGAGGTGCCGCCCGGTGATCTGGACCGAGGAGCCGGCGGGCAGGAAGGCCTCGGCAGCGCGACGGACCCGATCGGCGCAGTCGAGGATCGCCAGAGAGCCCTCCCGGTCGACGGTCAGCTGCATCCGGGCCAGCCTGTCGGAGTCGGTGAGAAAGGCGTCCATCAACCCCCGCCGGGGCTCGGAGTCGAGGAACCGGGTGAGGAGCGACAGCTCCCGTTCCGTCGGGATGTCCAGCTTCTCCTTCTTGGAGATGAACGACGACACGTCCAGCAGCACGTCGGCCACCGAGAGCGACGAGACCACTCCGGGGACGCGCCGGAGCCTCTCCTGGAGGCCAGTGAGGGTGCGCTGGCCCTCCAGATCGAGGAAGCTCCGCCGGGCCGGCAGCCTGATCAGCAGCTGGAGGGAGAAGATCGGCTCGAACAGGCGGCTGTACAGCCGCTTCGCCTCGATCACCGGATCGTCGTCGTAGAGACCGCCGATGGAGGCGCTCTCCACCGGGAGCCGTCGGAGCCCCTCCAGGCTGGTCGCGACCAGGAGGCAGAACCCGACGGCGACGAGCGGCCGGTGGGCAAAGACCAGCCTGACCAGCCGGGCCACGGCAAGCCCCACGACGTCGTGAGCCCGGGGCTGGTTCGCGGCGGCCGGCGCGGGGAGCCATCTGGCCCCGAACATCTTCAGGAGCGGGGGAATGAACAGGAAGATCGCCACCAGACAGAACACGGTGCCCACCGCGTCGTAGATGCCGAAGTTGCGGATCTCCGGGACGTCGGTCCAGGCCAGGGAGAGGAACCCGATGAACGTGGTGACCGTGCACATGAACGTGGGAGGGGCGACCTCGGGCAGCACCGCAAGCTCCGGGTCGTCCCAGCGACCGGGCCGGCGGGTCCTGGCGTGGGCCAGGTAGGCGGTCAGCACGTAGATCGTGGTCGTGAGGCCCACTGTCAAGAGAAGCGGAAACAGCATCGTGGAGAACGGGTTCAGGGTGTAGTCCCTGAGCCTGAACGCCGCCAGCGTCCAGACCAGGGCGCTGAGGATCGATCCCATGGCCACCACCAGGAAGAGCAGGCTGCGAAAGACCATGAGAAGGACGGCGCTGCCCACCAGCGTCGCCAGCGGGACCAGGATCGTGTTGCTGGTCTTGACGAGCTCCAGCACCCGCTCCTCGACGATCGGGTAGCCCAGGAGATGGTGGGGGCGACCCCGGAAGTGGCGACAGACCGTCTCGTG
Organism: Candidatus Rifleibacteriota bacterium; assembly: GCA_016213885.1. Taxonomy (GTDB): domain Bacteria; phylum Muiribacteriota; class UBA6191; order JACPRK01; family JACQZM01; genus JACQZM01. The sequence continues at coordinate 14,883 of JACQZM010000019.1, read as the reverse complement.
GAGCCGGGTCAGCGCTTCCCGGCGGGCCTCCTGCCCCGCCGCTCCCCCGCCGACCGGAGCGTTCAGCCGCACCACCACCGACAGGTGGCTGAACTCCCGACTGGCCAGGCGGCCCCGGGCGAGCCTGGTGCGGGCGCACGAGCTGGCGAGGTGGGACAGCGACAGCGGCCGCTCGAGCCAGCGCTGGAGTTCCGGCCTGGAGCCGCAGGCCTCGTCGGGCAAGAGGTCGGTCATCGACGCGGTTCGACGCACCCACGGCTGCCGTCCCAGCAACGTCGTCAGGTCGAACAGGTCCAGGACGCTCTCGCGGGTCAGACCGCCGCAGGGGAAGAACACCACCACGGACTCGTCGGTGCCCAGGTGTTCGATGAAATCCCTGTACACGAGGTACGCCGGGTCTCCGTGCAGAAGGCTGTCCAGGTCGTTGGCCACGCGAACCGGGAACGCGAAGGCGAGGCAGAGCTCCGTGATCGTGACCCCCACCAGCGGCAACAGCCATGGCCACCGGTAGAGCAGGGCCCATCGCGGGCGATATTCGCTATGTCCCATTCTTGATTCAGAGTATAACCTTTGATCGTATCCCGGGGTGGGTTCACCGAGGAGAGCCCCATGGACGACCGTGCCGACTCGTGCCCCCGGTGCCACGCACCGATCGTGGCCATGCGAGGCCTGGCCGATGGGGAGTGCGGCGCCTGCGGCGCGTCGATCCACGATCCGCCGTACCCCCCGATGAGCGCCCTGCCGCCCGACCAGAGCCGGACGATCCGGCGGCCGGCCGCCGAGGACGGCTCCGGCCCGGGGGCTCCCCGGACCCTGGAGAGGCCGGTCTCGACGCCGGACCGGTGAGGGCGTCGGGGCTCCCGGCCCACGGCGTCCAGGGCTTCGCCGGGGGTCACGCCCCAGGCGGGCTTGCCGACCTGGCCCGGATCGATCCGGTCAATCGGCGACCGCTACCCGGTCGCGGCCGGCGCGCTTGGCCGCCAGGAGCGCCAGATCGGCCCGCCGGATGATCTCCCCCAGCTCCTCGCCGAACCGACCCTCGGCCACCCCGAACGAGGCGGTGAGCACCCACTCCGCCGCTCCCTCGATCGGCTGGCTCCTGAACGCTTCCCTGATCCGTTCAGCCACGACCTGGCCGTGGGAGAGGCCGGCCCCGGGCAGCAGGACCACCATCTCCTCCCCGCCGTACCGGACCGCCAGGTCCACCTCCCGGACCGACCGCTTCACGGCCGCCCCCGCGAGCCTCAGCGCCTCGTCGCCCACCGGGTGACCGAACGTGTCGTTGAGCACCTTGAACCGGTCGAGGTCGATCATGATCGCACAGAACGGTTCGCCCCTGGCCTGGCACTGGCTCAGGGCGGCCCGGGCCTCCTGCACCAGCACCGACCGCCGGCACAGGCCGGTCAGCGGGTCCAGCCGGGCCTCGGTGGCGCGGGCGTTCATCGTGTCCAGGAACCGGACCTCCGTGGGGTCCAGCAGATCGAACCGGAGCAGCACGTCTCCCAGGTGGATCTTGTCGCCGGGCTCCAGCACCGCCTCGTCGACCCGGACGCCGTTGTGGTAGGTGCCGTTGCGGCTGTTCATGTCCACGATCTTGGCCTTCTCCAGCTCCTGGACCTTCCACACGAACACCCGGGCGTGGGTCCGGGAGACCGTGGGGTGGGGCAGCACGAAGTGCGACTCCGTGCCGCGCCCGATCAGGGCGCTCCGCTGGACCCCCTCCAGCCGGTAGCACTGCCCCAGGAACGGGCCGTCCAGCACGGTCAGCGCGGGAGCCACCTCCACCACGCCGTCGGCCGTGGCCGCGGCGTCTCGTTCCCCGGCGGTGAGCGTGGGGCCCGAAGAGCCCAGCGCGCGCGAGATCCTCATTGCGGTCCCTCCTGCCTTCCGGAGTCCCGGCCTCTTCTCACAGCGGTTCGCGCCACCCGGCGACGATCGCCATCAGGAGCGCCCAGAACCATTCGACGATCTCCCCCGGACCGGACGAGCCGAACGGCCATCCCATGAGCAGGTACAGCAGTCCGACCCCCACGATGATCGTGGCCAGGGCGCTCAGGCCCCGATTCAGCGCCACCGACAGCGACCGGGGCCCGCGACTCGTTCCCGGCTCCTTCTCGTCTTCCTTGGCCTGCTTCAGCTTGAGCGGCACCATCAGGCCGGCCACCTCCCGGTCGGGCGCCGGGCCGTCCAGCGCGGCCAAGACGTCGTGGATCTCGCTGGCGCTCCGGGGCCGGCCCGCCGGCTCCGCGCTCAGGCAGGCCAGCACCAGGTCCCTCAGCTGGCCGTCCCGGATCAGCTCCGGAGCCCGCGGCGGCCTCTTGGCCCGCTGCTCCACCATCTCCACGATGCCGCCCTTCTTCGTGGAGGCGTAGGGCAGCCGCCCCTCCAGCATCTCGTAGAGGACCACCCCGAGGCTGTAGATGTCGGCGGTCGGCCCCACGTCGGCGCGGCCCGCCAGCTGTTCCGGCGCCAGGTACGCCGGCGTCCCCACCACCGATCCGGCGGCGGTGTGGAGCCCCCGCCCGGCCCGGGCCACGCCGAAGTCCGCCAGCTTGACCTTTCCGGCAGGGGTGAGCAGGATGTTGTCCGGCTTCACATCCCTGTGGAGGATCCCCTTGTCGTGGATGTACGAGAGCGCTGCCGCGGTCCGGGCGCCGATCGCCATGGCCGCCATGGTCGGCAGCGGTCGCTTCGACTTGAGCACCTCCCTCAGGCTCACGGCGTCCAGGTGCTCCATCCTGATGTTGAGGGTGCCGTTGGCCTCGAACAGCTCCAGCACCTTCACCAGGTTGGGATGGGAGAGCCCGAAGAGGAGTTCGAACTCCTGCTTGAACCGCCGCGACAGGCCGCGATCCCTGGTCAGGGTGGGAAGCAGCTCCTTGACGGCGAACAGATGCCCCCGGGCGTCCTGGACACGATAGACCGTGGCCATGCCGCCCCGGCCCAGCGGTCGGCCCACAACCTCGTAGGTGCCGATCGTGAGCCGGGGGACGGAACTCCTGGGCAGTGTCGTGGTGGATGATGACACGGAGTGACTCCCGGGCCGAGGCTTGATTTAGCCCGCACGATGGTAAATAATTCTTGAGCCCCTCGACGTCAAACGACCGATCGAAGCCGGCCCCGATCGTTGCCGGCAGCCCCATGCACCTGATGATGATCATGCTTGTCACGACCATGCTGGATGCGGCGCCCAGTCCGGCGGCGCCGGAAGACCAGTTTGCGGCCGCAGTGGGGCTGTTTCGCCGCGGCTCCTTCGAGCACGCTCGATCGGCCCTGGAGTCGGTGCTCAGGGCCCGGCCCCGGCACCCCCGCGCCTCGCTCTTCCTGGCGCTCTGCCTGGACCGTCTGGGCAAGGGCCGGGAGGCCGTGGAACTGCTCAGGAGATCGGTCCAGACCGCCCCCGACGATGGGGAGCTCCACTCCCACCTGGGCGTGCTGCTCGCGGGCCGGGGAGAGATCACGGAGGGGGTGAAAGAGCTGGAGCGGGCGCTGGAGCTGAGGCCCGACGACGGAACCGCGGGCCAGGCGCTGGTGTCCCTGCTGGAGAAGGTGGGCCGCGGACCCGAGGCGCGGAAGCTCTCGGTGCGCCTCGCGGCCATGGGCGGGGCCGCGGGCCCGGCCCGGACGGACGGTGGCCCTCCGGGACCGTCGCCCTCCGGGGCGGGCGGTCCGCCGCTCTCCCCGGCCGAGCGGTCCGCCCAGGTCGAGACGCTTCTCAAGGCCGGCGGCACGGCTCTGGATCAGGGAGAGAACGACCAGGCCATCGCCCTCTACAACAAGGGCGACCGCGAGCTGTCGATCCGGAGCCTCGACCGGGTGCTCGAGCTGGACCCCAAGGAGCTGGAAGCGCGCTACTACAAGGCGGTGAACCTCACCGACAAGGGCAGCCACGACGAGGCGATCCCGATCTACCGGGAGATCCTCAAGGCGAAGCCGGCGTACCAGGAGGCCCATGTCGCCCTGGGGATCTCGCTCTCGGAGAAGGGCCTCCACGACGAGGCGATGGAGTGCTACCGGGAGGCTCTGGCGATCGACCCGAGCTACCCGGAGGCGTACTACAACCTGGCGCTCAGCCTGTCCGCCAGAGACCGGAACCCGGAAGCGCTGAAGGCGCTCCAGGAGGCGATTCGCCTCGACCCCACCTATCCGGACCCGCACTACACGCTGGGCATCCTGTTTCTCGACATGGGCAAGAAGACCGAATCTCTCAAGGAGTACCAGGTGCTCCGCGAGCTCGACGAAGGGATGGCCAACGATCTGTACAAGGCCATCTACCCGGAGTGATGCATGACCCGGACGAGACTGTTCACGCACGTCCTGGTGGCGCTCGTCACCCTCGGCGGCACCTTGGTCGCCCAGCCTCCGAACGCCGTGCGCCAGTTCTCCGAGAGCGAGGGGGACAGCCTCAGGATCATCTTGCCCAGGGCCGACGCCGAGCCGGAGGTCCGGTCCCGGATGACCACGACCACGGTCTCGGGAAGGATGGCGTTCGAGCAGCAGCCCGACGGGTGGCGGCGGATCGAGGTGCTCGATTCGATCAAGAACTGCGTGGAAGGCTGGGAGTACAAGGACCCGGTCCAGACCAACCTGATGGGGCTGAAGGTCTTTGCGAAGATCGATCCGGCCGGCCTGTTCAAGGGGCTCGAGAACGCCCCGGGCCACCTGGCCGAGTTCCAGAGGCGGCTGGGGGACCGGGGGGCCAACTTGACGGTGGAAGGGCTCGAGGGCGACGTCCGGGACGGGTGGCAGAGGAAGGTCAGCCGGTTCCTGGGCCAGTCGTACACGATGGACGTGCCGACGTTCTTCAACGTGGAGGACAATCTGCCCGGCGTGGGCCCGCTGGTCTACTTCGTCTGCGTGCTCCCCACGGACCTGGTGAGCCGCGGCGGCAAGACCGCCATCAGGCTGGAGCTGATGCCGTTCGCCGCCTCGTTGAAGGAGGGGCTGATCGAGGGGGTGCCGGAGCTGCTGGCCGAGGATTTCGCCAGGTGGTCGGAGGGGCGGTCGCTGTCGATGTCGCCGGAGGAGCTCTGGGTGGGCGGCGAGGGCGAGGTGGTCCTCGAGCTCGACGGGATGGGCACCGTGACCTACCGCATGGACGAGACGTTCGCCATGGCTCCGGCCTGGATCAAGGTCCCGGACCGCCCTCCGATCGAGGCGACCGAGGTGGAGTACAAGCGGGTCGCGGAGTACGAGACGCACTAGTACTACAACGCAAGATCCCGTCCGTCGCAGCCGTGGGGGTCCGGGGCGAAGCCCCAGCTCCCAGGTCCAAGGTCGAGCAGCAGAGAAACGGCCTGGTCACTTCGAGAGCTCCACCACCACGACGGTCACGTTGTCCGGCGCGTTCGCCTTCAGCGCCAGGTCGATCAGCCGCCGGGCCGCCTCCCAGGGGGTCTTGGCCACGAGCAGGGTGGCCGCGATGTCGGCCTGCGCGACCACGCCGTGCAGCCCGTCGCTCGAGAGCAGGAGCCGGTCGCCGGGCTCCAGAGCCCGGGTCGCCCGGTCCACCTCCAGCACCTTGTCTCCCACGCCGACAGCCCGGGTGAGCACGTTCTTGCCCAGGTTCCGCGGGGGCCGGCCCGGGTTCTGTTCGGCCCACCGGGCCAGCAGGGTGTGGTCGCGACTGACCTGGGAGAGCTCGCCGCCCCTGAACAGGTAGGCCCTGGAGTCGCCGACGTGGAACAGCTCCAGCGTCCGCCCCTGGACCAGGGCGGCAGTCAGGGTGGTCCCCATCCCTTTCAGGCTCTCGCGGGCGCGGGAGAGCTCGCGGAGCTTGTGGTGGGCGCTCTCGATCCGGCTCAGAGCCAGCAGGTCCAGCGGCAGGCCGGAGGCCTGACCCTGGTAGTACTCCGCCAGCGTCTGGACCACGGTGGCCGAGGCCAGCGCACCGCCGGCGTGCCCCCCCATGCCGTCGGCCACCGCCACCAGGATGCCCCGCCCCTTGACGTCGACCTCGTCCGGGTCGGGGACGTAGAGGGAATCCTGGTTTTCCGCCCGCACGGCGCCGCAGTGGGTGACGAAGCCGACCCTGGCGCCGTCGAGAAGCACGCGATCGGGAAGCTTGACCATGGCTATCGAGTCCGTTCTTTCAGGAACCTCTGCCCCAGGACGATCGCCGCGTAGTCGTCGATCGGCACCGGGGGGCAGAGCAGGCTGCGAGGCAGGAGGCTCCAGAGGCCTCGTGGAGGGTTGTCCTCGAAGTAGAGAGCGCGAGCGTCCAGGGTGGAGTTGGTCTCGTCCACGACCCGGACCCGGTCGCCGCCGCAGGCCTTCGAAAGAAGCGTCACCAGCGGCCCCGACGAGGTCCCGGAACCGACCACGATCGCCTCCACGGCAGGGTCGGTCCCCAGCGTCGCGACCTCGGCCTCCAGGTCGCTCCGGGTGACGATGCGATGCCAGAGCACCCGCCCGTCCGGCTCCAGCATGGCCAGACCGCACTTCTCACGTCCGGGGTCGACGGCGAGGATCACGGCCCGATTCTCTCCTCCGACGTGCGCGGCGAGGCCGGGCTGGAGAGGTTCTTGGCCGCAGCCGCCTCCGATTTGGTCATCTCCCGGACCTCGTAGGTGGCGTTGATCTCGCCGTACGCCAGGATGTTGCCCGAGGCCACGAGCCTGACGGTCACCCATCGATCGAGTCGTTTCACCAGCTCGACGATCCTGACGAACTGGAGCAGGAGCTCCGGCGTCACCTTGCCCAGGCGCCTCTGGAGAGCCTCGTCGAGGATCTCCTTCTTCTGCATCTCCTCCTGCACCCTCTGGTCGAAGTTGAACAGCTGTTGCAGGATCTTCTCCGGAGACAGGCGGCCGTCGATCGGGGTGTGGGCGATCTCCTCGCCTTTCCTGAAGATCACCCGGTTCGGTTTCACGTCGAAGTGGACCGACGAGAGCTGCTCCCCGTACGAGAGGTTCTTCAGCGAGGTGGGTCGGATGTACACGTGGGTCGGCAGCGGGCGCTCCCGGGACTCCTCGCCGTCGCCCGAGTAGGCGCTGGCGATCGTCTGGATCTTCGCGCGGATCGGGGCCACGAGATCTTTCTCGACCTTGTCGGCGTCGGGCTCCGGGACCTTCACCCCCGCCGACTCGACGGTCTCCCGGATCCCCTGGAGCATGGTCGTCAGCTCCTTCTTCAGGGCCTCCCTGGAGACGTCGATCGGCAGCAGGAGCGGTCGTCTGAGCAGCGGCGAGCCCGTGGTCACGGCGATCATGCTGGTCTCTTTCTTGGAGAACGCGAGCGCCAGCGTCTTCAGCTGGGCCACCTTCTCCTCCCGCTGGCGCTTCAGCTCCTCGATCTCCCGGGCCAGCTCCTGCCGCGTCTTGTCCGCCGCCTTGAGCTCCGCTTCGGCGTGGTCGAGCCGCACCTCCGTGTCGGCGAGCTTGCCCGACAGCTGTTTCTCCTTGAGGGCCAGGGAGGCGTTCTCGCGGTTCAGCCGCTCCCGCTCGGCCTTCTTCTCCCGGACCTGGAGCAGCGCCTCCCGGTAGTCCTCGGAGATCAGGACCGCGCCGGCCAGCGTCCCCAGCGTGATCAGGGTGCCGGTGACCACGGAGATGATCACGGCTGTGTTCTTGGGCCGGATGCCCCAGAGGGAGATCCGCTTCTTGCCGTAGAACGACCCCAGGTAGTCGCCCAGGTACGAGAGGACGCCGCCCAGCAGCACGAGAAAGGCCCAGACCCCGAGGAACCGCGACGCCACCAGGACCAGCGCCACGAGGAGCAACAGCACCAGCCAGACGTACTTCATGGTCTCAGGACGCGGTCCGCCGTTCGAGCTTGCCGGTCGGGTCCGGCTCCGGCCGGGACCCCCGGCGCTCTTCCATCATGAACGATTCGCCCAGGTAGATCCTCCGGGCGTCGGGGTTCTCGGTGATCTGCTGGACGCCGCCCTCGACCAGGATCCGCCCCTGGTGGATCACGTAGGCGCGATCGGTGATCTTGAGCGTCTCCCTCACGTTGTGGTCCGTGATGAGGATCCCCAGACCCTTGGATTTCAGATACGAGATGATGCGCTGGATCTCCGCCACGGCGATCGGATCCACCCCGGCGAACGGCTCGTCCAGCAGAAGGAAGTCCGGAGTGGTGCACAGCGCCCGGGCGATCTCCACGCGTCGGCGTTCGCCTCCCGACAGGGAGTAGCCGTAGTTCTTGGCCACGTGGGTCACGGAGAACTCCTCCAGCAGCTCCCTGGCCCTCTTGGTCCGGACCTTCTGGTCGCGCTCGATGAACTCCAGCACGGCGAGCAGGTTCTCCTCGACGGTGAGCCGTCGAAACACCGATGGCTCCTGGGGAAGATAGCCGATGCCGCACCGGGCCCGCTGGTGCATGGGCCAGTGGGTCACGTCGGTGGAGTCCATCAGGACGCTCCCCGTGTCGGGTCTGACCAGCCCCACGACCATGTAGAACGTGGTGGTCTTGCCGGCGCCGTTGGGGCCCAGGAGCCCCACCACGGCCCCCTTGGCCACGTGCACCGAGACCCGGTCGACCACGGTGCGCCGCCCGTACGCCTTGGAGACCACGTCCGTTGCCAGAACCGACGCCACGTTCAGTTCCTCTTTCCTTGCGAGGCCTTCTTCCTGGCCGGTTCGGACCCCTTCTTGACCTTGACCGGATCGGGGATCGAGAGGATCTCGTACTCCTTCGCCTCGTCCTTGACGGCGCTCACGTCGACCTGGCGGTGGCCCAGGGGCTTGTCGGGAACCACCGCGGCGGTCACGCCGCCCATGACCAGGGTCCGCTTCTCCCTGATCAGATGGACGATCTTGTTGCCCTCGACGGAGCTGATCCGATCACCGCTGGCGTCGAAGCCCACCACGCGGGCGTTGCCGATGCAGGTGAACCGCTCCGAAGTGGCGTCGAAGATCAGCCGGGAGGCCTCCACCGCGTAGGTGGGACTGTCGACCTGGACCTCGCCCTTGAACACGCTCATGCGGGTCACCAGGTTGGTGTCCATGCTGTCGGCGGTGATCTTGAAGTCGAGCTCCAGCTTGTCCTTCCGCCGGACGGTCCGGTAGATTCGGACCCTCTCCAGGCCCTCCACGCGTTGGTCCGCGGAGTAGAACGTCATCTGGAACGCGGTGATCTCCATCCGGTCCACGATCTCGCCGTCGGGGCCCCTGACGGTCTCGACGATCTTCGGAGACTCCCAGGCCACCCCCATCTCCTGGGGGCCATAGAACACCAGCCGGCCGCAGCTCAAGGTGTACCGCGGATCCGACAGGAGCACGTTGCCGATGGCGGTCAGCTCCTGGGTCTTCCGGTTGTACAGGATCCGGTCGGTCTCCAGGACGTGCCCGCGACGCTCCATGCGAACGTGTCCGATGAACTCGAACACGTCTTCCGACACCTGGAGCGTCCGGTCGCCGGCGATCTTGACCTTGGTCTCTTCGGCCCGGTAGACCCCGGCCGGCACCGTGGTGGAGAACCCAGGAGCCGGCGTCGCGGCGCCTTCCGGCGCGGCAGGGGTCGCGGCCCCGGGCGGCGGGACCGACCGCGGCTTCTTGCGCTTCCGGTTCTTCAATCGCTGGGAGGGCTTGAGGTCCTCGTCCGCCGACCGGGCCGGCGTCGCAGCCGACAGCGGTGCCGCCACGAGCCCCAGGCCCACGAGGAGCGTCACGGCGAGCGTCACGGCGAGCCTCACTGGCCGCCCCCTTCCTGGAAGATGATCTCGGACCGGCCCGGCCGCGGCTGCCGGTGCGGCTGCTGGCCCCGGCCGCCGGGCTCTTCGCTGAATCCGCTCTTCACCCGTCCGATCACCTGGCTCTTCCCGGTCTTGAGATCGTGGACGATCTTCTCGCCGGAGATGTGGTTCTTCTTGGTGTGGAGCTCGTCGTAGTCCCAGGCCTCGGCCCGGCCCACGATGTAGAGCTTGCCCCTCTGTTGATAGAACACGGCCCGGTCGCCCACGGCGCCGACCTTCTCCGCCTCGATCTTCACGTTGCCCTTGAACAGCGCACGCCGGTCTTTGTACAGGTGCGTGACGTGGTGGGCGTCGATCGCGTAGTCGGGCTCCCAGTCACCCTCGAACTTCACGTAGCGCTGCAGACGGACCGCTCCCCTGCCCTCCAGGACGCCCTTCTTGAAATCCCCTTCGAGCTCCGCGGCCGTGAGCTGCGTGCGGGATTCGGTCTCGTTGGTCGTGCCGGGGGTGTTCTGCACCGCCTTGGGACCGTTGGTGGCGATGCCGGCCTCCCGGTCCACCCAGTACTCCAGATGGCCAGCGCTCAGCACCAGGTCGGGCCGGGTGAGCACCGAGTGACCGTCGGCCGTGAGCATCTTCCGCCGGCGGTTGAAGGCGATCTTGTCCGCCTCGACCTTGGAGTCCTCCTTCTGGGCCCAGGCCATGCCGGCCATGTTGAACAATCCCCTGGTGAGGTCGAAGTCGGACCGGTTCCCGTCGATCTTGACCGGGTTCTCGAAGCTCCTGCCCCCCTCGCCGAAGGTCCGGATCTTGACGCTCCCCTCCAGGACCCCGGTCCTGAGGTCGGTCTGGGACTTGAGTCGGTCCGCCAGGAGGATGCTGCCGGTGGTGTGGATCCTCACCGGGGCGCCTGACTCCAGGAGCCGGGAGGCCGGGCTGTACAAGAGCTTCTCGCTGACGAGCTGACGCTTCTCGCTGGTGACCTCGACGGAGCCGGTGAACTCGAACCGCTCACCCTGGCGGCCCGTGAACTTGTGGGCCTGCCGGGCCTTGACGAAGACATCTTTGCCTGGCTCCCGGAAGAGCGTGCCCGTGGCCGGTTCGAGAACGAGTTCCGAGGAATCCTTGTACGTGGTGGCGGTGTCGCCCTTGAGGAGGGTCGTCCGGTGGAAACGCTCGTCGAAGGCCTCGATCTCGACGTCTTTCATCTCCACCTTGTTCCCCCTGGCCGGGTCCCGGCGGTCGCGCTCGCCAGGGCCTGCGCCGCCTGGACCCATCCCGTAGTACCAACCGAACCCCGCCACGACCGTGAGGGTCAACAGCAACCACCCCAGCGCACCCCCTCGCCGGTTGAGTTGCCTCACTCTGGTCACCCGTCGACTGTCCGGCCACCGCCACCACAGACGCCAGGAGCCTGTCGGACTCGCGGTCCGCCGTGCTCCTAGCGGATCTTCGCCTGGAGGATGTCGTGCATCCGGATGAGCCCGACGACCCGATCGTCCGACTCCACCACCGGCATCACCGTGATCTGGCGCCGCTTGTTGTACTCCATGCTGCGGAGCGCCTCCTCGGCCAGCGTGTCCGGCGCCGTGCAGATCGGGTCGCGGGTCATCACGTCCTCCATCCTCCGGCAGAAGAAGTCGCCTTTCATGTAGAGCAACCGCTTGATGTCGCCGTCGGAGAGGACGCCCTCCAGCCGGTTCTCCTGGTCGACCGCGATCGCCATGCCCAGGTTCGACGAGATCAGCACGTCGAGGACGGTGCGCATGGTGAACTCGGGCTTCACCAGGGGAAGCTGGTCTCCGGCGATCATGATGTCCCTGACCCGGGTCAACAGCCGCCTGCCCAGGCTCCCCTTGGGATGGAACACCGCGTAGTCTTCCGGCCGGAAGTTCCGGATCTCCATCAGGACCGCGGCCAGCGCGTCGCCCAGCGCCAGCATGGCCGTGGTGCTCGTCATCGGCGTGAGCCCGATCGGACAGGCCCGCTCCTTCACCGGGACCACCAGCACGATGTCGGCCTGCCGGGCCAGGGTGGTGTCCCGGTCGCCGACCATGGCGATGATCGGGATGCTGAACAGCTTCATCGACGGCAAAAGCGCGAGGACCTCGTCGGTCTCCCCCGAGTTGGACAGCGCGATGACCACGTCGCCCGGGAGGATCATCCCCAGGTCGCCGTGGGCCGCCTCGGCCGCGTGGAGAAACAGCGCCGGCGTGCCCGTGGAGGCCAGGGTGGCGGCCATCTTCTTGGCGATGATGCCGCTCTTGCCCATGCCGGTGACCACGACCCGCCCCCTGGTCTTGGCCATGCAGCGGACGGCCCGGACGAAGTCGGAACCGAGCTGACGTTTCAGGTCCAGGATGGCCTGGGCCTCGGTGTCCAGGACGGACCGCGCCCGGGACAGATACTCCTCGCCGGCGACGGGAGATGCGGCGGCTCTTGCGATCGTTGTCATGGTGGTGCAGTGCCCTTCCTAACGGCTTCTTGCGGAGCGAGGCACTATACCACCCACTGCATCGGACGGTCAACCTCGCGTGGCCGTCGTGGCGGACCATGAGCCGCTGGGCAGAGATCCATGGACGACAGGGCATGGCCCTGCGACCCAGGGGGCGCGACGCGCATCCGGTCGGGCGCCGGGGCGCCGGATCGGGGATGACCGCCGGCCACGGAGCTGGTATGCTATCGATGGCCGTCTCCCTTACCGGGACTGGATCTCGTCTCTATCGAATGAACCGAGGGAGGAGAGCTGTGGCACCGGAATCGCTGGAACCAAGATCGAACACGACCGGGTCCAGGAGAGTCGCCGCGCGCCTGCTGCTGGCGATGCTCCTGGTCGCCACCAGCACGGTCCTGGCGGCGGACTACGTCATGCAGCGGGGAGACACGCTCTGGAAGCTGGCGGAACAGCACTACGGCGATCCCCAGTACTGGCGAGCGCTGAAGAGCTACAACGGGATCGCGGACGTCTACTCGATCCCGGTGGGCACCCCGATCAACTTCCCGGACAAGAGCGTGCTGGACCAGGTCAACGGCATTCTCGACAACGGCTCCATGAGCCAGACCGACAAGGAGAACGCCATCGCCGGCCTGGGTGGATCACGGGGCTCGGGTCCGGCGACCACGCCCAACGCCGGCCTGGGAAGGCCGATCTACTACCACGCCCTGGGCGGCCTGGGGCAGCGCACCGCCCCCTCTCTGTAGCGCGCGATGGGTCGTTTCGCAGCGTCCAGGGCCAGGCTCCTCCGCAGGGCGTTCGTCTTCGTCGTGGTGATCATCGTCGGGATCATCCTGGCGATCGGGATCTTCGTCTACCACACCTCCATGCGACAGGGCCGCATGTCCGCCTACCGGTCGCTCCACGGGGAGTACGCCGCCGCGCTGGCGCGGAGCGGTCTCGCCCTCGCCCAGGGGCACCTGGCCAAGGCGCTGAGAGACCCGACCTCCCAGATCCACGTGGGACTCACCAGGCCGCTGGAAGACTACATGGCCGCCGGGCAGACCCGGATCCCTCTGGGGAGCACCGTGGATCTGAAGGGCGCCTTCGAGGACATCGTCGAGCAGCTGGTCAGCGATCTTCCCCGGGGCAAGGCCGGAGTGAAACGGCTCTGGGCGGAGTTCTACGTGGTGCCCGGGGAGCTGACACCTCTGACGCCGCTGAAGCTGGGCGACAGGACCCTGGACCGGACTCACGCCGAGAAGCAGGGGCGGATCCACGTGGCGTGCACGGCCGAGATCTCTCCGGCGCCGCTGATCAGCGGAGTGACCCGGACCCTCGTGGGGGTCCACGAGTTCAGGGTCGTCCACGCCCCGGTGCCGCTCCTGTCGGATTTCACCCTGTTCGTCAAGGAGGTCTCGGGGGTCCAGGGGGCCGACGAGTCGTCCCCGGTCAACGCCTCCGAGACCTCGCTCCAGGGGGTGTTCGCCGGCGGTCCGTCCCCGCTGGTGCTGACCAACGGCGCCAGGGAGGTCCAGTCGCGGGTCTCGACGCAGCTCTCCGTCGACTACCTGAAGGGCCAGGGGTGGGTGTTCCTCGGCGGGGCCAACGTGGTGCTGAACCTGAGCTACAGTCAGGACGAGGCGGCGAACCCGGCGCAGATCGGTGAGGACTTCCATTTCTACCAGCAGAACCCGAGCGAGCCGATCAGCGGACGGGCCGCTGCCGATCCGCTCGTGAAGGAGCTGGCGAACAGGCACCTGGCCACGCCGTTCTGGGAGATCCGGAACTGGGACATGGGGGTGAACGTCCTCAGGGACGGCCCGCTCAAGGACGAGTACGGCGAGATCTTCGATCAGACCCCGGCGGGGCGCCGCCTCGGCTCCCTGCTCAAGCTGTTCGGAGCGCCGCCGGAGCGGGTCTCGCCGACGGTGGTGTTCGGATCGGTCCTGGCCGGGTTCTTCAGGATCAGGGCCGCGGTGCCGGACAACCCGGCGAACACCTCCTTCGAGGCCTATTACACCGTGCTGAAAGACCGCTCCCGGTCCGCCGGCTTCCTCTCCGCCTTCTACAGCGAGCTGGTCCCGTTCATCGGCAAGCTGCTGTACCTGTTCGACCCGTTCAGGTCCGGGAAGTTCGTCTTCTACAACCCCGGCGTGCTGGGGGGGCTCTTGCCGCTGACCGACGGGGTCAAGGAGCCGGACTACAAGACGCTCTGCTCCGGGTTCACCACCCGGAACTACAACCAGGCGCTGCTCTACCTGAAGACCAAGAACGAGGTGGGCAACCCCATGTCCAAGGTGTCGGACCTGGGGTTGCCGGCCTCCCTCTTCGAGGACGCGGCGTCTCCGGAGCAGCGGTCCACCCTGCCGCCGGAGCTTCTCCCCGGACCGCTCGCCGGGCCGCTGGGCGGGATGGACCTGTCGAAGATCGACCTGGGGCAGCTCGTCGAGCCGCTCAAGAGATCGTGCTGTCGCCTCGTGCCTCCGGGAACCGACGCGGTCACCTACCTCACGAGCGAGGGGATCCTGAGCGGCGCCACCCTCGACCTGGGCACGACGGTCCACGCGGACGGTCCGATGACGCTGCCGGGGTTGACCCGGGTGACCCGCGGGGGCATCCTCATGGCCAGGGAGATCACCCTCACCGGACCGATCGTCGCCCCGTCCAGTGGCGTGCTGGTGCTGGTGGCCCACTCCGGCGCGATCCGCCTGCCCGCAGGCCGCCGGAGGTAATAGAAGGTCATGGCCGTGTCGACCAGCCCGCTCACGTCCAGGACCACGTGGGCCTTCGACTGCCGCAGCATGGCCTG
>JACQZM010000018.1 GCA_016213885.1 Candidatus Rifleibacteriota bacterium | reverse complement strand
GCTGCGAACACGGGTGCGGTGTGATGATGACCCCCCTCGATTTCACCGGGCACAGCGGCTATACGTACCGCACCGATCCAAAGACCGGCACTTGCCGCTGCATTCCGCCTGGGGAGCCTCGGGATTGAGATTCCTGAACGGGGACGAAACCGAAGCGATTCTGCAGCGGCCCGCCCTCCTCCGTCAAGACAGCCGCTTCGAGGAGCCCAGGACCCGGCGTCCTTGACAGCCGGGCCGACGCGACTGTAAGAACCCCGTGTGAGACTGGCGCTCGTCTACACGGAGGAGGAGCCCCCCCGGGACGTGCTGGAGATGCTGGCCACCGACGCCGTACCCGTGGCGCTGGCCGCATCCTCCCGACAGGAGGACTGGATCGGGCGCGTCACGGCGGTCGAGCGCCGGTGGCGCATCGAGGCCGCCGATCTCGCGGTCGACAGGCGCCTCGGCAAGAGCGGGATCCGGCTCCATTCACTGTCGGAGCAGCTGGCCGGGCTCTGCACCCGCCTGCGATTGCAGGGGATCCACGCCTGGGGCGTGGCGGCAGCGGCGGTCTCTGCGGCCGCGGCGGTCCGGGCCCGGCTGCCGTTGCTCTTCTCGTTTGCGCCGGGAGAGCCGGGAACGCAGCCGGGTTGGAGCGGGCCGGCCATGCGGGCCGTCGTGCAGGCCGCTCGGGCCGTGAGCGTCTTCTCCCGCGAGGATGAACGGACCGTCAGACAGAGTCTGGACCCGGCCGGACCGGTGGTCGTGATTCCACCGGTGATCGGACCGGCCGGCGCCGCGGAGACCGTGGCTCTGGACGTCGAGGGTCCGATCCTCGGCACTTTCGGAGATCTCTCCCGCGACAGCGGAC
The DNA here is from genome assembly GCA_016213885.1 of Candidatus Rifleibacteriota bacterium. Lineage (GTDB taxonomy): Bacteria > Muiribacteriota > UBA6191 > JACPRK01 > JACQZM01 > JACQZM01. The sequence goes on along the minus strand of JACQZM010000018.1, from coordinate 7,716 downwards.
TGGACATCGTTCTGGAGGCGCTCGCCCGCCTGGCCGGCAGGCATCGCCCTTGGCTGCTCCTGGGCGGCGTCGTGCGACCCCGGGAAGCATTCTACCTGGCCCCTCTGCTGGATCGACACCCCTTTGCCTTCCGCTTCCTGCGCCTGGGGGAAGTAAGCCCGGCCAAGAGGCGCGCGCTCATGGGGGCGTGCACGGCGCTGCTCTTCCCCCTGGCCAGCGCTGCCCAGGCCTGGCTCGTGCTGGAGGCCATGGCATCCGGCCGGCCGGTGCTGTCAGCGCCGGTGGGCGCCGTGGCCGACTCTGCGACGGACGGCGAGAGCGCCCGGCTGCTGCCGCCCTGGGACCCGCGCGCCTGGGCGGCCGCCATCGACACTCTGCTCGACGATCCCGCCGCGGCCCGGGCCTTGGGGGAGGCCGGGGCCCGGGCTGTCCGTCCCTTGCTGGACGGACAGCAGGCCCGGGCACGGTGGAACGACTTCTGCCGGTATGCGCTGGAGGCTGCGCGCCCCGACGATGCACCGGATGGCCGGCTCCAGCGCCCGGAGGGGGGATGCGCCCCGTGTACGTGATCTACTTCCACGGCGTCCAGGACGGCCCCGTCGACGCGTTCGACAGGTCTTGCGGTCGAATGACCAGGGCGACCCTCGCGACCGTCGTGGCGTTCCTGCAGGCGCATTTCGACCTGGTCTCTCTCGACGAGGCGATGCGACGCATGGACGATCCTCGCGCCGTCACGATCACGTTCGACGACGGCTATGCCGGGGTCTTCAGCCAGGCGGCGCCGCTGCTGGCCGGGGCCGGGGTGCCGGCGACGGTGTTCGTGGTAACCGGCACGCTTGACGACCCCGAGACGCTGCTGCACTATGAGGAGCTGGAACTGGCCTTTCGCGGTTCCACCGTCCCGGTGCTCCGTGCGCCGGAGCTGGGGTGGCCCGAGATCCCTCTGGGAAAGCCGATCGAACGGGTCCCCTGGCTCAAGAAGGTGAAGCGCGTTCTCCGGGACCGTCCGGATGGAGAACGGGCCGAGCTCCACGACCTCGTGCTTCACAGGATGGGTCTCGATCGGTCGGCGCTGCGGGCCAGCCCGAGCCAGCGCAAGCTCGTGCCCGAGGAGATACGAGCGCTGGAGGCTCAGGGTTGGGCCGTCGGTGGTCATACCCGGACACACCGGGTGGTGGGGCGCCTTCCGGAGGCCGAGGCGCGGGCGGAGATCCAGGGCAGCCGGGCCGATCTCTCCGGCATCCTGAAGGCTCCTCCATGCTACTTCGCCTACCCCTACGGCCGCCTGGTGGACGTGGGCAGCCACGGGGCGCAGCTCGTGCGGGAGGCGGGGTTCGATGCGGCGTTCACGACCCAGTCGGGGCCGGTCACCGATGACACCGATCGCTTCCTGGTCCGGCGCCTGGAGTTCATCGAGCTGATGGCGCTCCAGGATGCCGGTCTGCAGCAGAAGGCGCGGGAGGCGTTCGGACGCTGAGAAGCCCGGCGGTGCACGGGGCCACGATCGGTCGGCTGATCGGCTCTCGTGGCCCTGCGGCGTTCCTAGGCCCGTGAATCGCGGATCGTGCTTCTGGAACCGTTTCCGGGGAAGATCTCCATGGACAGGAAGACCGTCGCCGTCACCGGGGCCGCCATGCGTCTGGATGGCCTCCCGCTCCGCGATTGCTGGAGCGGACCGCTGGGGGGAGGGCCGGGCGTCGCTGCGCGGCCCGGCCCCGGGTCCGGCGGCGACCCGCTCACCGAGGTCGTGCGCCAGGCGCTGGTGGAGGGTGGGGCCCGGGGCGCCTTCGCACAGCACCAGGTCATCGGGATCGCCTGCGCCGGTTCCCGGGCCGAGGCCGGGGCCGGCGTCGCCTCCGAGCTGGGCCTGGATGGCCCGGTCACGTCGGGGACCGACCCCCTGGAGCTCTTGACCGAGGCCACGAACGCCCTGATCGGCTGGAGGTGCGACGCCGTCGTGCTGTGCGCCGGCGACGGACAGGACGCGGCCGCGGTTCTGCTGCGCCGCTACCGCGAGGCGTGGCGCCTGGGATATCCTCTGCTGGCCCTGGTGCGCCAGTGTGGCGAGGTCGCTCGGCTGGCCGGGTCCACCACCATGCTGGAGCTCGCAGGCCCTGAGCGCCGCGCGGAGGTGCCGGGGAGCGGCGAGGTGGACGCCTGCTGGGTGGGGGCCTGGAATCGAGGCGGGCCCGTGTCGTGGCTGGCCTCGCTTCTTCGAGTCGTGCTGGCACTGCACGACCGGATCCTGCCCCGCTCGTTCCTGGACGCGTCGGCGCTGCCGCCGGGACGGCATTTCGTCACGGATGCTCCACGGCCCTGGTTCCAGGGCAACGAGCGGCGCCCGCGCCGAGGAGCCGTGGTGAGCGGCCGCCGCGCTGCGCTGCTGGAGGAGCCGCCACGGTCTCTTCTGGACCGGGTGCGCCGGGTGGCCCACGTGTGGCCCTCGGAGCTCTTCCTGTTCGCCGCCGACGATCGAGCCACCCTGCTTTCGCGTGTCGACGAGGTGAAACGGCTGCTCGCGGAGCCGGCGGACCGGTCGCCGGCGCTGTCGGACGTGGCCGGGACTCTGGCGGCCGCCGGGCTGGACCGTCGCTGCCGGCTCGCCGTCATCGCCTCCGGCAAGGCGGAGCTCTCGGAGCGTCTCGACACGGTCCAGCGGCGCCTGGCCGACCCGGCCACGCGCCGGCTGCGCATTCCCAGCGCCGTCTACTACGGCGAGGGGTGGGACAACGAGGAGCCGGTGGCGTTGCTGTTTCCCGGAAACGGATCCCAGTACATCGGCATGCTGGAAGACGTCTGCCTGGCCGTCTCGTCGGTGCAGAACTGGCTGGACTACTTCGACGAGAACCTGACCGAGGCCGGGCTCGTGCCCAGCCAGGTCTTCTTTCCGGTCCAGGGCCTCACCCTGGACGCCGACAGCGCCCCGGTGCGGCGGCTGAAGACCGTCGCCGAGACCGGGGGACAGGCGATCGTCATGGCGAGCCTGGCGCTCCACGAACTGCTCACGGAGCTCTCGGTTCCGCACACCCTGACCGCGGGGTTCAGCATCGGCGAGCTCGCTGCCCTGGTCGCCGCGGGCGTGCTGCGGCTGGGCCAGTCGCAGGAGATCTTGCGCATCACCAGCGATCTCACCCGCGAGAGAACTCCAGGTGGCCGATCGCTCTTCCCGCTGCTGGTCGTTCAGACCGGCGACCGCGGTCTCATCGACGACGTGATGAAGAGCGCCAAGGAACCGCTCTTCGTGGCGCTCGACTGCTGCCCTTCCCAGGTGGTGCTCTGCGGCAGCCAGGCCGCCGTCGCCTCGGCGGAGGAGCGCCTCCAGGCGTCCGGCGCGACGGTCTTCATGATGCCCTGGGACCGCGGCTACCACACGCCCATGTTCGCCGTCAAAGCGGAGAAGCTGCGCGAGGTGTACGAGTCCATCGATGCCGGACCGGGCCGGGTGCCGGTGGTGAGCACCGTGAGCCTCGAGCCCTATCCGGACGACGCGCCCTCCATCCGGCGGATGTCCATGGCGCAGTGGACCAACACCGTGCGGTTCCGGGAGCTGGTGCTCGAGTTCTACGAGAAGGGCATCCGCACCTTCGTCGAGGTCGGTCCCAGCAACCGGCTGAGCGGGTTCGTCCGCGACTGTCTGCGCGGTCGCAAGCACACGGCGCTGGCCAGCAACGTCGAGGGGCGCTCCGGGATCCTCCAGCTCCTGGAGCTGTTCGCGCACCTCTACTCGGTGAACCGGGGCATGGATGCCCGACCGTTCTTCGCGTGCCGCCGCCTGGAAACGGTGCCGGCGCTGGCGCCGCAAGAGCCGGAGGCGGCGGACGAACCGGGCCCGCCGGTCGCCGGGTCGGCAGGCCCGTCCCACCCGCAGGACGGCCGCGCCGCCGTGCTGGCCGGGCACCTGGATCTGATGAACGTCTTTCTGGCCAGCCAGCAGCGGGTGCACTCCATGCTCTTCGGCAGGCCGCTGCCGGCCGAGGCCACGGCCGAGGCCACGGTGGCGCCGGCGGCAGCCGAGCCAGGCGAGCACCGGCCTTCAGCGCCCCCGGCCCCGGCGACCACCGGACCCCGCTGGCCCCTCCTGATTCCGGTCCCGGCTCACGACGGCACGTCGCTCACCCTGGAGATGACGATGGACGAAGACACCCTTCCGGTGCTGGGTGATCACCACCTGGGCGGCCGCCCTTCGACGCGCCGGCCGGAGCTCAAGTCGCTGTCCATCGTACCGTTCGCCCTGGCCGTGGAGCTGATGGCTCAGGCCGCGGAGTGCCTCGGAGCCCCGCTCCTCGCGGTCCAGATCGAGAACGTGCGCGCTCTCCGGTGGCTGGCCCTCGATGGAGGTTCCCTCAAGCTGGGCGTGGAAGCCCGCCGGGTCGGCCCTGACGTCGTCGAGACGCAGCTCTGGCAGCTGGCCGACGACGACTCGGAACCTCGGGCTCTCGCCTACAGCGCCCAGGTCAGACTGTCCGGATCCTTGCCGCCGCCTCGACGGGCGACGATTCCGCTCGCCCCGCCCCGCCAGCTCGTGTTCTCGGCGTCGGAGTTCTACGGATTCATGTTCCACGGCCCTTCGCTGCGCGCCATCCAGCGGGTCGAAGGCATGGGGCCGGACGGAGCGGTCGCCCGGCTGGTGGTGCCCCCCAGGGATCGCATGGTGCGGTCTGTCAGGTCCCCCCGGTTCTGCACCGAGCCGGTGTTGCAGGACAACACGGGCCAGCTGGTCGGGTACTGGCTGTTCGAGCACTTCCGCTACGTCGACATCGGCCTCTACCCGTTCCGGATGAAGCGGTGCGTCCGGTTCGCCGAGAACGCTCTGGCTGTCGGCGCGGGCGTCGGGCTCCGGGCCGTGCTGCACCACAGCGGGCGGCGGACCGCCGCGGACTTCGAGCTGATCGACCCTTCGGGAAACCTCCTCGTGAGGGTGGACGGCTTCGAATCGAGATTGTTCCACCTGCCCCAGCGGCTCTACGAGATGGTCTTCTGCCTCGACGACGAGTCGCGGGTCTCCGACGATGAGAGCCAGGGTCTTCCGGACGGCGTCCGGCTGCGGCTGGCCGACGCGCTGCCTTCGGATTTCATGGAGCAGAGCTGGGGCATCTGGCAACGCGTGCTCGCGCACATCGTCCTGGGCGCTGTCGAGCGTGACGAGTGGGCCCGGGTCGGGCTCGACCGGAGGCTCCCGTGGCTTCTTTCGCGCATCGCCGCCAAGGAGGCGGTCCGCGACTGGGCCGCCGGGCACGACGTGGCGTTGCAGCATCCCGACGTGGAGATCGCTGTCCGGAGCGAGGGAGGCGCCGAGCCGGTCTGCCGGGAGCTCACCTACGTCGGGGCGGTTCCGTCTCTCGATCTGGATGGCCACGGCAGCGTCGGAGTGGCAGTGCTGGGGCCGGCCGGCACCGGTGTCGGCGTCGCTCTGGTGGTTCACGGACAGGAGGAGGATGCGGTGCGGCGCGCCGCCGCTCGGGCCACCGGCGGGTGCTCTCTGGAGATTCTCGAACGGTCGCCGGAGGGCCGCCGCGTGCGGCTCGCCCCCCGATCCGGCGAGGTCGTCATCGAGGTCGAATCGAGGCGTGTCCACGACTCCCAGGTGGCGGTCTGCACCGTGGGGGCCGAGGCGCTGGCCGCTCTGGCCGCTCTGGCCGGCCCAGGCGTTGTGACGGGTCGTCGTCCGTAGTATAGTGGGTCTTTCTGCCGCGCCGGGCAGAGGAGAGGCGAGATGAAACCCACGCACGCTCAGATCGTGTCCGGAATCGTGCAGCTGGTCCGCGAGGCGACCGCCGACTGGGACCTGGACCTCGAGGATCTCGGTCCCGACTCGAAGCTGGTGGCGGACCTCTGCTTCTCCTCGGTCGATTTCGTGCATCTCGTGGCGTCGGTGGAGATGCGCTACGGGCGCAAGCTGCAGTTCGAGAAGCTGCTCATCCGGGACGGCGCCTACCGCACCGAGCTGACCGTGGGCGAGCTGGCGCAGTTCGTCGACGACGAGTACGACCACGAGAGCCAGGGGCCGAGGCCGGCTTGAGCGTCTTGAAGCTGCGCAACGTCTTGTTCGACACCCACCCCATCGTCGTGCACGCCCATGGACCCCATCAGACGAAGATGCAGTGGCCCCAGGTGCGAGACGCCTTCTTCGCCTCCGAACCCAGGACGCTGGGGGCCGCGCCGGGCCTGACCCTCATCACCTGCAACAACGGACACGAAGCCATGGGGCTCCTGGAGCGGAGCCTGGATCATCTGGGTCTGCCGTATCTGGTCGGCGGCGTCGGTGTGGATCCGTGGGTCAACAGCCGCGACAAGCCCCGCGTCATCCTGGACCTCCTGGCCCGGGTCGAGACCCGCCACGTCCTGTACGCGGACTCGCGGGACGCCATACTGGTGGACGATCCCCGGATCGGGCTCGAGCGCTTTCGCCAGATGAGCTCCTGCCGTCTCCTCTTCGGCGCCGATCGCCTCAACTGGCCGAACGTGAAGGTGTTCAAGCAGTTCGAGGAGTCTCTGGACGGATCGGACAACGCGGGCAAGTTCCGCTACCTGAACGGCGGGGTCTGGCTCGGGGAACGTGAATTCTCCCTCCGCTTCTTCGAGCGCGCCCTGGCGACGACGCCGGTCCCCGAGGCCGCCGACTCGGAGCAGGGCCTCTTGAAGAAGCTGTTCCCCAGCTTCTACCCGGACGTGCAGCTCGACTACCGCTGCCGGATCATCCAGAACCTCGGGTTCGTCACGAGCCCCATCATGGAGCTGGCGTGAAGGTCTGCCTCTACTGCCCCTTCCGCCACAGCCTGGGGCACGTGGCGCGGACGGGGCAGATCGCCGCGGCTCTGCGGGAGCGTGGGGCGCTGTGCACGCTCGTCTTCGGAGGGGCGCGCCCGCCGGGGTTCGAACCGCAAGACGGCGTCCGGGTGCTGGCCCTGCCCGAGAGCCGCTGTCTCGACGGGGTGCCCGACCCGGCGGTCCTGGCCGACCGCTCCCGTCTCATCCGCGAGGCCATGCGGGAGGCCGACGCTTGCGTGGTCGACTATCACCCGCTGGGCCTGAACGGCGAGCTTCTCGACACGCTGGAGTGCGCCGCCCAGGAGCGGTGGCCGGTGCGGTTCTACTGGGGGATCCCGTATCCCGGAAAGCCGGGCCCACCCCCCCGGAACCCCCGGGTTCGCCGCGCCCTGGAGCGCTACGATTGCGCCCTGGGCTACTCCGACGCGGGCTGGCTCGACCCGTTCGAGTCCCACCAGAGCCTGCCGGCGAACCGGGTCCACGTCGGGGTGGTGGCCCCGTTGCCCCCGTCCTGCCGGCCGGTCCGTCCGCCCGTGGTGGTCGGGTTGGCCGGGGCGGGCATCGGCGCCAGGCCGGTCTACGAGATCATGCTCCGCGCCGCGGCCCCTCTGGCGCGAGACGGGCGCCTTGGCCTGCGGTTCGTGGCGGGTCAGTTTCGCGAGGGGACGCCGTGCCTGGACGAGGCGCGCCGCCAGCCGGGGGTGGAGGTGCTGGGCCATGGCTCGGCGGAGGGGAACATCGTCGACGCGTCCGCGGTGGTGTCGCGCGCGGGGTACAACACCGCCTACCTCTTGGCGCAGACCGATCTTCCGCTGATGTTCATCCCGTACTGCAGCCCCGATCCGCGCTACACCGAGCAGTACGACCGCGCCCGGAGGCTCTCGACCCTCCCCGGGATCCGGTGGGTGGACGAGCGGGACGAGAACGCCGTCCAGAGAGTCTCGAGAT
>JACQZM010000172.1 GCA_016213885.1 Candidatus Rifleibacteriota bacterium | reverse complement strand
CCGGGCAGGCGAAGGCTCCCGGAGGGATCTGAACCGGCGATCCGGAGCGGCCGTCTCAGCGAAGCCGGTGGCGTCGCGACTTCCGGCCCGAGGCGACCGTGATCCCCTGACCGTGGAGATAGCTCAAGAAGAACCGCCGGCACACCTCCACGCCGCCGTGGATGCTGCCGCCCTTGGTGTAGGCCACGACCACGAACCGGGGGTTGTCCGCCGGCGCATAGCAGGCGAACCACCGTGACCCCTTCCAGCTCCCGGTCTTTCCCGCCACCGGAAAGCCGGCGATGCGGCAGATCTTGCCGGAGCCATCCGTGACCGCGGCCTCCATGCCCCTGCGGATCTCCGCCAGCGCCACCGGATCGGTGAACGGAACCGGCGGGCCCTTCACGTTGGGCGAGTGGACGCCAGGCACGATGCCGGCGATGAGCCGGGCCTGATCGACCGGGGTGATCTTCAGCCCGTCGCCGTGGATGAGCACGTCGGGCGCCAGCCGCGGCGACTCCCCCTCGACGAAGGTGTAGCCCGACCTGAGCGCCAGCTCGACGGTGCCCAGCACCGTATCGTGATCGAAGCTGGCGAAGAAGAACCCGTTGCACGAGACGGCCAGCGCCTTCGTGACCTCGGTCTCGCCGTGCCCCTTGCGGTTCCAGCAGCGGTAACGCCTGTGCCCCAGGGAGAACGGGGTGCAGTCCAGGCATTCCCCGGGCCTGTACCTTCCGTTGGCCATGAGGTAGTACGAGGTGGCGACCCGTCGTAGCCCCTCAGCGCCTGGGTCATCGCAGGTTCGAAATCGAGCTGGTTCAGCTGGCCAGGCATCGTCTGGGCATACCCGGCCAGGGGCACGAGCAGAGCGATGACGAGACAGAGGCGGACGCACGTCGGCGACCACGGCATCCGGGCGGTGGAGTTGGCGAGACGCATCAAGATCCTCCGGAGGCGAATGCAAGAGGGGCCCATGTCTCTCTCGGCAACTTTGGCATCGGCGATTAGAGCTTGCCCGTGAACCGCCACCCCTTCAGCAGACCGTGGCGGCTGCCCACCGATCGATCAGGACAGAGCCACGAGAGCCGGTCGAGCCCCCGCGCCCCCGTGGGACCCGGCAAGAACAGCCGTCAGCTGGTCCGCCGAGACCTGGCGCCGCCTTCGCCAAGCGCCGTGAAGATCATGATGAGGCCCAGCACGATGACGATGGCGGCCCGACTCTGGATGGACAGATGAGGATAATACAAGATCGCCAGAATCTGAAGCAGAAAATGATAGACGCCGATGGCCGTGATCCACGAGAGCCCGCTCTTGCGGCCCGCCCAGACCTCGAGACCGTAGAGGAGCACGGTCATGGTGACGCAGACCAGGCGAGCGGCGACCTCGCCGTAACCGTCGCCGGTCCAGCCGGTCCAGGCCAGGATCATGGTGGACCAGTTGATCAGGTTGAGACCCACCAGCTGATAGACCAGGGCGAACCGCAGAAACGGCGGCCCGGCCGGCCAGCGGGTGAGCAGGTGCTGGCGCCCCACCACCAGGTAGGCGGTGCCCAGCAACGCGAACGCCGCGAGAAAGATGCCATGCTGGAACCAGGGCTGCTCTCCCAGGAACGCCGCCATCCAGTCGCACAGCATCAGCGTCCCCTCGAAGAGAACCACGGCGCTCGTGGACAGGTAGGCCAGGAGGAACAAGCCGGCGGACAGCACGAGGAACACCGGCGAGAGCCGGGCCCCCGGCTCCAGGTGTCCCAGGGCGAAGCAGGCGACCGCCTGGATCCACAGGAGGCTCGAGACGATGGCCAGGCACCGACCCAGCTCCGCCCTGGGACCGCCCCTGGTCAGGTTCGTCCCGACCCAGCCGAACAAGAGACAGAGGAGGAGGCTCGCTCCGCCCACCAGGTCGAGCGACCAGTCGAGGTTGCTGCCGACCAGGTAGCAGAGTCCCAGTCCCAGCGCGATGCCCCCCGCACCCATGAGAAGGCCGTGGCCGGTCGGGTCCTGTGGCGGCCGGGGCAGGGATGCGTCGGCCGAGAGCCGGCCGTGGGTCTCCTGGTCGATCCTGCCTTCTGCCAGCCAGGCGTCGAGCTCCCTCTGGATGTCCGATCGATCTGCCACGTCGACGACTATAGCTCATCCCCTGGGGGCGATGCCAGCTCTCCCCGTCGACGCCGGTCACGGTCTCGCCCCACCGGCCGAATCGTCACCGGACCGTTCTCTCCGGCTCCCGCCTGAAGCTCACCACCACCTGCGGCGTGGCCAGGATCTTGATCTGGTCCACGTCGTACGGGGCCCGGCCGCCCTCCCTCAGATAGAAGCGCCCCACCAGCGAGTCGTCGTGGTAGAGGCTCACCTCGACCCGCCCCTCCAGCCGGGCGTACCGGAGCATGAAGTAGCCGTGCCGGGCCAGAAACGTCCTGGCCGGTTCCTCGGCCGGCCCCGGCACCGGGAGGAACTTCACCACATACATGAAAGGAAGCACCCGCTCGACAGGGTCTTTCACCTCCCTGGCCGCCGCGTTGAACCGGTTCGCCGCTTCGAGGACGGTGAGCTTCCGGCTGGTCAACGAGCAGGTCATGTCGATGGCGAACTTGTAGAGCCTCTTCTTCTCGGGGTGGTTCACCTGGGCCTGCGCCGTGATCCGGAACCGATCGGCCAGCTGCTCGCTCCGGACCGCCGCCTTGCCCAGCTCTCTCAGGTTCGACCGGGCCACGCCGTTGACCTCGGCGTCGATGCGGAACCGGTCCACGCTGACCACCGATTCGCTCCCGGCCCGGGCCGCTCCGACCAGGACGACCAGAGTCAGCAGCGCCGCGACCTCCCTGACCGGTCTCATCGATGGACCCTCTCCCGGACGCTCCAAGCACCCCGACCGCCGCCGGCGCGGTCTCTCGCCCAATGGCTCCCCGGCGCCGGCGGCGACGCCGTGCTGCCCGATGATACAACACCCCGGCTCACCCGGGGGATCCCTTGACGTCGACGCCCCTCCGGTGGTCTGATCAAGGGGACACGACCGCGCGTGAAGGCGAGACGTCGCCGGTGAGGAGAGTGGGCCCGATGAGGTGGATCGCGATCTTCCTGTGGGTGCTGTTCGTCCTGGGGTCGGGGCCGTCGGCGTCGATCGCGCAGGCCCAGCAGGGGAGGTCGGCCCGATTCCCCGCCGACGTGAGACCGATCAAACCGTTCAGCTATGTCTGCCTGCCGTGCACCGGTCCGTACACCGGCTACGCCGAGGCTCTGAAGACCTTCCTGGACGAGGTGGCGAAGGGCGGGGTCAGGCCCACGGCGCCGCTGATGACGGTCTACTGGAACAGCGCTCTCCAGGTCAAACCGGAGGGTCTGAAGTGGGATATCGGCTACCCGGTCGCCGAGGGGACGAAGAGCCAGGGCATGCTCGTGGTGAAGCGTTTCCCGTGCCCTCTCGTGGCCACGACGATCCACACCGGGTCGTACCTCACCACGGCCAAGACGGTCGCGGCGCTGTACGGCTGGCTCCGTCAGCAGCGCATCCCGCCGGCTCCTGGACCGACGGTCGAGCACTACCTGGACCCGGACCCCACCGCGGTCCCTGACGAACGGAAGCGGACCGCCATCTGGGTGCCGGTCCGGCCCAGACGGATGCCGAGGCGCTGACGCCGCCCCCGGGCGGTCCCGAGCTGCGGAGGGGCAGGATCCCCCGCCTGTTTCGCGGAGTCGGGCCTGTGATCAGGCCTTGGCCTGGCTGCGGAGTCACGAAGGAAAGAGAAAGAGGAGGGGATCCGGATTGAGGTCGCGCTCGGGGGCGCGACTCGGACCCGGCGAGGCGCCGGGTCTTGCGACTCGGACCCGGCGAGGCGCCGGGTCTTGGAGGGGGCCCCACGACGACGATCGGTCCATGGCGTCCGGCAGCCAGCCGCCCCTGGCTCAAGGCTGTCCTGGTGGCGTTGCTCCTGCTGTGGGCCGGGTGGCTCCGGACCCAGCACAGCGGCTATGGCCTCCCCTACATCCTCGGGTTCGACGAGCACACGTTCGTCCTGCGTGGCCTCACCATCGCCGCCGGTGAGCTCCAGTTCAGCTGGGAGGGCCACGCCACGTCGACCACGCCGCTCTTCCTGGGCGCATGCTACAGGCTGGCGTTTCTCGCGCAGCGGGCCGGGGGCGAGCCGCTGTTCCAGGCCTGGGCCGGCAAGGACTGGAGCGGTCCCAGAACGACGGTCCGGATCGGCCGGCTCGCCTGCGGCCTCCTGGACACGGCGACCGTGCTGCTCGTTCTGCTGGTGGGGCTGAGCCTCGGGCTGGGCTTCAGGTACGCCTTCCTGGCCGCCCTGCTCTACGGCTCCAGCGCCCAGGCGATCCACATGGCTCACCAGGTGCGGATGGACCTGCTGATGAGCTTCTTCTTCGTGGCCGCCTCCCTGGCGGCCCTGGCTGTGCTCCACCGGGGCCGATGGCGGGACTATCTCGCCGGGGGCTGGCTCTCCGGGCTCTCGTTCGCCTCGAAGTGGCCCGGCGGGCTGGCCCTGGCCGGTGTCGTGCTGGCGCACCTGGCCGCGGGCCGCCTCGATCCGGGGCGCCGATCCAGGGACGTGGACGCCCGGCTCCCGGCGTGGCTCGTCGGTCTGGCGCTGGTCGGCGTGGGCATGGCGGTCGTCGCCCTGGCCTCGGGCTGGGAGCACCGCTGGATGGACACGCCGTTCTACCGGGAGATCCACCCCGCGCAGAGGGACGGTGCGGCCTTCCTGAAGAGGAACCTCGTCCTGGCAGGGGCCCTGGCGGCGATCGGGGGCGTTCTCGTGCCGCTCTGGACCCGGTGGCGTTCCGCCGTGATGGGCGTGGTCGCTTCCGGCCGGTTCCGGGCCGCGGCCGTGGCGTTCGCCGGCGCCTTCGTGGCGGCCACGCCGACGATAGTGTCGGACTGGCCGCACCTGGTCCAGTCGGCGGTCCACCACGCCCGGTCGCGTCATCCGCCGGCCGACGGGACGCCGGGGCTGGACAACCTGTGCTACTACCTGTTCGACCCGATCTGGCAGGACCTGACCGGGATCGGGTTCGGCCTCGCCGTCGTCGGGACCGTGGTGATCGTGATGAGACGGAGGGTCGACGATCTCGTGGTCTTCGCGCCGCCGGCGCTCTTGCTGGGGTACTTCAGCCTCACGCCGCTCAGGTGGTGGCACTACGCCGTACCGCTCTCCCCGTACCTGAGCCTGCTGGCGGCCATCGGCGTCGCGCGTCTGGTGGAGCGTCTTCCGGACAGGTGGGCGCCCGTGGCCGTGGCGCTGCTGGCCGCCGTGCCGGTGTGGGCCGGAGGCGTCACGGCGGCGGGGTACGGCCAGGAGCCGACGCAGCTGGAGGCGACCCGGTGGTTCGCGGCCCACGTTCCGCCGGGAAAGGGGGTCCGCGTGCTCGTGGAGGGCTACGGCATCCTCGTCAGCCCGGCGCGGTACCGCGTCATGCCGGTGCAGTCCGTGGGGCTCGTGGGCCTGGAGCGGCTCACCCCGACCAGCGTCGACTACGTGGTGGTCAGCGAGGCGATGGCCGCGCGGTTCCTCGCCCAGCCCGGCCGTTATCCGGACCAGGTCGCCGCGTACACCTGGATCCGCGACAGATGGAAGCCCGAGAAGATCGTGGCGGGACGGCCCGGTCCGCTCACCCCGACGATCTGGATCTACAAGGTGCAGGGGCAGCCCCGGGCCTGAGCTCGGACGGGACCGGATCGCCCGGGCAAGTCCTTGGCGACTCTCGCGGCTCCGGATGTGGACATGATCGCTTTGCCCGCGGAGGGTGACCCTGCCGGCTGCTCGGCACCCCGGGCCGCGATGAGCGCGGCGTGTAGCCACTCGACGGCTGGATGCTAAACGTTCGAATCACGACCGGCGAGTTTCGCCCTTGTACGGCTCATGATCCCGTGACCATAATGGCGTCGCAGCACCCGACATAGTGACCGCCGCGGCCTGCTGACGGCCTCGATCGAGCAAGCTCGGCGAACCGGTCACTCCCGACCATGACGAAGCGATCCTCTCACGGACCCGTCGCTCACCTGGCCCCCGATGGGCGTACCCATGCGCTCGAAGACCACCTCCAGGCAACGGCGTTTCGCGCCGCCGAGTTCGCGTCGGCGTTCGGTTTTCGCCAGTGGGGACACCTCGCCGGCCTGTGGCACGATCTGGGAAAGTTCTCCCGGGCTTTTCAGGACAAGATAGCGGCGGCGGCAGGCGACGAGGCCCACCTGGAGGGCCGGGCGCAGGTCGATCACTCGACTGCCGGCGCCTTGCTGGCCGTCGAGCGGTTCGGTGAGCTTCGCGGACGGCTGCTGGCGTACGTGATAGCGGGTCACCATGCCGGCCTGCCCGACTGGACGGCCGATGAGACGGGACGGGCCGCGCTGTCACTCCGTTTGCGGGATGAGAGGCTCCTTCCCGCTGCCAGGGCCGGGGGCATCCCGCCCACCATCGTGGATCAGGCCTTCCCGGAGGAGAAGCCGACCGGCCGTGACCGGGCCTTCTGGATCCGGATGCTCTTCTCCTGTGTCGTCGATGCGGACTTTCTCGACACGGAGGAGTTCTTCGAGCCGGAGACGGCTTCCCTTCGCCGCGGCTACCCGGAGCTGAAGGAGCTGATAGCCCCCTTCAGCCAGTTCATGGCGAAGAAGAGCGCCGCCGCCGCCGCTACCGTCGTCAACCAGGTCCGGGCTGACGTGCAGGCCCGATGCGTCGAGCGGGCCCCGGGACCGCCGGGCATCTACAGCCTCACCGTGCCGACAGGTGGTGGAAAGACCCTCTCCTCAATGGCCTTTGCACTGCATCACGCCGCGTCCCACGGGATGCGACGGATCATCTACGTGATTCCGTATACGAGCATCATCGAGCAGACCGCCGAGCAGTTCCGGCAGATCTTCGGGGAGGCGGTCGTAGAGCATCACAGCAACCTCGAGGTCTCCGATTCCGCGAGGGAGACCTCAAGATCGAGGCTCGCCTGTGAGAACTGGGATGCCCCGGTGATCGTCACCACGAACGTCCAGTTCTTCTAATCGCTTTTCGCCAGTCGCACGAGCCGCTGCCGCAAGCTGCACAACATTGCACAGAGCGTCGTGGTGCTCGACGAGGCCCAGCTCCTGCCTCCGGAGTTCCTCAGGCCGATCCTCCGGGTCCTTGCCGAGCTCCCCAAGCAGTACGGAGTGAGCATCCTGCTCTCCACGGCCACGCAACCGGCTCTGGCTCCCCGCAGGGAGCCGGGTTTCGACTTCCACGGGCTCGAGGCTGTCGACGAGATCATCGAAGACCCGGACCAGCTGTCCGAGAAGCTCGAGCGTGTGGAAGTGCGAATACCGAAGGGTGTCAACACCCCCTGCACCTGGGAGGACCTTGCCCGGGAACTCGCCGGGCACCCCTGTGTGCTCTGTATCGTGAATCGTCGAGACGATTGTCGCCAGTTGTGGTCCCTCATGCCGAAGGGCACCGTCCACCTCTCGGCGCTCATGTGCGGCGCCCACCGTTCCCGGCGGATCGCCGACATCAGGCGTCGCTTGAGATCGGGTGAACCGACGCGTGTGGTCAGCACGCAACTGGTTGAAGCCGGGGTCGATCTCGACTTCCCTGTGGTCTACCGGGCGATGGCCGGCCTCGACTCCGTGGCCCAGGCAGCCGGTCGATGCAACCGGGAGGGTCTGCTGGTTCGCGGGAAGCTCACCGTGTTCACTCCACCCAGCCGGCCACCGCCAGGTCTTCTGCGCCAGGCTGCCGAGCTGGGTTCTCGAATGCTCGCCGAGGCGCCTGGAGGCCCCCTGTCGCCCCAAGCGGTCGCGTTGTTCTTTCGCGAGCTGTACTGGCTGCAGGGCGAAGAGCGACTCGACGCGAAGCACATACTGAGCGATCTGAACGACGACGCGTGCCGCTTCAGCTTCCGCACCGCTGCGGCCAAGTTCAGGCTCATCGATGAGACCCAGCAGGCACCCGTCCTCGTGAGGTACGGGGAGGAAGGCGCTGGCCTGGTCGCTCAGTTCATGCGAGCAGAACCGGAACGCTGGCTCTTGCGGAAGGCGCAGCGGTACGTGGTGAACCTCCCAAGACGCCTCCACCAGCGGTTGTGTGCCGATGGAGCCATCCACGAGGTGCATCCCGGGCTGTTCGTTCAAGGGCACGGCGCCCTCTACGACGACAACCTGGGGTTCTGTCCGGACAAGTCGATCATCTATGACCCCGACGAGCTGATCGGGTGATTCCATGAGAAAGGGGGAGTCATGACCACAGACATTCGAACCAGCCGGGTCTTCTCTCTGAGGGTGTGGGGAGAGAATGCCTGCTTCACACGGCCGGAGATGAAGGTGGAGCGCGTCTCCTACGATGTGATGACCCCATCGGCGGCGCGGGGCGTGCTCGAAGCGATCCTCTGGAAGCCGGCGCTCCGGTGGCAGGTGACCCGGATCGACGTCCTCAACCCCATCCGCTGGACATCGGTGCGGCGCAACGAAGTGGGCGCCGTCATGTCCGACCGCACCGATGGCATCTTCATCGAGGACAAACGGCAGCAGAGGGCCGGCCTGTTCCTACGGGACGTCGCCTATCTCGTCCATGCCTTCTTCTCCTTGACCCCGAGAGCCGGCGCCGAGGACACCATCAGGAAGTTCGAGGAGATGTTCGTACGTCGGGCCGAAAGGGGCCAGTGCTTCCACCGGCCCTGTCTCGGCTGTCGGGAGTTCGCCGCGGACTTCGAGCTCTGGCCCTCTGACATGAATGAGCCGAAGGCGATCGACGAATCCCGGGAGCTGGGCTTCATGCTCTACGATGTGGCACACGACCAGACCAGGGACCAGAGCCACGTTCACACTTGCACTGAGGGATGCCGTCCGGCCTTCTTCCGGGCAAGTCTCGACCGGGGAAGCATGAAGGTCCCGCCCTTCGACAGCAGTGAGGTGCGACGATGATCCTGCAGTCGCTGGTACGCTACTACGACCGGCTCGCCTCGGAGGGGAGCATCGCCCCTCCGGGTTTCAAGCACGTCGAAATCCCCTTCCTGATCATCCTGAACGAAGCCGGGAGATTCCGCGCACTCCAGGACACCCGGGCTCCGTCAGGGAAGAAGCTGGTGGCAAGACCGTTCCTGGTACCCGCCGAGCGAGGGCGGTCGGGCCCCAAGGGATGGCAGGTGGCGAATCTGCTGTGGGACCACCTCGGATACGTGCTGGGTGAGCCCAAGTCCGAGGCGGAAGAGCACGTGGAGATGGCACGGAAACAGCTGGCGGCGTTCGCGACGCAGGTCGGGAGGCTGCGCGAGAGATACCCTGACGACGCGGAGATCCGCGCCGTCCATCTTTTTCTGGACGCCAGCGACTTCGCAGCCGTGCGAAGCGACCCGTTGTGGAGCGAGTGCAAGAAGATTCCCGGGTGCAAACTGACCTTCAGGATCGATGGCCGACCCGGGATCGTCTGCGACAGCGAGAACGTCAAGGACTGGGTCGCGAAAACGAACGCATCTGCGCCAGGCGACGAGGACGACGAGGCAGGCCCGGGGGAGAGAGAGGGTGTCTGCCTGCTGACCGGAGTGTACGGACCGCTGGAGCGGCTCCACCCCCGGACCCCGATCGGCGCCAACACCAACGCGAAGATCGTGTCGTTCCAGAAGGGCATGGGATTCGACTCGTACGGCAGGTCGCAGAGCTACAACGCCCCGACCGGCAAGAGAGCCGCGTTTGCCTATACAACAGCACTCAACAAGCTGCTGGCCAGGGGCTCGCGTCAGAAGATCGCCATGGGAGCCGACACGGTTGTCTTCTGGGCCGAGCGGCAGCACCAGCTCGAGGATGTCTTCGCCGAGCTCTTCGGGGAGCCCGCCAGGGGAGAGCCCCGGCAAGACTACAAGTCGATCGTGGCGATGTTCCGAGCGCCAGAGATCGGAGCAACGCCCCTGCTCGATCCTGACACGCGCTTCTTCGTGCTCGGCCTGTCGCCCAACGTCGCGCGCATCTCCATTCGCTTCTGGTACACAGGGTCGGTGAAGGAGATGACCAGCAACATCGAGAGGCACTTCGAGGATCTCGACGTGATCAAGAGGCCAGGGGAGTGGCGGACGCTGAGCTTACGAAGCCTGCTCCGCTCCACGGCCGTGCTGGAGTCCGACGACGGAGTGCCCCCCAATCTGGCTGGCGGCGTGGTGAAGGCTATCCTCGCGGGTACGCCCTATCCACGGACTCTTCTCTCTGCTGCCATCCGGCGCTGTCGCGCAGACCAGTCCAGAAGAGACTCGAAAACCGGGAGGCTCCTTGAAAACGTGACCTATCCCCGCGCGGCGTTGATCAAGGCCGTGCTCGCGAGAGACCACCGATTCGGAACGCGGTTCGGCACCGACTGTGAGAAGGAGGTCCACGTGGCGCTCGATCTGGAGAACACCAACGTCGGCTACAGGCTGGGGCGCCTGTTCGCCGTGCTCGAAAAAGCCCAGGAGGAGGCCAGCCCCGGCATCAATGCGACCATCCGGGATCGTTTCTACGGTTCCGCATCGGCAACCCCGGTTGCGGCGTTCCCGCACCTGATGAAGCTCAAGAACCATCACCTGGCCAAGCTGGAGAACCGGGGCCGAGCCGTAAATCTCGAGAAGATGGTCGGGGAGATCGTCGATGGGATCCGGGAGTTCCCGCTCCATTTGACTCTGGCCGACCAGGGCCGCTTCGCGGTTGGCTACTACCATCAGCGACAGGCTTTGTTCGCAGGGTCCAAGAAAGAGCAGTAGTCGAGGAGGAGGAGAGATCGACCGTGAGCAATACGATCCAGAACCGCTATGACTTCGTGATTCTGTTCGACGTGCGAGACGGTAACCCCAACGGGGATCCGGACGCGGGAAACCTCCCGCGCATCGATCCGGAGACCGGCCATGGTCTCGTGACGGACGTCTGCATCAAGCGGAAGGTGCGGAACTACGTCCAACTTGCCAAGGGTTCCGAAGAGAGCTACCACATCTTCATCAAGGAGAAGGCGATCCTGAACAAACTCATAGACGAGGCGCACGAGAGTTCAGAGGTGAAGAGCAAGGAGAAGGGCGACAAGACCGAGGCGGCCCGGCAGTACATGTGCAGGACCTACTACGACGTTCGCGCCTTTGGGGCCGTGATGTCGACCGGCAAGAACGCCGGCCAGGTCAGAGGCCCCGTTCAGCTGACCTTCGCCCGGAGCGTCGACGCGATCGTTCCCCTCGAGCATAGCATCACTCGTATGGCCGTGGCGACCGAAGGGGAGGCAGAGGCGCAGCAAGGAGACAACCGTACCATGGGGCGCAAGTTCACCGTGCCCTACGGCCTGTACCGCTGTCACGGTTTCATCTCGGCCCCTCTTGCCGGACAGACCGGCTTCTCGCCCGAGGACCTCGAGCTGCTCTGGACAGCGCTGCTCAACATGTTCGAGCACGACCGCTCGGCCGCACGGGGTCAGATGGCGACCCGCAGGCTCATCGCCTTCAAACACGATTCGGGAATGGGGTCGGCTCCGGCGCACAAGCTCTTCGACCTGGTGAAGGTCGAGCGGTGTGGAGACACTTCGGCGCCTCCGCGGACTTACTCCGATTACCAGGTGACACTCGATCGAGCTGCACTTGCCAGGTTCCCTGGCGTGACTGTCGAGATGAAGGGTGAAAACGAATGAATCAGAGGGAGCTCTGGCGCGAGCTCAAGGCGCTACCTCATGAGGCGCAGCGGGAGGTGATCGACTTCATCGCGTTCCTCCGAGCCCGCCACGGAGAATCAGCCCGGACCGGTGCAGTCAAGAGACCGAGGCTTTCCCGCGAGCCGTTCGTGGGAATGTGGGAAGGCCGCCGCGACATGGAGGACAGTACCGAGTGGGTGCGTACCGCCCGCCAGCGTGAGTGGGAGAAGCCATGAAACGGGTGGTTCTCGTCGATACGGACGTCCTCATCGACACTGGCCGCGGTTTGGCCGCGGCTGTCGCATCCCTGCAGCACCTGGAACGAGCGGCTCCTCTGGCGGTGAGCACGATCACGCAGATGGAACTGGCTGTCGGCTGCCGCAACAAGTCCGAGTTCAAGGCTCTGAAGCAGCTTCTGCTCAGGTTTCAGCTCCTGAGACTGACCGAAGCCGTTTCCGACAGAGCCGTGAACCTCCTCGAACGATACCGTCTGAGTCATGGGCTTCTGATCCCGGATGCGCTCATCGCTGCCAGCGCACTCGAGTTCGACTGCCCACTCTTGACCAAGAACCAGCGGGACTACCGGTTCATCACCGGGCTCACGCTGCTGCCGTATCCCAACGTCGGGCCTTGAACAGCCGTGCCACGATGCGCGTGGGGTCGCCCCGGCACTGTCGGATGCCACGATCCGCCACGGCTTGATCGGAGTCAAAGCGCCTCATGGAATACTCCGAGGACGATCTTCTTCCGATCTCGGGTCTCCAACATCTCGCGTCTTGCGAGCGTCAGTGCGCCCTGATTCACGTCGAGCAGACCTGGGAGGAGAATCGCCTGACAGCCGAGGGGCGACTCCTGCACGAGCGCACACACGAGGCGGGAGAGGAGTCCCGAGGCGACACGAGGATTGCGAGAGCCGTGGCACTTCGGTCTCTCGAGTTGGGATTGACGGGGGTTGCGGACGTCGTCGAGTTCCGTCGTGTGGAAGAGGCCTCCTGCCAATCGTCACCTCATCCTGGAATGTCGCTTCCCGGTGTCAAAGGCCTGTGGGTCCCGTTTCCGGTGGAGTATAGGCCGTTGCGTAAGTTCGATGATGGCGGCATGCGGGAAGCCCATGTGGATCATGCTTTCCACAGTCGGTTGACGCAGACCCGTTTTTCGGGCTGATGGTCGGAGACACTCATGTGATCTGGCTTACGATAGTT
>JACQZM010000171.1 GCA_016213885.1 Candidatus Rifleibacteriota bacterium | reverse complement strand
GCGATGTTCTCCACGACCCTGTCGAGCTCGCCCCAGAGCTCGGCGCGCTCCGATGCCGGCAGCAGCGGCAGCGCGGAGCGCGTGGCCGCGGGCAGGCCGTCCAGGTCTATCACCACCGGCGTCGGCGTCGGGCCCGGCGTCGGGCCCGGCGAGGAACGCCCGAGCCAGGCCACGGCGCCCACGGCCAGGAGCGTCGCCACGACGGTTCCGGCCATTGCCTGGGCCACCGTGATCCGCGAGAGAGACGCCTCGATCGGCCGGGAGAGCCGTTGCAGCGGGGAGTCCGGCGCCGCCTCCGCGGAGATCGGCCTCAGGGGCGCCGAGGGCTTCCTGGGGCCCGACGACGGCGGAGTCCGGGCGGCGCGGCCCGGGACGATCGGCGTCGGGTCCTGGGACTCGCTCGTCGCGACCGGCGAGAGCTCCGCGACCGGTCCGTCCGGCGCCAGCTCCAGAGCCGCTTCGAGCGCCTCCCTGAACTCGCGAGCGCTGGCGAAGCGGTCGTCGGGCCTGGTGGCGATCGCCATCCTGAGCACCCGGTCGATCGCTTCGGGCGCCGACGGGAGCCAGCGTCGATCCGACCGGTCCTCGTCGGCCCGCTCGCCGGCCAGCTTGACGAACCGGGCCCGGCTCGCTGGCGCCTGACCGGTCAGCATCTCGTAGAGGATCACGCCCAGGGCGAACAGGTCGGTCCGCGCCGTGGGGGCCGCCCCCAGCATGAGCTCCGGCGCCATGTAGAGCGGGGTGCCCACGATGCACCCGGCGCGGGTGTGGGCCAGGCTCTCCCGGGTCCACTTGGCGATGCCGAAGTCGGTCACCTTCCAATGCCCGGGCTCCGCCTCCAGCACGTTCTCCGGCTTGATGTCCCGGTGGATGACCTCCTTGGAGTGGGCCTCCTCCAGAGCCGACGCGATCTGTCGGGCCACCTCCAGCGAGTCGCGACACGTCATGGGCCCGGAGCCCAGCGCCTGCCTGAGCTGACGACCCGGGAGGTACTCGTAGGCGATCCAGGGGACGCCGTCCTCCACGTCGTGATCGATGAGGGTGACGATGTGGGGGTGGGAGAGGGAGGCGGTGGACCGGGCCTCCGTGAGAAACCGGGCCACCTGGTCATCGTTCTTGACCAGATCGGTCTGGAGGACCTTCAGCGCCACCTGGCGGCAGAGCGCCTTCTGCTCGACCAGGTAGACCACGCCGAACCCGCCGCAGGAGAGCTGGCCGATCGGCCTGAACCGCTCGGCGCACCGTGGCGGCAGCGTGATCCCGGTTGCGTTGATCATGGGACGATGGCCCCCGGAGCATCGCCCGGCGCCCGGGGGCAGATACCCGCCTTCGACCAGTAGCCTAGCACACCGCCTCGCTGAATGCAGGTCGCTGCCCGCCGGGATCCGACGGGTGCCGGGCCGTGGGGGAGCGGATCATGGTGCCCCGGGCCGCCGGACCATCAGGAATGAGACACAAGAGCCGGTTCCGGAACACTCCCACAGACGCCCCGGATCCCGTGGTCCTGAACGGCACCGCCATGGTCCGGACCCGCGACGTCCTGAACCTCCCTGGCTGGCTGAGCTGCTTCGCGTTCGATTGGGACTGGAACACCCGTTCGTGGCAGATGGTCCCGGGCGCGCAGGTGAGCGAGGACGAGCAGTTCTTCGAGATCCCGTCGGCCGGGGGCACCGACAGGGCGGGCGGCGCCGGAGGCGACCCGGCGATCCGGCACCGGCGGTTGTGCTCGTGGACGAGACGGTGGTAGAATCCGTCGTCCCCGGGGGATGGAGGAGTCGATCGATGATCATCTGGTCCGGCCGTGGGTTTCTCGTCTTCGTCGTCGCCTTCGGGTGCTCCTTCCTCATGGAGCTCCTCACGAGGAGCGTGGTCGATCGGCCGGGCTACTACCAGGAGAGCGCCTGGCTCCTGCCGCTGGCTCTGGCCATCGCGGGCGTGGTGACCCTCGTCCTGGGACGAACGGTCGCGTCGGACAATGGCCAGCGCCACGCGCTCTTCTTCGTGCCGTTCCGCTGGTGGCCCGCGATCCTCTGGGCGATCGCCCTCGTGACCCTGGTGACCCGGATCGTCGCCCCGGCCCACCCCTGACCGTCCGCCAGACCCTCAGGGCCGCCCGGCGAGCCAGCGGATCATCCAGAGCTCCTTGGCGTGGAACCGGACCAGCGCCTCGAGGCGGGCCGACCAGAGCGCCAGCGCCTCGCGGTCCCGGCGGATCCGGCCATGCTCGACCTGGACCATGGCCCAGTAGAGCTCCATCGGGTCGCGATCCTGGAGCCGGCACGCCACCTCCGCGGCCTGCCGGAGCTCCCCGCGCCGGACGTGTCGCCAGTACGACGCCTCGACGGAGCCGCCGGGCGGCCCGGGATTCTCTTCGAGCTTCTTCTTGACCTCCCGGTCGAGGGCCTCCCCGGCCGCGGCTCGCCAGAGAGGTCTGGCCAGGACCTCGCACCAGAGCGCCAGGGGAGGCTCGCAGCCCCGGCCCAGCCGGAGCGCCTCGTCGAGATGCGCCAGGGATTCCTTCCAGCGTCCCCGACGACTGGCGGAGACCGCCCGGCCGAGGGCCAGGGAGGCGCTCGCCGCTCCGTGACCCTGGAACCCCGCCAGGGTTCGCTCCGTGAAGGTCACGGCCTCATCGGAGACCCACTCCTTGCAGGTCGTGCTCCAGTCGATCCCGCGCCGGTCGGTCCCGCTCCGGTTCTCCGCCTCCAGCCGCTGCCGGCAGATCTCCAGCACCCAGGGCTTGCGACTCCCCTCGGCCAGCAGCTTGAAGGCAGAGGTCTGGCCGGCCTCCCGGTACGGGCCCTCAGCGGACAGGAACGTCTCGGCGACGGCCTCGGCTCCGGCCAGATCGTGGGCCAGCAGCCGGCAGACCATCTCGATCTGGGTCAGCTTGAGGCGCGCCCATGCGCCCTCGAACGCCCGGGGAGAGAGGCCGACCGTCCGGGACGGGCCCGTGAGCCTCCCGATGGCGGCCCGCAGCCAGTGACCATCCCCGAGGTGCCGGGCCTGGTCGGCTGCCTCGGCGAGCCGGCCCCGGTTCAGCAGGTGAACCACCAGACGTTCGCGAATGTCCGTCAGGTCGCCGGGTCCGGTGAGACCCAGACGGTAGGTGGCCCGCGCCGCCTCGGGGTCCCCGAGCCACTGTTCCTGCAGATGGGCCAGGGAGAGCGTCGCCGTGAGGGCGCAGTCGGGCCGCCGCATGGCCATCCGCAGCAGACGCTCCGTCAGCGGCGCGTGAGGCGCTCCCAGGCCGTCGATCAGCGCCTCCCAGACGCGCTTCTCGCCGCAGGCCTCGCCCGCGAAGGTCCACCAGGTCTTCTCCAGCCGGCCTGGATCGAGGAGAAGAGCCCGGACCAGCCCGATCCAGATCACCACCGGTGAGCTGCCCAGCTGGATCCGCTCCAGCCTGGCCAGCCCGGTCCGGTAGACCAGGCGGCTCGCCTGGGCCTGCCCCGCGAGCTCCAGCACACGCCCCAGGACGAGCCACGAGCGACCGTCGTCGGGGTGGTCCCGGGTCATCTGGAGCGCCGCCCGGACGAGGGGGGGCGAGAGGGCCGCGCCGGCCTGCCTCAGGCGCCGCAGCACCATCTTCTCGTCGCCGAGGTCCATGGGGCCCGACGCGGCGTCGACGCCGCGGGGCGGCCCGCGGCGGCCCGCAGGCGACTCCAGCCACTGTCCCAGCTCGAACCAGTGGATCCACGCCGCCGGCGTGTCCCCGAGGTCCAGGTCGACGGTGCGGGTCAGCGTCTCCACGGCCTTCCGGGCGATGACCCCGCCGGCCCGCAGCCGTGGGAGGAGCTCCAGGTGCGGCTGCCACCGGAGCCACGGAGGCTGCGGCTCGCCCCCTGGTGAGGATGACCGGCGCGGGTCGATGCCAGGCACGCTCGCCGGTGCCGGGGTGATCGTGCCGGTGGACGAGACCGGGGAGAGTGCGGCCACCGGCCGGTCCGGCGGTCGCAGGGCCAACCAGCCGGCCCCGGCGAGAGCGATGGCGAGAAGCGCCGCTCCCGCCGGCCGCCACCAGGTCGCCGGCTGCCGTGGTGACGGTGCCGGAGGAACGGAGGACAGCACCCTCCTGCGGCCGGTCCGCGAGCGGGCCGGGCCGGTCCGATCGAAGCAACCGGGCTGCAGGAGCCTGTCGGCAGAGGTGCGAGCCAGCCGGTCGAGGAGCGCGTTGCAGGCGGCGACGGTCTCGCCCGCCGACGCAGGCCGACGCAGCGGGTCGCGTTCGAGGAGGCGCATGACCAGCTGGCTCACCGGTCGCGGCAGGCCGGGGACCGGGCCGGTCGGGTCGGGAATCGGATCGCGCAGGATGGCCCGGATGACGGCGGTCATGCCCTCGCCCGGCCACGGGAGCCGGCCGCACAGCGTCTGGTATGCCAGACAGCCGGTGGCCCACAGATCGGAGTGGGCCGTCCCCTCGTGACCCTGGAGGAGCTCCGGCGCCATGTACGGGACCGTCCCCACGAGGCTCCCCTGGGCCGTGATCAGCGTCGCCCCGGCCCATTTGGCCACCCCGAAATCCGTGAGCTTCACGGCCCCGTCCTCGGAGAGCATGATGTTGGAGGGCTTCACGTCACGGTGGATGATCCCGTGCTCGTGGAGATAGGCCAGCGCCTCCAGGACGCGGGCCACGATCGCCATCGCCAGCGGCCACTCCAGGGCGCCGGTCCGGGCGAGCAGGTTCTGGAGCGTCCGACCCCGGACGAGCTCCATGGCGATGAACGCCGTGCCTTCGAGACTGCCCCCGTCGAGCACCTGGACCAGCCCGGGGTGACGCAGCCCGGCGGCCAGCTGCATCTCCCGGCGGAACCGCCTCACCAGGATCTCGTCACCGGCCGCACCGGCCAGCAGCAGCTTCACCGCCACGGTGCGGTCCAGCGTCTCCTGGCGAGCCAGGTAGACCGCCCCCATCCCACCCTGGCCGAGCAGCTCCAGCAGTCGAAACGGCCCCAGCATCCGCTCTTCCACGGTGAGACATCGTAACACCCTCCGCGGCGCGCGTCACGCGACCCGGGCGACCAGGATCCCCCACCTGTGTCGCGAGGCTGGGCCGGTGATCAGGCCTTGGCCTGGATCGTGACTCACGGGGGAAGTGGAGGGGATCCGGTTGGAGTCGCGCTCTCGGGCGCGCAGGCGGCGCGATCAGCGGTGCGGCGGCTTTCGAACAGGGAGCTGTGCTATGCTGGCGGACGGCGACGGGGCCGGGGCCGGGCTCGCCGCCGGATCCGATGCCCGGCCCCGGGCCGCCGTACCGGAGCCGTCGCCCGCTCTCCCGAACGACGTTCCAGGGGGCCACCAGCAACCATGGAGCTCATCACCACCCACAACCGCACCGACTTCGATGCGCTGGCGTCGGTGGTCGCTGCCACCTTCCTGTACCCGGGCGCCGTCGGCGTCCTGCCCCGGCTCCTGCAGACGAACGTGCAGCAGTTCCTCGCGATCCACAAGGACCTGTTCCGGCTGAGACCGGCGGCCCAGGTCGACCGGGCCGCGATCACCCGCCTGGTCATCGTCGACACCAACCAGTGGAAGCGGCTCGATCGGATGGACGACCTCAGGGAGCGGCGCGACCTCGAGGTCCATCTCTGGGACCACCACATGGCCGGGAGCGACATCGAGGCCGCCTGGGAATGCCACGAGGAGGTCGGCGCCACGATCTCGCTGATGGTCCGGGAGATGAAGGCCCGGGACTGTGCCTTCGCACCCATGCAGGCGACACTGTTCCTCCTGGGGCTCTACGAGGACACCGGGTCGCTGAGCTTCCCCTCCGTGAAGGCCGACGACGCCCACGCGGCGGCGTGAGATCCTGACGCAGATCCTGACCTCTCCGACGGTGCTGCGGCTCGCCGGGTACCAGGTGGGCATCGCCTCCCTGGCCATCGACAGCAGCCCGTCGGGGTTGTCGGACGTCCTCGAGAAGTACCAGGAGATCCTGGGGGTCGATGCGGCGTTCGGCATCTTCGCCACCGACCCGGACCGGTGCATCGTCATCGGCCGGGCCGGCTTCGGGGGGATCGACGTGGGGGCCGTGGTGCGGGCGCTGGGCGGCGGAGGCCACCCGGGCGCCGGCTCCGCCATGGTCAAGTCCCTCGGGCTTGACGCAGTCTCCCAGCGCGTCATCGAGCTCGTGTCCCGTCACGAAGGCCAGGACGTGCCGGTGCGGCGGATCATGTCCCGGATCGAGCTGACCGTGGAGCCGGCGGCGACCATGGCCGAAGCGAGCAAGACGCTGGAGGCGGCGGGCAGACGGGCGCTGCTGGTGGTGGAGGGCGACCGGCTCCTGGGCGTCCTGTCCACGACGGAGCTCGCCAAGGCGAAGACCGACACCCAGCTGAGGGCGCCGGTGAAGAGCTTCATGCGGACCCGGCTGAAGACGCTTGCGCCGGAGCAGGGCCTGAGAGACGCGGCCCGGCTGATGCAGGAGGAGGATTCAGGACTCCTTCCTGTGCTGCAGGACGGAGCGCTGGTCGGCGTGGTCACGGCGGCCGATCTCATGCTGCAGCTCTACGGCGCCTGACCAGGGCTCGACCGCGTCGCAGGCTCCGCGGCCGAGCCCGGCGGGATCGTTCGAGATGGGGGGCCCTTCGCTTCGCTCATTCCGCCCCCCAAGCCCCCCTCGACCGCCGTGGGGGCGACGCCGGGCTCTCAGCGCCGGACGATCGCCAGCCGGGTCCGGATCCCCTCCGAGAGCAGCGCCAGCTCCACCTCCAGGAGGTGCAGCGAGTCCAGCACCCGGTGGAGCGCCGACCCGGTCAGGGGCAGCGCCTTGACCGGACGCTCCACGGTCCCGTGGACCGAGCAGCGGACCACGGTGTTCTCGCACGCGTAGATGCCGCCACCGGGACAGGGGGGCAGGCCCGTGGCACGGTCGACCTCCCGGTCGGGGTCCACGGAAGGCCAGGGGAGGCCGAGAATCGCGCGAGCCTCCAGCGACGCGAGGGTCCGTCGGCACCGGTCGCCCAGCCAGCCCCCCACCTCGGCTCGCTCGGGTCCCACGGCCTTCCAGAGGCTCGCGGGACGCAGCGACATCCACGCGGTGCCGCCGGGCAGCCGGCCAGAACGGACCGGCTGCTTCAACGCCGTGGCCAGCTGGTCCGGCGACGTCCCGAGGTGGAGGAAAGCGTCGTCCACGGCGCCGACCACGTGCCGTCGACCGTACACCCGGGCGTCGAACGAGCCGCGGGCTCCGGCGACGCACCCTGGACGCTGCCCGGCCAGGAGCTCCGAGAGGTAGGCCGTGGCGCCGCTCTCGCGAAGATGGTCCTGGAACAGCACCAGCGGCAACGGGGCAGGATCGGCCCATAGCCGTGACCTCGGCTCGAAGAAGAGCGGGTCTCCGGGCAGAAGCGCTGCTCCGACCGTCGAACCGAACGGCCACGGGGAGACGACGTTCGACAGCCGCCACACCGCGGGGTCGGGCCGCCAGGGGAGCCAGGGGTGGCGGGATCCCAGCCAGGAGCCGACCGCCGGCTGGGCGTACCGGAACGCCACGGCGGCCAGGGCGTCCTGAACCACCCCGGGCAACCGGATCGGCGTCGAACCCGTGACCGACGCTGGCGCCACGAACCGGATCAGCTCCTGGTAGGCCGGCTGCCGTGCCACCGGCAGGATCACCGTATCGAGGTCGATCCGCCCGGCCTGGGCCGAGATCCCCACGGCGATCGGATCGATGAACCTGCCGTAGAGCGCCTCGTAACGGTTCGAGAACTCCAGGTAGGCGTGCCGCTCCGTCTCGTGGAGCCGGTCCACCCGATCCGGACGCAGTGGCAGAGGGCTTGCGAGGCCACCGTGAACGGCGGTACCGGGGGCGATCCACCGGCGCTGCACCGCCTCGGCCAGCGCCGCCTCCGGGTCGTCCGGCAGAGCCCGGCCCGCGGCGGATCCGTAGGTTCTGGCGGCCTCCAGCTCGGCGAGGGTGGCGCGACAGTCGGCCCGCCTGCGGGAGGCGACCCAGAAGCCGGGCGAGATCAGCCGGGCCACCACGGCCTCGCCGATGAACAGGAGCCCGTCCGGCGCCGACAGCGACAGCAGCGAGAGGTAGCGGAAGTCCGCGGCCCGGCCGAGCGTACCGGACCGACTTTTGGACCGGCTCCGCTCCATCGATCGGACCACCTCGTCGAGCGCCTCCGGCGTGGTCGCCAGCAGCGCCAGACGACCGATCGCCCGGGTCCGCGCCTCCCCGGCGACGCCGCGCCACTCCCGCTCCCGGGCCGCGGCCCGCTCGTCGGAGTCGAACCGGGCGATCAGCACCAGGTCGGACCCGACGTCCAGGTAGGGATCGCCGATGGAGAGGACACCGTCACGGCAGCCCTTGGTGGCCTCGGCGAGGCCGACGCCCAGCGTCCGCCGGACCACGGCATCGGGTCCGGGCAGGGAGAGCCCCGGAGACGTCACCGAGAGGATCGCCCGCCCCTCGTCCTCGTAGAACGAGAGGATCCGCGACAGCGATCCGGGCCCGGCGAACCGGAGCTGGATGCGATCGGCCGGAACCTGCGCCAGCTCGTCGCCGTCGAGGTCAGGCAAGGCCGGCGCGCCGGGCAGGCGCCGGGCGAGCAGCGGGTAGTCCAGCGCCGTCGGCCGGACCGGAACCAGGCCCGAGAGCGGCATGCCGGCCGTGCTGCCGGGCGCCACGGTCAGCCTGAGCGGCCGGTCCGCTATCTGGAGAGCCGCCGCCGCGGAGTCGATCCCCGAGAGGGACGAGAGGTTGTCGCCCAGGCTCTTGAACATCCCGTCGCTGTCGATCGGGGGGGGCATCCACCGGCCCGCCGCGGCCATGGTCACGACGATGAAGCTGTCGTCGGGGTTGGCCTGGGCCAGCGTGTGCAGGCGTTCTTGCGTGATGACCGGGCCGGCCGCGAACGTGCTGGACGCCATGGAGACGAGGAGGAGCATCGCCGTCGGCCCGCCGGACCGGCGGAACCGGAACCCCCCGTAGAGCATCCCCAGGCCCGCCGCGAGCAGGATGATCTTGGGCACGACGTCCCCCGGGGCGATGTGGTTCGTCGTGGCGAGCACGGCCAGCACGAGCCCGGTTCCCCCGACGACGGCCAGGTTGAGTTTCCGCCGGGCCAGCCCGATCCACAGCATCCCCACCGTGACGGCGAGGCTCACGATGACCAGCGGGAAGAACGACGCCAGCAGGTCTCCCCGGCCGTACGGGTGCACGGCTATGGAGAGCGGCCAGCAGAGCGAGAGCAGCACGATCCCGACGTTCCAGAACGGCCAGAGCGCCGGATGCATCGCCGCGATCAGGATCGCCTGGCCGCCCAGGACCGCGAGCACCAGGGAGACGAGCCAGCCCGGCGGGCCCGCCGGCTCGAGCGGGTACAGCAGGGTGAGGTAGGCGAGCGGCAGCACCACGTGGGTCGTGAGCTCCGTGGCGAGATGGGCGCCGAACACGGACCGCCGCCTGAGCGTCAGCGTCGCGGCGAAGGCGACGACGACGGCGCTCAGCAGCAGGCCTCCGTACCAGGACGACCAGAGCGACCACGGGAGAAGGTACATCAGCGCACAGGCCAGGCCGATAGCCAGCGGTACACCGGCGAACAAGCCGAAGAACGCGACCTCGATCCGCGCGCCCACGTAGACCAGCGCCGCCGCGCAGGCGGGCAGGGAGAGGGCGCACCAGAAGAAGGTCGAGTCGAGTCTGGACAGGTAGAAGACCGCCTTCTGGCCCTCGAACCACAGGCTGGCGATCCCGTCCGGGCCTGGTCTGCTCAGCAGGGCGAGAGCTCTCGCGCCCCCCCCGAGCTCCGACAGCCGGGCCAGCAGCTGGAGCACGGTCAGGCTGTCCAGCGAGACCGCGGTCAGCAGCAGGGAGACCGCCGGGACCGCGCACCGCGGATCGAGGCCCTGACGGCGCTCGGCGCCGGTCCGGATCGTGCGTTCGAGCCCCAGGAGCGCCACGGCGGCCAGCGCCATCAGCCCTCCGATCGGCCCGAGGGTGGCGGAGAAGCGGGAGAAGTAGGCCGCGAAGAGCGCCCCGGTGTAGGGGATCACGACCACCAGCGCCCGGAGATCGAAGACCAGGTAGGCCAGCACCGCCAGGGTCCCGCCGCCCAGGAGACCCACCATCAGGTGGAGCCACGCCACCGCCTCCGGTGTGGAGGAGAGCGCGGCCCCGAGCGCCGAAAGCGACAGCAAGAGCGCCGCGAGCCGGAACGGCCCGCGGACCGTTCCGACCACCGCCTCGAACGTGGGCCAGCACGACAGCGCCAGGAACAGCGGTGCCGCCAGCGACGCGAGGTAGGCGGTGAACTCCTCGTTGAGCTGCAGCCGGTGCCCGACGGCCAGGAGGCTCAGGGTGGCGCACTGCGGAGCGATCCAGGCGAATGTGCGGCTGGTCGTGGTCCTGTGGAGCACCACGGCCAGCAGGGCCATGAGCCCCAGCAGAAAGTACGCCGACCGGGTGCTGTAGCCCAGGATGTGCGTCTCGTAGAAGGCGGCATCGATCGGGATCATGAAGAACCCGACCAGCATCAGGCCGGTTCCCAGCGGATCAGGCCCTCGTCTGCGGAGAATGAACCCCCATCCGAGCAGCGCCGCGGTCAGGACGATGAGTCCCAGGAGCTGGACCGCTCGCCGGGCGAAGGTGTCCGACACCAGGTCGGAGACGAGCCAGTTGAACGCGCTCACGGCGAGCACCACGCCCACGAGGCCGACGATCGCCCCGCTGTGGTCGGCCAGCGTGGACAGATTGACCGGGAGCGCCCAGGGAGACGGCTTGACACCGCTCTGAGCCTCGGTCGTCGGGTTCTCCCCCGCGGCAGACGCGGCGGATCCACCGCCCAGCAGACCGACGAGCCATCGCCAGAGGAAGCGATAGAAGAGGAAGAGGAAGTGGCCTGTGAAAGCCCAGACGAGGCTGAACAGAACGATGCCCAGGAGAGGTTCCATGGTCCGAACACCTCCACATGCGGGGGAGCGGAAGGCAGATGGCTGCAGAGGGAGAGGATACGAGGCGGCGGGGCACTCAACAACCATGTGGCCGCGATGACGACCCGGGACACCGGGCTCGTGCGCCGGCCGACGTGCCGATCGCCCGGGCTGTGGCCGGAGAAGGCGTCGGCGCTCCCGGCCCGGCCCGGTCACCCGATCTCTGAGTCGCCGCTCCAGCCGAAGATGGAGAGGTCGCACCGGCCCGTCCGGTCGAACCGGACCCCTTCGGACTCCAGCAGCGCCCGCTGGACCTGCTGGGCCGACGGGTCGAGCCGGCCAACGCTGATCCGCCCCCGTGCGTTGAGAACCCGGTGCCACGGGATGTCGAGGCGTCCGCCGGGCAGGGCGTGCAGCGCCCACCCCACGAAGAGCGGGGTGTATCGCCTGCACAGCAGCGACGACACCTGCCCGTAGGTCGCCACCTTCCCCCGGGGGATCCTGCGGACGATCTCGTAGATCTTCTCGAACGCTCCGGGCATGGAGGCCTTCCGAGGCATCGCTCGGCATGCGTCGTCGGGGTCGTTGCGCCCTCCCCGGGCCCGGTCGCTCCGCTGCCCGGACCTGGGCGGGTCGGATGCAGCGCCCCTCGCGGAAGAGAACAGCCGAGAGCCTCTTCGCGAAGCACTCTGGCGGAGCGAGTATCGCAAGAGGGCGTGATCGAGTCAAGGTTCACCAGGAGGGATATTCCGGGAAGCACGGCCGGGCGGCGTCCCGGCTCTGCAGCCTCGCCCGAGCTCGCCCGCGTCGAGGACTCCGCGGCCGAGCCGGGCGGGATCGTTTCACATGGGGGGCCCTTCGCTTCGCTCATCCTGCCCCCCAACCCCCCTGCGGGCTCGCCCTCCAGGCTCGCCCGGTTCTCCCGCTCTTCCGCCTCACCGTGCGGCTGGAGGCTCGACAGCAGGAACGACCGTGTCGACCTCGACGCTGAGCCGCCCCCTGGTATCGAGCCCGAAGCGGAGCGTCAGCATACCGTCCAACAGAGTCTCCTTTCGGGGTACCCCCGCCGAGACGGGCAGCGACAGGCCATCGGGCGACCCGAACGCGAGAGGCCCGGGGACGGTCACGGTGAGATGACGACGGAACCGGCGGTACTCGGAGGACCGGTTCGCGGCCAGCCAGGTCCGGATGGCCCTTCGTGCCGGAGACAGGATGTCCGCCTGATCCACGACCTTGTCCCTGTCGAGGGCGATCAGGACGATGGCGTACGTCTCCCACCGGCCATGGAACGTCGCCACGGCGAAACGGCCGGTCGGGCTCCACGTCGCCGAGAGGTAGCGGAACCGGTCGTCGTCCACCTCTCGCCAGTAGTGGCATCCGGGAACGGTGGAGAGGATCCGTCGAGCCCGGAGGTCCACCAGGTAGTTCTCGATCGTCTGGCCCCTGGCGATCGCCGCGGAGATCGCGCTGTCGTCACCCGCCTCGACCTTCTTCCAGTCGACCCGGAAGCTCGCTGGCAGCCCCCATGCGAAGGCGTGGCGCCGGTCGGGCGACACGGTCTCCGGGAGGACGACGAACTGCCCCGACGGGGAGAGGGGGGCGTGGGCGTGTACCGCGCCCCGGACGCCCGGTGCGATGAGCATCACGAGGACGACAAGCCCCGAGGCGCAGGTTCTCCCGGGCGACCCCGGCTGGATGCAAAGAAGCTCCATCGCGACCCTCCGCCTCCCGGATCCGAGCGTCGGGAGCCTCTTCGGATGGCGGTCCCATCTTGGGCCACCGCATGGCGCGGCCCGGCGACGGATGGGATCTGACGTTGGCCGTGCTAGGCCGTCCGATCCGGTACGGCCCCTCCACCGTCCGCTTCGATCTCGACCGTCTTCTCGATCATCTCCGGCAGCTCGACGGCGGACAGGAAGACCGGAAGCTTGACCTGGGCCTGGAGTCCGCCGGTCGAGGCGCGGGACTCCATGAGACGGTCGCGCCAGCCGGAGCGCATGATGGCGAGCTGCGGTGCCCGGATCAGCGCCTGCTGTCTACGGAGCCGGTAGCTGGGTCCGAGCTCCTGCAACCTGGCGTCGACCCTCCGGAGCCACTCCCGCCACCGCGCGGGGTCCGTGTCGCCCTGCTCCGGCTCGACCAGCACCAGGTACCGATGCTCGTCGGTCCGCGACACCAAGGCCACGTGTCTGGGCCGCAGGTCCGGGTCGAGCTCGCCCTCGGCGCTGACCGCCGCCTCCACCAGCTCGGCCGCCAGCTTCTCGCCCATGATGTTGCCCACATCCCC
This sequence comes from Candidatus Rifleibacteriota bacterium, assembly GCA_016213885.1. GTDB lineage: Bacteria > Muiribacteriota > UBA6191 > JACPRK01 > JACQZM01 > JACQZM01. Next base: position 9,176 of record JACQZM010000171.1, on the reverse strand, counting down.
GGCCTTGCGCACGAAGGCGACGACCGGTGCGCCCTCGAATCGCCCCTCGACTCGAACGATGTCGTGGATCCTGTACCGGTACAGACCGGCGTGGTTCGTCAGCACCAGCTCGTAGAGCGCGCCGGTCTCCAGCTCATGCCCGAGCAGCGGCCGATCGATCCGGTCGTCATCGGCGGGGAGGAACTCGTAGAAGAGCGTGTGCGGGACCAGGATCCCCTCGGGACGTTCGTCCACCACGGGGATCGTGAACCGACCCTCGCTGGAGCCGTACCCGAAATCGCGGAACGCCGTGCTCTCCGGGAGCCAGGCGCGCGCCTCCGGCACGAACGGCGCCATCGATCCGCCCAGTCAGCAACAGACCAGGTCGAGTCCCGGCCAGTACTCGGCCGGGGTGAAACGGTGCGCCCGGGCGGCGGCGGCCGCAAGCTCCCGTGCGCGCTCCGGGTTGGGCCGAAGGTGCGGCTGCAGAGCCTGGCGCAGATCGGGTGGAAGGTCGATCCGCGTCGAGATGGTCCCCTCCGCGATGTCGTCCAGGATCTCGAGCCGCCGCTCCTGGGCCGTCCGGAAGCACTGGGCGAACTGCAGCGGGTTGTTCCCTCCCATGAGCGTCACCTGATGCTCGATGGCGAACCGCATCATGGCGTACCGTGCGCTCTGGGGATCGGGGGTGCCGACATCGGGAACACCTTCCCGCTCAAGGCCCGTGGATGGCCGCGCACCAGGGCGGCGCTGTAGACCGCCATGATGTTTCGCCGGGTGGCCCGGGTCGAGGCGTTGTCCGGGATGAGCTTCGGCTTGCCGGTCGACCCCGAGGTCCTCAGGAAGCGCTCCACCGGCAGGGTCGACAGCACCGCTCCCTCGCCCGAGGCGATGGCCTCGACGTAGGGCGACGCGCCGGCGTAGTCTTGCACCGGGACCGCCCGCCGGTAGTCGTCGATCGTCATCGCTGACGACAGGCCGCGCTCGCGGCCGAAGCGGCTCCCCTCGGAGTTCCTCAGGATGTCGGCCAGAACCGACCTCTGCGTCCCGGCGAAATCACGGCACAGAGCCTGGAACCGGATCCAGAGGTCGCTCCCGGTCAGCGCATCCAGCTCTTGCAGCAAGCCCACGCCAGCCTCCTCCTTCGATCGAGGAGCGATCGCTGACTCGCTCCCGGTGCATCAGCCGCGACGTGCGGCGGCTTCCCGGGTGCCCGGCGTCCACACCAGACCCGCGGTCCGGCGGCTCCTGATGATGGCCCCCACGGTCTCCACCGTACCATGGTGGAGCGCCTGAACACCATCACGGCTCGCGGGTCGGCGGGCCACCAGACCGTCACACAGGTGGCCATCACGGCCCCGATGGCGTCGGCAGGGTTGTTCCGGTCATTGCGACCCGAGCTTCTCGTCCTTCTCCAGCGGGCCGATCGCTTTTTCGAGCCGGCGCTGTCGCGTCTCGTCCTTCCTGGCCGAGGTGACCGAGCGCCGCGGCGAACCGGCCTCCCCGATGCCAACTCGCCCGTTTCCTGGGGCTGCCCCTCGGCGTGCTTCTGCTCGATCAGCTCAGGGTGGTGGACCTTCAGCCAGCCCGGGACGTCAGCCTCGCACTCCCGGACGACCTTCGCCATTCTCCCGGTCTGGGTGCACTTCCTTGGTGACTCTGCAGCCAGGCCGCGGCCTGATCACGGGCCCGACTCCTCGAAACAGGTGGGGGATCCTGGACGCCCGTTGCAGCTCCCCTCGACCAGGGCTACAATGAACCCACACCCGGCCCGTCACGCGGATCATCATGATCACCGACTCCACCATCCTTCCCGTGGGCACCGACTCGAGGCCTTCACGGCTGCTTCGGCCCTTCGGGCCTGTCCGGCCAGCGGTGCGGCTCACGTTTTCGCTGGGACGACCGAGGCCACCATCCTGACCCGTGCCCAGGTCGGAGAGACGAGTACGAGCACCACGACCAAACGAATCGCGCTGCTTGCGGCATGCGGATCGGTCGGTGGCTGCGCCGTCGAGTACGCTCACCTCAGAAGCGGCGTCTGGAAGCTCCCCGAGGGCCAGGACTTCCCTGTCTGGATCGCGGCCGTCTACTTCGCAGGCCTTCTGGCCTTGGGGTACGCCGCTCGACGCGGAGTCGTCGGGACCCGCGAGTGGACCCTCTCGCCCGGGCGTGTCCTCGTGACCGAGGGCCTCCTCCTCACGGGGCTGGTACTCACACCGCCGCTTCTGTTCCACCGGGAGATCCTCCTCGCGTGTCTGATGGGCGCCTATCTCACGCTCCGGGCCATCGCGACCCGGGACCGTGGGGAGCTGGCGATCGCTGGGCTCGCCGTGATGCTGGACGTGCTGCTGGAGAACGCGGTCCTTCAGTTCTTCTCCTACCGATACGCTTGCGCCTCGTTCGGTACCCTGCCCCTGTGGGGTCCACTGCTCTGGGGCTGTCTGACCTTCAGCCTGACGAGGCTCTTCCTGCTCGCCGATCGCCGGTAGGCGGGAGCTCCTTGCCACCGGCCGGATCAAGCAAGGCCTCCGCACTCCTCGGATTCGCCTCGTCCACGGGACCCCGGCGTCCTTGCATACGCATCGGCAACGTCTCCCTCGACTTCGGGCCGGATGACCAGGTCAGCGGCCCTGTCGCGCCCGCACTCCACGCTCCACTTCGTCCCACCCGAGGCCCGGAGCTGGAAGGCTAGCGAGATTGGCCTTCCTTCGGGCTGGCATCACCTCCGCGGGTTTCCGCCACCTCACGGCATCGAGGACGCGGACCTGGAAGTGTCACCGGTCGTGGCGCTGCCTCTCGGGGACCGAGGTACGATGAGACGAGATCCAGCACGACATCCTTTCTTGGACGGTCACGGCCACGATGTCTGACGAGAAGACGACCTGGACCCGGTTCACCCCACTGAGCCCGCTCGACGTGGACACCGCCACGCTGCTCCTGAGAGATGTGGTGCCCCACCATCGCCCCCTACGTCTTGAGTCTTTGAAAGGAGGGCTGCGCAACTCCAACTACCGCGTCCAGGTGGAAGGCCTCGCCGACGAGTTCGTGATACGCCTGCATGATCACGACTCCGGTAGCTGCAGGAAGGAGTTCGAGGTCCTCCAGCTCGTCGCCGGCTCTGTCCCGGTGCCCGAGGTGGTCGTTGCCTCGACCGAGAGCAGTGAGCTCCTGGATCGACCGTACCTGGTGCTGCGGTACGTCCACGGCATCCTGTTCCGGGACCTGAGACGCTCCGGGGACCGCGAGGCGATCGCTCAGGCCGCCCGGTCGGCTGGGTCGACCCTGGCTGCCATCGGACGATTCACGTTCTCTTCGCCGGGTTGGTTCGGCCCTGACCTGACCATCGGGGGCCGGTACGTGGAAGGCCCCGACTCGTTCCTGCGGTTCCTCGAGAGGTGCCTCTCCTCACCTGCCCTCCGGGCGCGAATGGAGGATGCCCTGGCCAGCAGGGTCACGGCCCACGCTCGCATCTGGAACGATCGTCTCGGAGGAACCGAGATCGACAGCCAGCTGGTCCACGCCGACTTCAACTCCTCCAACCTCATCGTGCATCAGCTCCGGGGCCGGTGGGCGGTGGCTGCCGTGCTCGACTGGGAGTTCGCCTTCTCCGGCACTCCTCTTCACGATCTGGGCAACTTCATCCGGTACGAGCGGGTGGATCGACCTCTCGTGGAGCCGCACTTTTCCGAGGGCTACGTGTCGGACGGAGGGAAGCTCCCTCCGGACTGGTGGAAACTGGCCCGCGCCGTCGACCTCACCGCCCTGTGCGAGATCCTCACGAGGCCAGGGACTCCCGGATCGGTCACGGCCGAGGTTCTGGAGCTGGTGGAAGCCACGATCGAGGAGAGGGATCCAGGCTGACAGGCCAGGCACACTACCGCTGTGTTACAGGTGCACGGAAGTGCTCGGCGAGAATCGAACTCGCGTGGCCCCGTCGGCAACGAGATACCCGGCCACCGGGCCACGAGCACGTGGGGCGGCGAGAGGGAGTCGAACCCTCGTTCGTGGATTCACGGTCCACTGCCTGGAGCCGCTCGGCCATCGCCACCATGAACTGGCGGTCCGTACGGGACGCATTTCGAACTCTGGTGCTGGTCCCACCGGCCGAATTCCTCCGGACTCTGGCTTGTGTGGATCGTCTCCTGAAGGCCGTACAGGGCCTTGCATGGGCCATCGGGCCTCCTGGCCCCCGATTTCGGCGGAGCTCGACAGGGGCTCATCGCCGGTGTGCCCGGGGATGACCGGCGGGTGGCGGTGGAAGCCAGTCGTTCCGGGCTATGCTCCGGGCATCATGAAGGAACGTCAGGTCACCATTCGATACCCCGAGGCCCTCCTCGTGGGACTCAAGACGACTGCCGAGCGGTTCGAGAAGGAAGCGGCCCTGATGCTCGCTGTGAAGTTGTATGAGCTCAGGCGGATCTCCTCAGGGATGGCCGGGAGGATAGCCGGACTGGATCGCGTCACCTTCCTGTTCACCCTCCAGCGGTACGATGTGCCTGTGGTCGACCTCACGGAAGAGGAGTTCACAGAGGAAGTGCGGAATGCCTGAGCTGGTCGGTCCGGTGATCGCAGACACCGGGCCGGTGTCGGCCGTGCGCCCGCTGCTCACACAGCTCCGAGAGGGTGGGTACCGCCCGTCGGAGCGCCTGGTGGCGTGGGCAGTGACCGAGGCCGGCGAGGGCAGGGCTCGACCCGGACGAATGCGCAGGCTCTCGGCCGCGGTCCGACTGCAGGGTTGAGAACCCAACTGTTCCCGGCCTGTGGGACCGGGGTCTGCTGGAGTCGGCCCCCGCCCAGCCTTTGGCCCGATTCAGCGTCGACCTCTTCCACGGTAGGCAGGCCGCCCCTGAGGCCCTCCGGGAGCTTCTCGACCCGTTTCGTTTCCCACTCGGCGACCCGACCGGCTTCTTCAGGTCCCGCAGGGGGAACTCCACCGCGACTTGGTCCTTGGACCGGCTGAGCAGAAGCCCGATCGTGGGTTTGTCGTCAGGATGACATCGCGACCGCGTCCAGCGGAGTCCCGTCGGGCCCCGTCGACAGCACGGCAGCCTTGTGGGCCCAGTAACGCCTCTTCCCCCCACGCCCTCCCTACACGACAGTGCCCGCACCCGGATCGGACAGCACCCACGGATGTGGACAGTGCTCCCGATCGTTGCACCGGCATGCCTTGACGACGCGTGACTGGGACTTGGTCTTCGCCTTCTCGTCGGCCACTGCTGCCGGTGGCACCGGATCGGCCTGCGGTGTCGTGACAAGGGTAAGGCTCTCAATGCCCTACGCCCCTATCGAAGGAGACCGTCTATGCCCCGACCAGATCCCAGACTCACCCTCGTTCACTTTCGAGGTGGACGTAGCGGATGAAGATCGAGAGCCGAGTCTATTCGTTGACGGCTCGACGTGTCACTTCGGCGATCGGGTGCCTGGCACGTAGCTGTTGGCCGATTGTTCGCTCGGCAATTTCAGCAACAGCCGTGCAGACCAATTTGCACTCCGGAGCGGACAGCGACCCGCCAACCTCGGGATCATCCGCCAATCGGAGCATCCCGTGCTTGGCCATCGGAGCAGCGAGTTTCCGAACCATGACCTCGACAACGCCAGCACCAGGATACGCAACCTGGAGAATGCTCTTGAGCTTGCGAGCCAGATCATGGTCTCGTTTGGGATTGGCGCTAAGAAGCTGTACGTGCAGAAAAGTCACTTTTTCTGTTGGCCCCAGGTTCGTGTCTTTGAGGTATGCCGCACGAGGGTCGATCGGCACGGTTGGTGACTGGGCCACGATGTACTTCCGCAAGGCTGCTCGAACGATGCTGTTCCGACTCTCACCGGTTCGTTCAGCGAAGCTCTCCAAGGCCAGCCCTTCCTCAGGTGTCAGGTAGACCTGGATGGGCCACCGCTTCTGACGAGTGGGGTTCGTGTCCTTGGGGTGTCTGTCGACCTGAACGACCTCGGTATCGTCGGCGAAGTCCGCAAGGTCGTGGGTCGCCCAGAACTTCCTCTCCTCGTTGCGATCCTTGAACTTCGGGATCTTCGCCATATCAGACCTCCGGTCTACAGCTCTCGCTCCCCTGGGCTTGCGTCGCGTGCCGTGACAACGTACCCGTTCGCCTCGATCACGACCAGCAACCAACGGCCTGAACCAGTCTGGCCGATCAGGTAGTACCGGCGGTATCGCCCAGGCCGGAAGCTTGGGACGGTGTTCCGAACTTCCTCGACTTCCTCTGGCGATACATGGTGGCGTGCTATGTGCCGCCGGTTCTTGTTCGTCCAGATCAGCTCAGGGATGCGCTGCGGCAGAGGACACCTCCGGACCCTGCTACATATAATGACAGTAGAATACGGGTATTATCAAGTTGGAGCTTTACTTCTTCGGCCTGTCGTTCTCTGCCTTTCTCCAGCGTTTCTTTGCTTGGTCCCTGAGCGAGCGGAGGAGCTGGAGCCTTTCGAGGCCCAGAGCCATCAGATGCCCCATCACATCGATGAAGCTGACCTTCTTCACTTTGCTGGAAGCGACTGGATCGCCGTGCGGAGTGGTTCGGCGGCTGGCCCGCCACGCCCGGAGGGGAAGCAGGTGGCCAAGATGAAGAAGAAGCCCAGCTCCAGATCCCAGATCCCCCGATCCTCTCGACGAGCTCTCCCAGCACGTCTCCGGTGCGATCAGATCTTTCTTCGATCTGCTGAAGGCGTGGAGAGACACGAAGACCGTCATGGTCAGAGTTGCGACGTCCGATCCCAGCGCGATGGTGGCGGAGGACAAGCCCGCGCCGAAGCCAGCCAAGGCGCCCAAGGGCCTGCATCATCCCGCTGGCCAGTTCCCCTGGACGCAGATCGTAGCGATCGCCAAGAAGCTCCTTGCCAAGGACCCGACTCGATCCTGGAAGATCGGTGAACTGGCCTCGGCTGTCAGAAAGGCTGGCGCCAGTATCGTGTCGGCCACAGGTCGGCACTTTGGGCTGCTTCCGCGGCTCCGAAAGCTCGGTGTGATCAACGAGACCGGCGAGGGCATCTTCACGGGCAAGAAGCCGACGACGACCTCACCGAAGGCGGAGAAGAAAGCCGTGAAGACTGTCGTCGAGAAGGCACCCGCCACAGTGGGGAAGCCGCCTGCCGCCAGGAAGAGCGAGAAGAAGACGACCAAGCGGGTCGTGAAAGAGCCGGAAGCCACGAAGCCAGTGGCCAAGGAGGTACCGAAGGCCGTTCAGAAGAAGCCGAAGGCAACGATTGGTGAGAAGTTGATCGCCGCCTGCCAGAAGCTCCTCGATGCCGACCCTTTCAAGGTCTGGCAGGCTCGGGATCTCGTCAAGGCGCTGCGAGCGGAAGGAGTATCCGTGCCGAACTGGGCGGGTATGCACTACAAGATCCTGCCGCTGCTCAAGAGCGCCAAGCTCATCGAGTTCGAGGACGGTGGATTCCGCTCGGCAGTCAGGCCTACTCCTCCATCTGAGCCTGGGGCGGTGAAAAGCAAGAACGGGAAGGCATAGAAGGGCTCCTGGGCTGGAAAGTGAGTGCCGTGAATATCGTGAACGGTGGCTTCAACCTCGACCTGGCCTCACAGAAGGCCGCCCTTCAGGCGATCGTCCAGGACAGCGATCTCCTTCGTGCAATGCTCGAGCGTGCAGGAGCTCTCCGGCTGCCCAACTGGTACGTCGGGGCTGGCTGTGTCACGCAGTCCGTCTGGAATCACCTCTGTGGGTTTCCACCACTTCACGGCATCAAGGACGTGGACCTCGTCTACTTCGATTCTTCCGCCTGCACCCTCGATTCCGGGAGGCAACGAGAGGAGGCTGTCCGGGCGGCGCTCCACGACCTATCCGTGGAGATCGACTGCACGAACCAGGCGGCGGTGCATCTGTGCCCGGGATCTGTGGTACGAGGAGCACTTCGGCTACTCGATCCGCCCCGGGTCTGGAGACTCCTTTTCGTGATCAGATGAGGATGGACGGGGCGATTGTCGCAGCAGAAGGGGATGGAGTCAATCCGAGCGACAACCCCGGTCGACAGATGGCCTCTGTCGGCACCGGGCTCACCTACGCCCTGAGCTGCTGGACAAGATCGAGTCCGTCCCACTCGCCCCAGCGTTCGACGATCATCCCCTTCTCGATTCGCAGGATCTCGATCCCGCGGAAGGTGATGTGCCGGCCGGTGGGAGGGCACCCCAGGAATTCACCCCTGTGCGTCCCGACGGCGGTCCAGCGGACGGCCACCTTGCTGTTGGCCTCGTCCACGACCAAGTCCTCTGTCGAGGCCTCGAAGTCCGGGAACGCCGTGAAGAGCTCCTCCAGGCCAGCGCGGTAGGCGTTTCGGTCGGATCCGCGGCCGGAGGGGCTCCGATCGAAGAAGTCGGGGGCGTGGAGCTCGTCGAAGGAGGCCAGGTTGCGCTGGGCCCAGATCTCCCGCATCCAGCGCTCTGCGACGGAGGCGAGATCGTGTCGAGCCCGGCTCATCTACCGCCGCCTCGCTTTTCGACCGAGGGCCAGATCCAGCAGGTGTTTTCGCAGTTGATGGCCGGGCGTCCAACGGAACTCGTTGTCGAGCTGCATCTTGGCGAACTTGCTCCGGGCCCGAACCACGTTGGAGTGCTTGTGGTCGCGGTTGTCTTCGAGGAACGAAAGCGCGAGCGGTGTCGCCTCCATGACGAGGCCGACCCCACGCAGTTCCTTGTCACGATCGACCTTCCCCGCACCGTCGAACGGCAGGAGGAAGTACCACTCTCGATACCATCCCGTGAGCAGGCGGTCTTCGAGCTGGACCATCACGTGGGCGCAGCGCACGCGCTGGCCGGCATACCCTGGCAACGTCTCTTTGCCATCGTGGATGCGCTGGAACCTCGTAGCAGGGATGCGGACGACGCGGTCGCCGTCCTCGACGAAGAAGAACCTGTGCCCGAAGCCCATCGCCGTCACCATCCAGGTGACCCTGGCCTGCTACAGGGAAGGTCGTTTCCCGGCATCATCTCACGGCCAAGGGTGGAGTTCAACCGGTCAGGGTGGCACCAGGGAACAGACGATCAGGGCCAAGGTGGCCCGGTGCTCTCGGACGAGATCGAGCGGAGGATGGTGGGGCTGTACCGAATCGAACGGCCTAGCGCGAAGGCACGGACTCTACAGGCCCGCGAGGATCCCACTCCACAGCAGCCCCTCGAACTTGATGCGGCCGGTGGGAGTCGAACCCACAGGTGCGGTTTCCCGCCCGGACCCTCG
>JACQZM010000170.1 GCA_016213885.1 Candidatus Rifleibacteriota bacterium | reverse complement strand
GAAGCGTTTCTCGTGCCGGGGTGCCGCGTGCAGGCCGGCGCCACCACGTTCCTGGTGGAGCTCATCCAGGCCGAGCTGCCGGTGCTCGACCACCCCGACGCCGAGTTCCACGGGCTCATCGGCCGGAGCCGGGCGATGTCGGAGCTGTTCGCCTATCTGCGCACGCTCTCGCCGACGACGCTCGCCGCCGTGATCTGCGGTGAGACCGGAAGCGGAAAGGAGCTCGTGGCCCGGGCGCTCCACACGGCGGGCCCGCGCAGCAAGGGACCGTTCGTGGTGTTCGACTGCGGCGCCGTGGACCCGTCGCTCACCAGCGCCACCCTGTTCGGCCATGCCGCCGGGGCGTTCACCGGGGCCGTGGGCACCCGCAAGGGCGCTTTCGTCTCGGCCCACCAGGGCACGCTCTTCCTCGACGAGATCGGCGAGCTTCCCCTGGAGCTCCAGCCCCGGCTGCTCCGGGCGCTCGAACGGCGAGAGGTGCAGCCGCTCGGCAGCGACTCCTGGGTGCCGGCCGACGTCCGGGTCGTCTGCGCCACCCACCGGGACCTGGAGTCCATGGTGAAGGCCGGGAAGTTCCGCCAGGACCTGCTGTACAGGCTCGCAGGGATCACGCTGGTCATACCTCCGCTCCGGGAGCGCCGCGATGACATCGCTCTGCTGGCCGGGCACTTCCTGAGACAGTCGCGGCCGGAGCTGACCCTGGAGCCCGAGGCTCTGGAGGCGCTGGGCCGGCACGACTGGCCCGGCAACGTCCGGGAGCTGCGCAACGTGATCGAGCGGGCCGCCGCGCTGGCCACCGGCCCGGCGCTGGGAGCCTCCGACATCGTTCTGACGCCGATCCGGCCGGGCGGAGAGCCGGCGCCCCCGGCCGTCGCGGTGACGCCCGACGCGTCGCTCGAACGGGTCGAGCTGGAGGCGATCAGGCGGGCGCTCAGGGAATCCCGGGGCAACAAGAGCGAGGCGGCTCGCGTGCTGGGGATCGCCCGCAAGACCCTCCGGGAGAAGATGAAGCGCTACGGCCTCTCGGACGGGGAGTCCGATTGACGTCTCCCAGTGACCGGGGCCCCGCCCTGCTTTCGCGCCGCGGGGTCCAGCCAGCGCTCCCTTGCACGCCCGATTCCGGCCGGCTAGAATGAACCGGTTTCGCCGGGATGCGACCGCCGGCTGGAGGATGGGACCCATGAAGTTCTCCGAAGAGGCGCTGAGGTTCTTGAACCTGGGCATCGAGTCCGAGATTGCCGCCTATGTCTTCTACAAGAAGGTCATCTCCCTCGTCCGGGACCCATCGCTGGAGGAGACGCTGAAGACGCTGGCGAACGACGAGAAGGGGCATTTCTTGACTCTGGAGGCGGAGTTCGACAGGAACGTCCGATCCGAGTGCTGGGTGGTGTACAGGGACACCCTGAGCAAGCCGGGGCTGCCCGACCTGGACGAGCTCATCCAGACCACCCACAAGGAGCTGCTGGCGAGGATCGCCAGCCTCAAGACGACGAGGGACATCCTCGAGATGGCGCTCTCCCTCGAGCGGGAGGCGCTGGCCCTCTTCTCGGACGCGGCGGCCCGCACGGACGACCCGGAGCTGAAGAAGGTGTTCGACTACCTGGTCGCGTTCGAGAAGGGGCACGTGCAGCTGATCGAATCCCAGCTCGCCCGGACCTGACCGACCCCTCCACTTTCTTGGTCCCTCTGCAGCCAGGCCCAGGCCTGATCACAGGCCCGACGCCGCGAAACAGGTGGGGGATCCCGGGTGGCCGCCTGTGGTGGAATGGTGGCATACTGGCCAGGGTGCTCTCTCGCCGAGATTCCAACAGGAGGTACGCTGAGATGGGACAGAAGGCTCTCGCCTGGGCGATCGGGTTCTCGATGCTCGTCGTGTCCGTGGACCGAGGGGGCGCGGCTCCGCGCGGGGCCGGAGGCGGGAGAGCGGCCTCGGGCTCGGCTGCGTCCAGGAGCTCGCCGGCCAAGAGCTCTCCGACCAGGGGCACCTCCACGGCCTCCAAGAAGAAGCCCATGAAGGCCGCGCCGACGACCCGGTCCCAGCAGCCCACCTCCCTGAACGCTGCGACCCAGGCTCCGGCGCTGGCCGGGTCCACGGTCCCGCCCTTCCCGACCACGGTGCCGGCGGCAGGCGCGCTCACCAAGACGTTTTCCAAGAGCAAGTCGTACAAGGGTCCCCAGGGGGGAACCACGACGGCCACCGGTCAGGGAACGTACAACCCGCTCACGGGCAAGTACACGGCGTCCGGTGCGGTCACCGGACCCGGCGGCCAGAGCGCCACAGGCGCGTCCCAGGGCACGTACAACCCGGTCACCGGCAAGTTCAGCGGCGCGAGCACCGTGATGGGCCCCAAGGGGAAGAAGGCGACCACGACGACCCAGGGCACGTTCAAGCCGGGGAGCGGCCAGGCCGAGGGGACCACCACGGTGACCGGTCCGAACGGGACCTCCGGCACCGCCCAGTACCAGGGGACCTACGACAAGGCCACCGGCGCCGCCTCCGGATCGGCCACGGTGAGCGGCGAAGGGGGCAAGTCGGCGACCGTGGAGGGGTCGACGGACGGTCAGGGCCAGGGCTCCGCGACGGTCACCGGGCCCGACGGGCAGTCCAAGACGGTTCAGACCCAACCGTAGCGCACCTCGAGACCGGGGGGGCGAGCCGCTGGCGTGGCCTGGCCTGGCTCGCGTCGGCCTTCTGCGCCCCGGCTCCGTTGGAGGGCATGCTTCGATGCGTCGACCAGCTCTGTCGCTTCTTCTCGTCGTGTGCATGGCCGTCACCGTCGCGACGCCGGTCCCCGGAGAGCCCAGGAGTCCGGCCCCCTTCGTCCCGTTCCCTGTCGAGCGGGACGCCACGGCCGATCCGGTGAAGCTGAAGGCCGCCATCGAGGAGGTGGCCCGTCGAGACGCAAGGCCGCAGCACCTCGTGGTCCTGGTCCACGGGTTCAACACGACGGCCAACCGGAGCCACGAGGTGTACTCCCTGATCGCCCGGCGGACGCGTGAGGCGTTCCGGCGGTTCGGAGCGACCGTGGAGGTCGTGGGGGTGCAGTGGCCCTCCGCCGCCGGCGGCGAGTCCAGGTGGCTCTGGAAGGCCGTGGTGAGCGAGGTGCTCGAAGCCGACGGCAACCCGTACCGCGAGAAGGCGGCTCTGGCCAGACGGGTGGGGCGCCGACGTCGACCAGGACCAGACCCGCTCCTCCGGCGACTCCAGGGACAACGCGCAGCTGATCTGGATCACGTCCATGATCCCGGGCACCAGGCGCGACGAGGTGCTGGCGTTGCGGAAGTTCGTCACGGACCGACGCGCCATGGGGGACTCCACGCCGCTGCTCCGGCAGGAGCACCTGGACTGGGCGATCTCGCACTGCGGGCTGGTGCTGGACACCGACCAGATCCCCGAGGACCACGAGTTCCTGGGCTACTACACGCGGCGGCGGATCGACCGTCTGGCCGAGGCGGCGCTCACGATCCAGGACCCGTCGCACCCCCGGTCGGCGCTGCTCGCCGCGTTGATGAAGGTCCTCGCGGCGCCGGCCAGCGTCGCCGCCTTGACCCCGTTTCTCGAGCACGACGAGCTGTCGGTGAACCTGTACGCTCTGTGGCGACTGGAGCGGCTGGTGTGCGGGTCCAGCCGGCACCTGGCCGACGGGACCCTCAGAAAAGCGTTCGGGCTTCTCCTCGACGACCCGGAGGCGCTGATGCGCCAGCGCGGCAGCTTCCGGTGCGCGGTGATCCGGGACGGCATCTTTCCGCCGCCCGCCTGGGTCAGCCAGCTCGCCCGGTCGGGGCGATGAGAACCCATGTCAAGGCGATCAGAATCTACCAGATGAAAGTCATGGTGGCAATCCCTAGAACCGCTTCAGATCAAGAGGTTCGGCATGCCGCTATGGGCGGACCTCCGCCAGAGCCGTACTTACGAGCTTACG
>JACQZM010000169.1 GCA_016213885.1 Candidatus Rifleibacteriota bacterium | reverse complement strand
CGGCCCGGCTGACGAGCCCTCCGGGCTCGCCGGCTTCGCCCGACCTCGGCTTCGACGCCCTGCTCGGCGAGGGCGACTCCCGCAGGTTCGAGGGATCGGCGGCGCTGGTGGGAAAGAGGGGGGTGTCGGTCATCTCCGACATCGACGACACGGTCAAGGTGACCGACGTGGCCAACCGGCGGGAGCTCCTGGCCAACACGTTCATCCGACCGTTCAAGGCCGTGGCCGGGATGGCGGACGCCTACGCCTGTTGGGCCCGGGCCGGGGCGGCGTTCCACTTCGTCTCGTCGTCGCCGTGGCAGCTCTACCCGTCGCTGGTGGAGTTCTTCGACCAGGAGCGGTTCCCCAGGGCGGCGCTCCACCTGAAGCTCTTCAGGTTCAAAGATTCCTCGGTGCTCTCGCTCCTCGACAAGCCCGAGAAGCACAAGATCCCCACCATCGAGGCGATCATCGGGCGGTTCCCGGAGCGGACGTTCGTCCTGGTCGGAGACTCGACGGAGAAAGACCCGGAGATCTACGGCGAGATCGCCCGGAAGCACCGCGACCGGGTGGGCGCCATCTTCATCCGCGGCGTGCCCCCTTCGGACGTCCCGCTCGCCCGGTTCGATTCGGCGTTCAAAGACCTGCCCCGGGCGCTCTGGACCGTGTTCCACGATCCCGGGTCGCTGAAGGAGTTCGACCTCGCCTCCCTGGCCAGACGTTGAGCCGACCACCTCGGTGCCCGGCTCCCGGCCTCTGCGAGGGCGTCCACGATCGTCCACCTCGGAGGCGCGAACCGGACCCGGGGAGACGCCGGATCTTGGACATGGTGGACCTGTCGGCGAGGTGTTACAATGGCGCCGCCCGACCCGTACGGTTCGTTTCGACGCGAGGTCCGTGCCCATGAAGCCTTCCGCCTATCCGCCCCCCGTGGTCCCGGGAGAGTTCATCGCCAAGCCCTCCGGCGACGCCGACAGCCAGCTCGACGTCGGCGTTCTCTTCGTCGGCGCCGGCCCGGCCGGTCTGGCCGGAGCGATCCGGCTGGCCCAGCTGCTCGACGAGGCGCCCCAGGTCAAAGAGGCGCTCGGGGAGATGCCGATCGTCGTCGTGGAGAAGGGCAGATACCCCGGCGCTCATCTGTGCTCCGGCGCCGTGGTGAACCCGATCGCCTTCAAGAAGCTGTTCCCGGACACGCCGCCGAAAGATCTGCCGTTCTTCGGCCCGGTGGAAGACGAGGCGGTCTACTGCCTCACGGAGTCGTGGGCCGGCCGGATCCCCACGCCGCCCACGATGGCCAACCACGGCAACTGGATCGCCTCGCTCTCCCAGGTCGGCCGGTGGCTCGGCGAACGCGCGGAAGAGCTGGGCGTGACGATCTTGAACGAGACCGTGGGCGGGAAGCTCCTGGTGGACGAGGGGGTCGTCCGGGGGGTCAAGGTGGCCGACAAGGGGCTCGACCGCGATGGCAAGCCGCTGGGCAACCACGAGCCGGGGCCCGACCTGATGGCCCGGGTGACGGTGCTGGCCGAGGGGACGGTGGGCCATCTGACCCAGGCGGCGCTGGAGCAGTTCCGGATCGCCCGGCCCAGTCCGCAGGTGTACGCCCTGGGGGTGAAAGAGGTCTGGGAGGTCCCCCGGCCGCTCGATCGGGTGATCCACACCATGGGGTGGCCGCTGAGGCCCTGGGCCCGGTGCCACGAGTTCGGCGGCAGCTTCGCCTACCCCATGGGGAAAGACAAGGTGTCGCTGGGGCTGGTCGTGGGGATGGACTACACCGACGCGGGCCTCTCGGTCCATGACCTGCTCCAGGAGCTGAAGCTCCACCCGCTGTTCAGGGACGTGCTCCAGGGCGGGCAGCGGGCCGAACGCGGCTGGGGTGCCAAGACGATCCCGGAGGGCGGCTACCACTCGCTGCCCGAGCGCATGTCGGTGCCCGGGGCGCTGATCGTGGGAGACGCCGCGGGCCTGGTGAACGTGCCGTCCTTGAAGGGGGTCCACACCTCGATGTGGTCCGGGATCCTGGCCGCCGAGGCGATCTTCGCGCGGCTCAAGGAGGGCCTGGACAAGGCCTCGAGCACCGCCATCGACGGGTACGACCGGGCGCTCCAGGAGAGCTTCGTCGCGCACGAGCTCCGCGAGGTCCGGAACATGCGCCAGGCGTTCAAGCACGGGTTCTTCGTGGGCGGCGCCCTGGCCTGCCTGATGACGCTCACCCGCGGCCGGTTCCCCTCGGGCAAGATCGACATCGGCCAGGACAGCGACCACGACATGGAGGCCAGCGGCTACACGTACAAGGCCGCCGACGGCAAGGTCACGTTCGACAAGCTGTCCAGCGTCCACGCCTCCGGCAACCGCAGCCGCGACAACCAGCCCAACCACATCAGGGTCAAGATCGACGTGCCCGAGACCCTGGCCGACACATGGATCAAGATGTGCCCCGCGGAGGTGTACGAGTGGCACGAGGAGGGCGGCAAGAAGGTCCTCTTCGTGAACTCCACGAACTGCATCCACTGCGGAGCGATCAACGCCAAGGGCGGCCGACTGACCATGCCGGAAGGCGGCAGCGGCCCCGAGTACACCCAGATGTGACCGTATGGCCGAATACATCTTCACCACCAGGGACCTGGGCAAGGTCGTCCCGCCCAACAGACACATCCTCAAGGGGATCTCGCTGTGCTTCTTCCCCGACGCCAAGATCGGCGTCCTCGGGTTGAACGGCGCCGGCAAGAGCAGTCTGCTCAAGATCATGGCCGGCGTGGACCAGAACTTCCTGGGGCACGCCCGGCCCGCCGAGGGCTCCCGGGTGGGGTTCCTTCAGCAGGAACCGCAACTCGACGCCACCAAGGACGTGCTGGGCAACGTCCAGCTGGCGGTGGCGGACAAGCTGGCCCTGATGAAGCGCTTCGAGGAGATCTCGGAAGCGCTGGGCGGCGACATGAGCCCGGACGAGATGGAGAAGCTCCTCGACGAGCAGGCGAAGATCCAGGACCGGATCGACGCCCAGGGTCTGTGGGACCTGGACCGGACGCTGGAGATCGCCATGGACGCTCTCAGGCTCCCGCCCGGCGACATGGACGTGGCCAAGCTCTCCGGCGGCGAGAAGCGCCGGGTGGCGCTCTGCCGGGTGCTCCTGGAGCAGCCGGACCTCCTGCTCCTGGACGAGCCCACGAACCACCTGGACGCCGAGTCCGTGGCCTGGCTGGAGCGGCATCTGGCCGAGTACCCGGGCTGCGTGGTGGCCGTGACCCACGATCGCTACTTCCTGGACAACGTGGCCGGGTGGATCCTGGAGCTCGACCGCGGCGAGGGGATCCCCTGGAAGGGCAACTACTCGTCGTGGCTCGACCAGAAGAAGAAGCGGCTCGAGGGCGAAGAGAAGCAGGAGTCGGCCCGGCAGCGCACCCTGGCCCGGGAGCTCGAGTGGGTGAAGATGTCGCCCAGGGCGCGCCAGGCCAAGAGCAAGGCGAGGCTGGCTGCGTACGAGGAGCTGCTCTCCCAGACGCCGGACGCCCGCCAGGAGACGGCGGAGATCCAGATCCCGCCGGGCCCCCGGCTGGGCGACATCGTGGTCGAGGCGAGGGGTCTCAAGAAGGGTTACGGAAACCGTCTCTTGATCGAGGACCTGACGTTCTCCCTGCCCCGGGGCGGCATCGTGGGGGTCATCGGTCCCAACGGCGCGGGCAAGACGACGCTCTTCAGGATGATCGTCGGCGAGGAGAAGCCCGACGGCGGCGAGCTCAAGGTGGGCGAGACGGTGAAGCTGGCCTACGTGGACCAGAGCCGCGACTCGCTCCGGGGGACGCTCTCGGTCTGGGAGGAGATCTCCGGAGGTCAGGACACGGTCTTCCTGGGCAGGCGGGAGGTCAACTCCAGGGCGTACTGCGCCAGCTTCAACTTCCGGGGCAACGACCAGCAGAAGAAGGTGAAAGACCTGTCGGGCGGGGAGCGCAACCGGGTCCACCTGGCCAAGCTGTTGAAGTCCGGCGGCAACCTGCTGCTTCTGGACGAGCCGACGAACGACCTGGACGTGGACACCATGCGGGCGCTGGAGGAGGCGCTGCTATCGTTCGCCGGGTGTGCCGTGGTGATCAGCCACGACCGCTGGTTCCTCGATCGGATCGCCACCCACATCCTGGCGTTCGAGGGGGAGTCGAAGGTGGTCTGGTTCCAGGGGAACTACCAGGACTACGAGGCCGATCGGAAGAAGCGCCTCGGCGCGGCCGCGGATCAGCCGCACCGGATCAAGTACAAGCCGCTGGTGCGGTAGCGGGCGTCGGGCGCCGGAACGCGAGAGGCCGCTCACGAGCCCGAAGGGACGCACACCGGGGCGCCGCGGCCCGGGTATCGCCGGGCCTCCCGCGGCGAGACCTGGCCCCGGGGCCGCGAGGCGGTCGATCTGGCGACAGGGATCGCCGTCCGGGTGAGGCGCTCGATCTGACGCAGGTAGACGCACTCGCTCTCGTCGCAGAACGAGAACGAGACCCCGGCGGCTCCGGCCCGGGCGGTCCGGCCGATCCGGTGGACGTACGTCTCCGGCACCTCAGGGAGCTCGTAGTTGATCACGTGGGAGATGTCGTCCACGTCGAGCCCTCTGGCGGCGATGTCGGTCGCCACCAGCACCCGGATGTGCCCGGCCTTGAACCGGGCCAGGGCCTGTTCGCGAGCCGACTGCGACTTGTTGCCGTGGATCGCGATCGCCTGGATCGACGCCTTCTCCAGGTGCTTCACCAGCTTGTTGGCTCCGTGCTTGGTGCGGGTGAACACCAGCGCCCGCGTCGCGCTGGGGGTCGCCGCGACATGCACCGGGTCGTGCAGCAGCCGCTGGGCCAGGCTGACGACCTGGGGCTCCATGGTCGCGGAGAACATGAGCGTCTGGCGGCTCCGGGGGAGCTGGTCGACGACCCGGCGCACGTCGTGGATGAATCCCATGTCCAGCATCCGGTCCGCTTCGTCGAGGACGAAGATCTCCAGCCGGTCGAGCTCGATGAACCCCTGGGAGATCAGGTCCAGCAGGCGACCCGGTGTGGCCACCAGGATCTGGGGGCGCTGGCGCAGCTCCCGGACCTGGTTTCCCTGTCCGACGCCGCCGAAGACCACGGCGCACCGGCTCGAGAGGAACTGTCCATAGGTGCGGAAGCTCTGGCCGATCTGGGCCGCCAGCTCTCGAGTGGGCGAAAGGACCAGAACGCGGATCTCCTGCGTCCGGGGCCGCTGGGGCCGGCTGGCCTCCAGCTGCTGCAGGATCGGCAAGACGAAGGCGGCCGTCTTGCCGGTGCCGGTCTGGGCGCAACCGACCAGGTCACGCCGGGCGAGGATGTGGGGGATGGCCATCCTCTGGATGTCCGTGGGCGTGTGGTAGCCGACGGCTCGCATGGATCGCAGGAGAGGGTCGATGAGTCGCAGATTGTCGAAATTCAAGAAAGATACCCCTTCGGGGATGAGAGCGGTGCTGGCCCCGGTCTGCCGACCGGTGACGTGGGGCGAGAACGACGCCTGGTTCAGGGAGTGGCAGGTTCAGAAGTGCGTGAGCTGTGCTCCGTGCGTTTTTCAGCCCGAACCAGTTCACAGATCCGTCATCGGCTGTACGTCTTGCGTGGCGACTTCCCCTGGAAGCGCCTGAGACCGGAGTCAACTTCCGTGCCTCGACTTCGATGCGGAACGCTGTATTGTGGACGATTGCCCGACAAACGTCAAGAAGTGATTCGCGTGATCGCGTGAAGTTCCGGCGTCACGCCGCGTCCGTCTCGCGCCGCGCGCCTCCGACCGGATCTCTTCCTCTCCGCAAGCGCCGGGGCGTCGCTCTCCCGATCGTGATCGGCCACCGGCCTCAGTTCGTCGGGGGCGCTTTCGAGATCGTCCACGAGCTGAGCAGGTCAGGGTTCTCGATCTCCTCGCCGGTCTCTTCCAGCCGGTAGACCCCTGGCCCTGCCCGGCGGATCGCGTCGAGCGAGGGAGGCATGTTCCACTTCTCCCCGGCGTCGCTCCCGTCCAGCACGATCAGGATCCCCTGGCGGGTGGCCGACTCGATGCGGCCGTGGATCTGCTGCCGACGGATCAGCTGACCATCATGGGTCAGGTAGGTGAGCGCCACGAGGATCGTCTTCCCGACGTAGGTGGCGGCTAGCGCCTCGTCGAACGGAAAATCGTCTTCTTCGTCGACCATGCTGTTGACCCCCGGCGGCCCCGGAGCGAACAGGATCCGTCCGGGTCGGCCCTGTCCGACGAGAAGCATACCACCGGAGGCGGTCGTTGGCTTCAGTGACGGTGGGAGTGGCCCGGTGCAGCCGGGCGAAACGAGGGTCTCCACGCGGGGATGCACGGTCTCCGAAGCCGCCGAGATTCCGGAGCAGCACCGGAATCCACGAAGCCCGGATCAGAGCATCGCCATCTGTAGCGCGACAGCGCCCTGGACCTGGACCGGTGATGCGGCGTCACCGCCCGGCGCCGGCGGGTGGTCACTGCCGTTCGAGCTTGGCCTGCATGATCTCGAGGATCTCCGCGTCGACCCGGGTCATCCCGCAGGAGGCGATGCGCCCGAGATTGGCCAGCGACGATCGCCCGTCGACCCCGACGATGCCATCGGAAACGGGAATGCCGATTCCAGAAAGGGCCAGCGACGCGGAGCGGAATGCGGCATCCACCCCGGTCATCGTCTTGAGGGCGCAGCCGATCTTGGCGCCGTCGCAGATCATGCCGGTGATGTTGCCGACCATGTTGTTCACGGCGAGCGAGATCTGAGCGGACCCTCCCCCTTCGAGCAGGACGAGTCCGCTCGACAGGCCGATTCCGGCGGCATTCGAGCAGCCGCAGACCGCGGACAGGCTCCCCAGGTGATGGGTGGTCGCGGACGTCACGAGGCAGGCGAGGGCGAGAGCCTCGTCGATCTGCTCGTCGGAGAACCCGGCCTCACGCCCCCAGAGCGTCAGCGGCACCGAGCACGTGATGCCCTTGTTCCCGGAACCGGCCAGCGACATCACCAGGTCCGGCTCGCCCGACATCCGTGCGTACACTCCGGCGCACACGAGCCGGGAGATGCGCGTCAGCGAGTCTTGACTTGCGGCATCGACGAACCGAGCGGGGAACAGAGACAGTCCACGGCGGGCGATCGTCACGTTCAGGGTCGCGCCGTGCCGGAGCGTCTTGCGGTCCTCTTCGCCGAGCGAGCGGGCGAACCGGATCAGCTCGTCGAACGACATCTCGGCCATCTGCTGTCGGCAGGAATGGGGTTCCTCGCCCGCGGCATCTCCCTCCAGGCTCGACACGACCCGTCCGTTGGCCTCGAGCCTTGCCAGCCGGGTGTGTTCACGGGCCAGCACGGCGCGTCCGGTTCCCCCCTCCCGTTCCACGGTGCAGTCGATCCAGAGAGTCGACTGCCGCGGTTCGACCTGCACCGCGAGGCCTCCGCGCGCCAGGAGTGCGCTGGCCGAGGCGAGGGTCGCCTCGTCGGTCCGCCTGAAACACTCGAGGCCGAGGCTCGGGTCGTCGATGTGCGCACCGATCGCCAGCGCCCAGAGGATCCCGGTGCGATGGCCGGAATTGGGGATCCCGACCGCGTAGCAGTTCTTGTAGGTCCGCGCGTCGACCGTGAGGGCGACACGCCGTACCGCCCCTGCCGCCTGCGAGGCCGCCAGAGCGGCGGCGTGGGCGATGGCGGCCGGCTCGGTGCAACCCAGCGCGGGACGCCATTCCGCCGCGAGATACCTGGAGAAGAGCATGATCGTGACCCTCGTCCGGCCGGCGCCGGCGATCCGTCGTGCCGGCCCGGCGGCCTGTTCATGTTCCCGCGGACCGGTCCCGTCCCTCACGTTCGCGAGAGTTGCCGGCAGCGTACAACCGGTCGCCGGGGGTGTCGAGGTTTTCTGACGGGAACCGAGGCGATCCCTCGCGGAGGGATGCCTCACCGGGGTGAGAGCGCCATTCGGTCCTGGCACGAGCGGTCGATCCGTGGCTGAACCGGTCGCCCAGCGACAGCGTCCACGCCTCGAGGCCCCTCGGCGCCGGCCGAACAGCGGCCCCGCCGAGCGACCGGCTCAGTCTGACCCGGTCACCTGACCGGTCCAACGCGCGGGTCGGCCGCCTCATCAGGCACCAGGCGCACCGTTCTCTTGCCGCAAACCCTGGTCAGGGCGCGTATCGCTGAGGGCCGCACAGCGTTGGCACTCAACTTGATATCGCACAGCGCCGAGCGGGTTGACACGGCCGGTGGAGAGAGTCCGACGTCCGGCCGGTCGAGCCGACAAGGAGGAATCCATGAAGCGTCCGCTTCGGAGAATGGCGAACGGTCTGTTCGTCGCGTTGCTCTTCTCTCTTCCCACTCTGGGAGGATGCAGGGCCAGGGGTGTTTCGCTTCCCGACAAGCGGGTACCATCCGGCCCGCACGCCGGCCTCACCGTCGCCGGGCCAGGTCGTCGCGACACAGGTCGGCCGGTCAAGCCGCGGTCGCTCAGACCGGTCTTTCCCCCGGCCATCTTCGGTCGCGACGAGGTCGTCACGCGCCCGCCCGTGGCTATCCTGCCTCCGCCGAGGGCCCTGAGGGCCGATGTGAGGCGGATCGTCCAGCGCTTCGGTCTCTGGGGCATCGCGGGGTCGGGCACCTCGGCCGAGGGTCTCGCCAAGCTCGAGCGCGCCTATGCGAGGTTCCCGAGACGGCTGTTGCGGAATCTCCACGTGGTTTTCGAGCCCCAGGAGCGGACGATCTACACGGGAAGGGAGCTCCTGGGAGCCTGGGTGGGCGTCGAGAGGAACGGAGCCGAGGATTCGCGCGGAACGCGAGACCTCTCCGTTGCGATGGCTGCGGGGCGGATCTACCACTTCCAGGACGCCCGGGAACTCGCTACCCACGTTCTTGCCCACGAGGCGGGCCACCACGCGACGATCTTCGCAGAGCCGGGCTGGGGGCGAGCGCTGGTCGAATCCCTGGGGTGGAGGTTGAGGAAGTCGTACGGCGCCTCCGACCCAGGGCGCTTCATGAGAGTCGCCAGGTACTCGGCGGAGAGGGTCCCCCGATCCTCGTTCATCACCAGGTACGCGAGAACCAACCAGAAGGAGCATGTGGCCGAGCTGATCATGCACCACCTCTGTACCCGGGAGGAAGAGGCCGGGGGGTTCCCGCCACGTCCGGGCTTCGCCCTTCGATCCGGACCAGCCGGCCTGCTGGCCAGGATGTTGGGCCCGGCCCAAGCGGACAGCTGACTGGCCTGACGAGCTTCACGAAGAAGGGAGGTACCTTCAGATGCTGACCGCCACACGTCCGGTGCGATCGCAGAGCGGGCTGGCGCCGCTCGCACTCGTGCTTCTCGCGGTCTCGATCGCCGCGATCAGTCTCGTCGCGTACTCGACGTCGACGAACCGGGCTCGGAACCGGGCCATCGGCATTCTCGTCGGGCAGAATGCGCTCCACACCTGCCACTCTCACATCAACCGCATCCACGCGCGTTTCCTCAGAGCGATCACCATGCCCGAAGACCCGCTTTTCGCTGAGACTCGGCGCCTCATCCTCGAGCAGGACTCCTCCGTGGTCGACCTGTCGGAGTTGATGACTCGCGCGGTGTTGCACGACTCCGGCTCCGGGCGACCCGGCACCGCCTCACCGCCGATCGAATCCTCGATGACCTGGAGGCGCTCGAGAGCGGAGGGAAGCGCTCCGGTGGGAACGGTAAGGCTCGAACGTCTGTCCTGTCTGCTGGAGCGCCTGGAGCCTCTGGCGGCGGCCGGGCAGGGAGAGCCCGGCGCCACCGATTCCGGTTCTCGGTCCTCTGACGAGAAGACCGGAATCCTGCGCATCGATGTGGCCGTGGAAGCGCGGCTGGCCGGCTACCGTGCGCGTCGCGAGCTGGGGGAACGGTTCGAGGTGAAGCTCGTGGTCGCCGGCCCACCGCGTCCGTTCGACCAGATGGGGCTCTATATCGGGGCTCTGGACGCCATCACCGACCCCGTGGTCGCGAACCTGTATCGGGATCGCATCCTGGCCTCCCTGGAGCGAACCGGCGACGAGCTGGCGCGACTGAGAGACTCTCTCTCCAGCGACGCGTCCGAAACGGTTGGCGAGGTGGTCGCGGGCCTTCCGGCCGTGGAGGACCGGCAGGAATCCACTCCCCGCCTTCCGGAAGAGCCGGCTGCGCTGCTGGGGCTCGCGGAGCCCGGTGGGACCGTTCATCTGGATGCACTCGATCTGGCCGCCGGGTTGCGCGGCGACCATGAGGCCATCCAATCGGCCGTGCGGAGCGTCCAACAGGCGAGACAGGGGATCCGTTCGGACGGCGGGGATCGCTTCGCCATGGCCGTGATCACGCTGGTCAAAGCCTACAACGCCGCGCTGATGAGAATCTGGACGTTCCATCGCCTGTTCAAGGTACTACCCCGCTCCGGATCCGAGTTCGAGGCTCTGATCGCCCCGTACGAGAGGCGACTGACACCTTCCTGGTTCTCCCCGCGCGCGATGATCGAGCTGCCGGCGTCCTCCGGACAGTTCGCAGAGTGGCGAGCTGGGTTGCGCCAGCTCCGCGGAGCGTTCCGGCTGAGCTCATCGTCACGCGTCCAGATCTCCGGGCCCGCCGCCGGTCGCATCCTGCTCGTGATCGATGCACCCGAGGTCGACCTCGAGAACGTTCTCGGCCCCATCGCTGAGAGGAGCCTCCTGACGGTCGTCGCGACGCGGGGAACGGTGCGCGTCACAGGGGACGTTCACGCCTGTCTCGTCGTGGCGCCCGAGTGCCGGTTGACGATGGCGCCAGGCGCTCGTCTGACCGGAGCGCTCCTGGTGGCGCGACCCCAGGGCCGGCTGACCCTCACCGGGTCCCTCACGTGGAATCCTGCGACCACTGCCGGAACCGACCTGGAAAGCGCCCTGGCGCTTCCGGACTGTGGCGCGTACGCCCTGGCGGCATCTCCGACTCCCCTGTGGACGGACGGTGAGCGCCGATGACCCCCGGAGCATCCGGTCTTCCGGTCCGTGCGGCCTGCTCTCTCATCGAGGTCCTCCTCGCCGTGACGGTCCTGACTCTGGCGCTGTCGCCCCTGCTATCCCTCCTGTCGGGTACCCGGAAAGAGGCTGTCGACGCCGACACGTTCGTTGCTCTTCTGGAGAGGGTGGAAGAGGAGGCTGCCGTCGCCTTCGACGCGCGGATGGACTCCGACTCCAGTTGGCCTCTCGCGCGGCGCGAGGCTCATGCCCGCGCCCAGGGTCGGGAACTGACTCTGCGGGTCGACGAGGTGGACTCCCTCGGCGTGTTTGCTCCACCCTTGGCTCGCCCACCGGAGGTGACCACCCCTTGAAGAGAAGCCGTTCGCTTCCGCTGGCCGGCCAGACCCATCTGAAGGCCGCGTTCCGGCCGCTGCCAGGCCGTCCAAGGCGAGAGGGCGCCGGGCTGGTGGAGACTTCGATCGCGATCCTGTTCGTCGGCCTGCTCCTCGCCCTCGTGATGGGCATCATGCGGCAGACCCGGCGGAACGAGGCGAGACTGGACGATGTGATCCGACGAGTCTCCTCTCTCGCGTTCCTCCGCGAGCGTATCGGTTGGGATCTCGCACGGTCCAGCTCCCCGGAGCTGTGGGGCTTGCGTGAGGAGCCGACGGAGGAGGGCGCCGCGTTCAGGTTGCTCGTGAGCCACGACGGAGTCCAACCGCCCGCGGTGCTCTCCGTCACCTACCGTTTCGACCCCCGACGCGGCGTGTTGTGCCGTTGCGACCGTCCTCTGCCCGTGGGGCGTCTGACCCGGGCGCGCTTCGCCCTCTCGCGTTCGGCCCCTCGCGTCCTCGAACTCCTGCTGAGCGGGCCGGAGGTGGGAGACGGCGTCTCGTTGAAGTTCCGCCTTCCGGCGGCGCTCAGGATGCCCTCTCCTTGGATCGTCGATCCCGGTCACCTTCCGCGTGTGGTCGGATCGGCGCACGACCACGAAAGGAGCACTCTGTGACGATGAGGAGGTCCACGGTCCTCCCCGTGAAGGGATGCCTCCACGCTTCGTCGACGTTCGTCTATCGCCGCGCGAACGACGGGAGCGTCACGATCGTGCAAGACCTCCCGAGGTCCAAGTCGGCCCCCCAGGATCCCCCACCTGTTTCGCGGAGTCGGGCCTGTGATCAGGCCTCGGCCTGGCTGCAGAGTCACCGAGGAAGTGGAGTCGATTCACTTGAGGTCGCGCTCGGGAGAGAGAAAGAGGAGAGGATCAGGTTGGAGGTCGCGCTCGGGGGCGCGACTCGGACCCGGCGAGGCGCCGGGTCTTGGCCCCCTCGACAGCTCCCGGGCCCGGGTGCTACAAGAGGGACGGAGGAGAAGGACCGATGCGAGACAAGGCGGGCGAGCGTTCGAGCGGCTCATCGACCATCCGGTTGAGGCGCGGAAGGGCTACCTCCCCGACCATCGAGTCGTGCACGTTACGCGTGATCGACGGGCCAGACGCCGACCTCTGCGTGACCCTCGAAGGACGGCCGATCAAGCTGGGTACGGGCGTCGAGTGCGACGTGCGACTCGCGGACGGTTCGGTCTCGCGCTCCCATGCGGTGATATCGTACACACCCGACGGCTTCTCCATCGAAGACCTCGGCAGCACCAACGGTACACTCGTGGATGGCGTGAGCGTGAGGAGCGCCCTCGTGCACCCCGGCTGCCGGATCCGGCTCGGCAACACCGTGCTTCTCTTCTCCTCCAGCCCCCGCAAGCTGTTCGACGGGCCTTCCGTGGAGTCGAGTATCGGGGGTCTCCTCGGGCGGAGCG
Organism: Candidatus Rifleibacteriota bacterium; assembly: GCA_016213885.1. Lineage (GTDB taxonomy): Bacteria > Muiribacteriota > UBA6191 > JACPRK01 > JACQZM01 > JACQZM01. The sequence goes on along the minus strand of JACQZM010000169.1, from coordinate 19,272 downwards.
AGGAGATGCGCCGTGTCTTCAGCCTGATCGAGCAGGTGGCGCCGACGGAGGCGACGGTGGTGATCTGCGGCGAGACCGGCACCGGAAAGGAGGTGGCGGCCAGGGCGATCCATGACCTCTCGCCTCGAAAAGACGCGCCGTTCCTGGTTTTCGATTGCGCCAACGTCAACCGTGATCTCCTCGGAAGTGAGCTATTCGGTCATGGCAAGGGCGCCTTCACCGGCGCGATAGGCGCCCATCGCGGCGCCTTCGAGCGCGCCCACAGAGGGACCGTGTTGCTGGACGAGATCGGCGAGCTCCCCCTGGACATCCAGGTACGCCTCCTCGGCCTCCTCCAGCGGCGGGAGGTGCTTCCTCTGGGAGCCGAGGCTGCTATCCCGGTCGATGTCAGGGTCCTGGCGGCGACCCACCGTCATCTGGAGGCGATGATGGAGCAGGGGACGTTTCGGGAGGATCTGTACTTCCGGCTGGCGGTGATCACCATCGAGCTGCCCCCTCTCCGCGAGCGCCCCGAGGACATCCCGCTCCTCGCCCGGCGTTTTCTCCACGAGCTGTCCGGGGCGGGCCGACGCCCGGCGACCCTCACCCAGGCGACGCTGGACCACCTCGCGACCCTGCCCTGGAAAGGGAACGTGCGCGAGCTGCGAAACTGGATCCAGCGAGCGGTGGTCCTCTCCTGCGGGAGCGAGATCGAACCGCGTCACTTCGAGCCTCCGCGGAGGACCGTCCCGAGCGAGAGCCCACGAGCACCGGAGGGACCGCCGGCACGGCCCTCCGGTCGAGCCCCGTCCCGGGTGACGCTGGAGGACGTGGAGCGCTGCACGATCCGTGACGCCTACGCGCGCAACGAAAGGAACAAGGCCCGTGCGGCGCGGGAGCTGGGGATCTCCCTCTCCACGTTCAAGAGGAGATTCAAGGAGTTCGGGCTCCGCAAGGAGTTCGGAGAGGCGGAGGACGAACCGCTCTCGTGAGCGGCGTGTTATACTCGCCTGGCGAACCTCCGCGCGAATCCTGGCTCTCGCGAGGCCGCCCCGACCGAAGATGCTCGCCAGCATTTGTCCCTCCTGTGGTCACGTCATCGACCCGGCAACGGACGGTTCCTCTCCGATCCACTGTCCGGAGTGCAGGAGCCGGCTCTCGCTCGAGGGAGCCACGGAGGTGTCGATCCTCACGTGCGGCGACGACGGGGGCGTGGAGAGCATCGCCCGGGTCGCCCTCGGCGACGAGTTCAGGCAGCGCTACGGGCTCGTCAGAGCTCTGGGGCGAGGGGCCGGCGGGATAGTCTTTCTTGCCACGCATGTGGCCGTCAGGCGCCCGGTCGCGATCAAGTTCCTGATCCAGGCCAAGACTCCCGAGCACCTCGCCCGCTTCCTGAGGGAGGGGAGGATACTCGGGTCGGTCCACCACCCCAACGTGATGCAGGTGTTCGACTGCGGCGCCATCGAGGGGTTCCCGTACCTGGTGGTCGAGCTCCTGGAAGGTGGAAGCCTCCGCGATCTGCTGAAGAGGAAAGGCCGGCTGTTCGTCGGCGAGGCGGTCCAGATCGTGGCGGACTGCCTGACCGGTCTCCACGCCTGTCACGAGCGAGGCGTGATCCATCGGGACCTGAAGCCGGAGAACATCATGTTCACCGCCGCCAGGAAGCCGAAGATCGTCGATTTCGGGATAGCCAGGGATCGCTCCGACCTGGTGAGTCTCACCTCGACCGGAACGTTGATCGGGACGCCGAACTACCTCTCGCCGGAGTCGATCGACGGTCGCCCTGCGCAGGTGGCCTCGGACATCTACGCGATGGGTGTGATCATCTACGAGATGCTGGCCGGGCGCCGACCGTTCGTGGCCTCGAGACTGTGGTCGGTCCTCGATGCGCACCTGAACGCCCAGCCTCCCTCGCTCCGAGAGTTCGCGCCCAACGTGCCGCCCGACCTTGCCCGTCTGATCGACGCCGCCCTGTCCAAGAGCCCCGAAGGTCGTCCCTCCTCCGCGGTCCGGTTCGCGGAGGAGCTGAGAGAGATCTCCGCCAGTCGGTTCCGCCGTGCCGACTCGGGCGGGATCTCCAGGCCGGCGAGTCGGCCGGAGGATCGGGTCGGCGCCCGACGCTCGGGGCTCCCGGCTCTTTCGGTCGCGCGTGCGGCGCTCGTGGCCGCTGGTGTCGCCCTGCTCGTGGCGGCCAGCCTTCGAGGCCTGTGGGGGCCCGACGGCCACGCGCGCGGTTCACGGAACGTGCCGTTGCGCTCGACGACCTCAGCGTCATCGGATCCGGTATCTCCCGCGCGGGCCACGGTCCTGTTCGACTTTCCGCGTCACCGGCGGATGCGGGTGTGGGCGGTCCCGCCGAGGGACCGTCTCCGGGTGACCCTGACCCTGGGGAGCCGGATGTGGGCGACCGCGAGCTTCGATCCGGCCGCGGGGGGGGCGATTCTGGACGATCTCCCGCCGGGCGCCAGCGGCGAGCTGCAAGTGCTCGACAGCGCCGGTCGGCGGATCTGCCGTCCGGTGGCGGTGCGTCTGCCCGACTGTGCCCCGGTGGCCGGGTTCCTCTGCCAGCCGTTCGTGCAGGGCCCGAGGGGTGTGCTCGTGGATTTCGACCTGCCGGAGCCGCTGCCGGTCACCGTGGAGGTCGGGCCCTGGCAGGAACGGAAGCTCCCGGCGGACGCGAGGCCGCGCGTCCGGACCATCTCTCGAGTCGCCGCGCCTCCCGGAACTCGTGTCTTTCGCCACGTCTTCACCGACGTCGTCCAGGCCTGGACGACGGGCAAGGGAACGGTCGAGGACTCGAGCCTGATTCCGGTATTTCGCCAGGTGCTGTCGACCACCGATCCCAGGAAGCTCGACCGGGACGTGCTCTCCAGGATGCTCGACGTGGTTCAAGCCATCCGTGATCCGGGCCTCGCCGTGGCGCTCGAACCCCACCTCGAGCGAGCTTTGGCGTCCGACCTGAAGGAGCGGGCGCTGAACGCGCTCGTCCTGGGGCGCCATCCCAGGGCGGTCGATCTCTGCGGCTCCATGCTCGGACCGAAACCGTCCGGTCGTCTCCTCGAGCTCTACGGACGGGCTCTCGCCAGACGCGGGCTGCCGGGAGACTGCGAGCTGATCGCCGGCGCCCAGCGCGCGAATCCCGACTGCCGACTCACATCGTTTCTCGGTCGTTGCGACCGCTCCCGCGCGAAGGATGTCGTCACGGCTCTCTTGACGCGGGCGGTCGCCGGCGAGGAACAGCTCTTGCCACGAGCGTTCGTGAGACTCGAGGACCTGGGTGGAGAGGAGGCCGTTTCCACGCTCACGGGGTTGCTCGCACCGGATCGGAGCGCCACCGTCCGATCCGGAGCGGCGGAGGTCATCGCACGGCTGGTCCCACCCTCGCAGTACGACCCCGGGGCGAGCGAAGCGCGGGCGAAGGCGCGATCGGCCGTCCTCGAGGCTTTCTCGCGCGCGCCGACGACTCCTTCCCTCCTCTGGGCGGTGGCGCGGCTCGGCCTCGACGGGGGGGGGCCGACGCTCTCGACGATCCTGGACTCTCCGGGCGACCCGCGTCTGCGCCGAGACGCCGCTTGCGCGCTGGGCCTCCTGCGAGCTCCCGCGGCGGCGGTCGTGTTGCGGCGCGCCCTCGCGGATCCTTCCCCCTGGGTGGCCTCGGCCGCGGCCTGGGGCCTCGCGAAGCTCGGTGATCGTGAGGCGGAGCGCCCGCTCCTCGATCTGGCGCTCTCCGGGAGCGACCGGTTCGGCGTCGCCGCCTGGGCACTGGGCATGCTCGGGGCGCAGCGGGCGGCCGAGCCGTTGCACCGGCAGCTCGTCCGGCTGTCGTCGCTCTCGAAGGACGAGACCCCGAGCCGGATGGCCGCTCTATGCTGGACGATGGGCAAGCTCTCCTGGGCTCCGGCCATGGAGGACCTCCGGCGTCTGGCAAGCGACCCGGCCAGGTCCCGGTTCATTCGAGTGCTCGCCAAGAAGGGCCTGGCTCCCGTCAGGGGACAGGCCGACGGCCAGTTCTCGTTCTTCAAGGTGCCGGACGATCGGTCGCGAGCGCCCCAGGTTCATGTAGCGCCGCCGGTGCCGCTGTTCGACCGCTCGGGCCTCTACCTCTACCCCGGCGACTGCATCTCCTTCTACGGGGAAAGCTGGCTGGAACGAGAGGAAAGGCCGGGACCTGCCGAGCCCGCCCCAGCATCCGTACAGCGGTCCCCTCAGCCTCGACTCCGGCTGGTCGTGGGTGACGCTACGTACGAGGTCGGGTCGTCGCAGCGCTCGGTCTCGATCGATCGAGCGGGTGAGCTGCTGATCACGGCGCACGACCTCGCGGCCCGGGCCGTCGACAGACAGACGCACGGCGACGTTACCGGATTCGGGTGGGTCATCCTGGAGCGATGAACGGTCGGCGGAGGCGCTCCTCGTGGGCGGTGGGCTGGTCTCCCTTGACTCGGCCACCCGCTCAGCTTCGCCAAGTCCCGTACAAGCAGAAGACCCCGGGCCTTTCGACTCGGGTCGTCTGATCTGGTCTTGCTCCAGATCCTCGGCGCCTTTCAGAGACCGTGTCACCCGTGAGAGCCGTCATCGGCGTTAGCTCTCCGGTCCATTCGACCCGGGAGCCCAGATCGAACTTCAGCTTCGTTTTGGAGGGTACCTTCCGGGCTTTCACCCGATCGGTCCTTCGAAGTCCCTCTCGTCCACCTCGACCCCGAAGCGGGGGTCCCCTGGGCTACCTTCTGTTTTTTCTCTCCGGTCTCCGTTTCTGGTTCCGGTAGCTCTTCCGGAACCTCGTTCGGTCCTCGAGATGGGCCAGTCCCACGGGCCTGCTGGCCTTCACCCTTTCGGGGATCTAGATCCCTTTCTGGGGGCTCTCTCGCTTCTTGTACATCCCGGCGGCTCCGCCGTATTTCGATGTACCTTTCGCTCGAGGGCCGATCAGGATATCAGACAGCGCCCTGATGGTCGACACGTTTCTTCATCTTTTCTTCTGATTTCTCTGAAGCCCGTGCTGGAGGCCCTTTCGGGGTCCCCCAGAGAGCCGATCGAGGGCGACTTCTGGCCTTGATGGTCATCGCTACCACCACGGCCTCGCAACTCGTTGCCCAGGCGGCCAGAGACAGGCAACTCCCATAGGCCTGTCGCAGGAGCTTCTCCTCGTTGTGGTCGCCACCCCGCCAGACCGGGCCAACGGTGAGGAACAGGAACACATCACCGTGAAGAAGCGGGCGTAGGTGATCTCCTGGGTTTCCTCGGCCCGATCGTGATACGCTCGCTGGGGACAGAAGAAGGGGCCGCCTCGGATCATGAAGAAGATCGGGAGGGCACCACCCCAGTATCGGGACGAACGGTGAACATCGTTGACCCCGTCGGCGGTGGAGAGATTGGACCCCGTCGAGTAGGGTGCGGCTGGGGGGTGCGGCGCTCGACGGGGTCATGGTCATGATCGGGTGGGCCGGTCGGCGAGCTGAGGAGAAAAGCGCCGCACCCCGCATGGTCGGAGCTGGATAGAACGAGGGTCCTCGCGGGGAGCGAAGATGAGCGACGTCATCAAGTTCTATCGAGCCGCCGATCCCTACGGCTGCTTTTCTAACTTCTCGCCGCACCGAGTCTTCCTGAAGGGCAAGTCCTGGCCAACCTCGGAGCACTACTTCCAGGCGCAGAAGTTTCCCGGGACGGAGCACGAGGAGGCCATCCGGCTGGCGCCAGCGCCGAAGATAGCGGCCGAGATGGGCAGGAACCGGAAGAGGCCGCTCCGGCCCGACTGGGAGGCGGTGAAGGACGACATCATGCGAGAGGTCGTCCGAGCGAAGTTCACCCAGCACCAGGAGCTACGAGAGATCCTGCTGGCCACCGGAGACGCCACGCTTGTCGAGCACACGAAGAACGATGCCTACTGGGCTGGAGGTCCCTGACCTGGCGCTTCGTGGTCTGGTGGGTGACGAGTCAGCCGTTCTCAAGCCAGAGCTTCAAGCTCATCGGCCCCTCCGATGACGAAGATCTTGGGCTTGGACAGCACCTCCAGGATGAAGGCGTCGCCGGAGTGCTTCTTGTTCCTCAGCTCGTCCGGCGTCATCACGACGGCGTTGACCTCGCGCCCTACCCTGTCGGTGACCCCAATCAGGAGCTTCGACACGACCCTCAGCTCCAGGGATCCGATTACCATCAGGTCGATGTCACTCCTGGACCGAGCACGATCTCCTGCGACGGAGCCGAACACGAAGGCCAGATGGATCCGGGAGTCCTTGAGGGCCTCCCGCAGAACGTCCCGGAGCCCGGAGGTCTTGAGGACGATGTTCCTGAGCTCCTCGTGGAGCGGGTGGCTCGTGTTGGCCTGGTAGTACAGACGGTTGCCGTCCCTCCTGGCGGTGACCAGGTCCAGCGCTTCGAGCTTCTTCAGCTCCTCCCGGACGGCCCCGACGGTGAGGCCGGACTCACGCTCGATGGCCCTGACGTGTAGCTCCCTCTCGACGACACCGTAGAGCAGACGTCGAACTTCACCGCGGGCCCGGGAAAGGAAGGGGTGGTCGAGGGTGGACATGGTTGTATCGTCATACTATACGACCGAGTAGTCTGGCTATTCAACATCCCTGGGGGGCGAGAAGGAAGTAGAAGGCGCGCCCTCAAGGGCTGGACGCTTCCAGAAGGTACGGGACACCTTGCAGGTCAAGGAAGCGCTCGATGGCAAGTACTTGCTCACGACATCCAGCTCACGCAGAGCTTCGGCCAGGATCCTGATCGAGTAGTCCATCGACTATCGGCCGAGCCTCTTCTTGGCTTCATCCCAGGGGATGGGTTCCTCACCCCGGGCCTTGGCGTCGGCGATCCGTCTTCGGGCTTTCTCAACGTCGAGCTGATCTTCCAGCTCCTCCAGCCGTTCGAGATCCTCCACTGGAACGATGGCGGCCAGCGTCTTCCCCCGACGGGTCAGGACGACCCTCTCTTTCCCGAAGGCCGCCCGATTCACGAGCGTGGAGAAGTCCTTTCGAGCAGTGCTTGTCGTCACCTTGGACATGGGATCTGCCTCCGTCTTCCTGTACCGATCGTACAACTGGTACATCTGGAGGCGCCAGTGGGTTGAGGGGTACGGCCAAGCGAGGAGGAGGGACAGGTCAAACCCACCAGCAAGTGGGGTGCTGGCCAACCAGGGAGCCTGGACCGCCAGGGCAAAGAAGCGGGCGGGGCTCTCCCCACCCATCGCACTGATGATCGTGATCAGGGTCAGGACCCGGCCCGGCTCCGGTACAGCTGGCCCCTGACAGCCTGACGGGCCTCACGGAGGAGCTGGCTCACGAACGACGGATCCGGCCCATCCTCTTGGCAATGTCCTTCGAGGTGAGCCCCTTCACCCGCCCCTGGAGTACCTCACGGACCGCCAACGACCTGGAGAAGATCTCCACGGCCTCGTACTTCTGGGCAAACTACTTTCGCCTGGCCAGGGCCCCGCAGGAACCGCCCTGCCCCAGGACGGCTGGTCGATCCACACCTGATCGTTCCCCTGGTTCCTTTCCGCAAGAACAGGTTCTTCAACGACAGCGAGGCGTCCGGCTATCGCTGGGCGCCTTCCTACTTCTGCAGGAGGTCCTCGCCATGTCCGAGAACTTGATGATCGCCCACCGGGAGTGGGCCGCACGTCCACCGGACCAGAGGTTCCAGAGCCTCGACGCCCTGGAGCAGGCTGTCCAGCGCCGCAGGGAACTCACTCACGGGCCCTTCTTCTTTGCTCCTGCCGACAGAAGAGGCAGGGTTGTGAGGGGGGGGCGCCGCAGCGAAATCGAGTAGAACCGGACCCAGTGCCGGTGTAAGCTGAAGATCGAAGCGAACTTGGCCGTGGGCTTCAGCCGGAGGGACAAGCCGTGAAGTACAAGGTCATCCTGCGAAACACAGAAGAGGGCTGGAGCGTGTGCTGCCCTGGACTTCCCGGATGCTGGTCCCAGGGCGACACGGAGGCCGAGGCACTCGCCAACATCAAGGACGCCATCCAGGAGTACCTCGCCGCCAGGGATCAACTCACGGCAGGCCAGGACGTTCGTGAGGTCGAGGTACCGGCGGCGTAGGTGTGCCAAAGCTACCGGGCATCGTTCGGAGGGTCGACCGCCAGCATCTGGACCGGAGCCACCGCCGAGCCCAGGGCCAGCCTCTTGCACCCGAGGCTGCCCCTGATCGACTGCCGCTAGCGTTCCTTCTCGGGAGGGACGGCGAGCGTGACCCGATGCTTCTCGCCGACCTTGATGAGGTGGGCCACGACCTTCGGGCCGGGGAACGTGAGCTTGATCTTGGGCTGTGGATTCGAGCCCGAGCCTGCCGCCTCACCAAGGTCGCACCGGTTGAACCAGAAGACCTCCTCCCCTGCGGGCAGCTTCTCCAGCGCCCGCTTGAGGGACGTGAGGCCATGGTCCCTTCCTGGTGCGGTCACGATCTCCGCCAGGGTCTTGATCCGGTTCGTCCCCGGCAGGAGCACGAAGGTGAAGCCCTTCCCTGGGGCCTCCCACGAGTAGAGCTCGACGCCCTTGAAGGCCGGCTTGGCGTTTCGAGTGCTTGGCTTCCGATCCATCCCCACGGCCAGATCTCCCTTCGCTTGGTCGGTGGCGCCTGAAGGGGCCGGTCCGAGTGCAAGGACCCAGAGAGCCAAGGCAGCGACCAGGAACAATCTCATCTTGAACTCCTTCCTCCGGTTCCGGTGGAGGATGATAGCACCAAGGCGATTCAGAGGAACTCCTGGAGGGAAGGGACGGTCCGACGGTCTCGATCAATCAGGCCGTCGACGGCGTGGCCGTCCCCAATCCGGGAGAGACGCATCCGGAGAAGGACTGATCATCGTCCCATCTTGGCGCCTCCCGTGTAGACTGGCGGTGTCCGGGCGCCCAGATCGAAGAGGACCGTCCGGGCGGCACCGGCCCCGTGGGGGTGCAGACCCATGCGACAAGCCAGGGAGGAAGCGTCGTGAGCAAGAGGGAGATAGGCCTGGATGCCTTCGTCTATCCGATGTCCATGGTGGTGGCCGGCGCCGACGTGGACGGCCGCCCCAACTTCCTGGCGGTGGGATGGGTGACACGGGTGAACTACCGCCCGCCGATGATCGCCATCGCCTTGGGCAAGACGCACCACACCAACCAGGGGATCCGGTCTTCCGGAGCGTTCAGCGTCAACGTGCCGGGACTCGATCTCCTCGAGAAGGTGGACTACTGCGGGTTGGTGTCGGGGAAGAACGTGGACAAGTCCGGGCTCTTCACCGTGACCAAGGGACCCGTGACCGGCGCCCCGATGGTCGATGACTGCCACCTCTGCATAGAGTGCGAGCCGGTGCAGACAGTGGACCTGCCCAGCAACGAGGTCTTCATCGGGGAGATCGTTGGCGCCTGGGCCGACGAGAACTGCCTGGTCGATGGTCGACCTGACATCACGAAGCTGAACCCGTTCACGTTGACGATGCCTGACAACAACTACTGGAAGGTCGGGGAGAAGGCTGGCAAGGCCTGGAGTGCCGGGAAGGCTCTCAGGAAGAAGGCACGAGAAGGCGAGGCGAACAAGTCGGCGTAGGGACCGAGACAGGACCGGTCGGAGGAGGGCGACGTCGTGAAGAAGACCGAGATTCTGACGCAGAGGCTGCGTGATTTGGCGAAGACGTACCCTCCCCGGGCGCCTCGCCTGCAAAGTCGGAGAGTCGGAGTGATGCCCTCCAGGAAGGCGGATGTCCACGGTAAGGGCTCAGGAAGGACCTATTGGGACATACGGGAGATTCACGTGCATCCAGGCCTGGCGAGGCTCCCTGCTGACTCACCAGACCTCGCCTGCCTGCTCTTGCACGAGCTCGTCCATGCGTGGGGACCGAAGGGTCACGGGAAGAAGTACATCGATCGGTTCCAGCCGATGGCCAAGATGGCCGGACGCCGTGGCGAGGTTGATATCGCAAGTCAGTTGGAGGATGAGATCAAGACACTGCGGGCGATCATCCCAGTACTGGCCTGTACCGTGTATGAAGGTATCGAGGACGGGGTGAGGGACTGGGATCCACCCACCTGGAACAGTGTCAGGCGAGAGGTGTGCGAAGAGTCGGGAATAGCGCTGTCTGAGCTGGAGTCCCTCTACCCACGCTGCCGGGCCGTGTTCAAACAGGCGAAGGTGGACAAGAGACGAGATGACGCCGATCGGAAGAGAGCAACGCCCTGGCTCTCCTGGCTGGACTCTTCGTCGAGCACGTCCTTCACGGAGGCGCCACGATCCCCCTGCTCCAGCCATTCCTGGCGCTGGCCTGCATGGCCGTCGCCGGCATCGGCGCCATCACCTCGATCTGGTTCGGCTTGTTCGCCGGTCCACCCCTTGGACCTGTCCGCTGGAGCTTCGTGACGGCTCATCTTGTCTTCTCTGTGCCGGTGGCTATCCGGGGCTGCTACATGGCCAGGTGCTCGCCTTGCTGATGAACCCGCCTATGGTGGAGAACGTACCCGTTCCTTCTCCAGAACTGGGCCGGTTGTCCGTGTCCACCCTGTCCATCACCGTTGGGTCCGATCCATCGAGCCGCACTGGGTCCGTTCCAGTGAGCACCATGACCAGCGGGAACGATCGGCCAGGCGGACCGGTCCATACTCTACGTGGCCAACAACAGCTACCACGCCTTCCTCGACCTCACCGTCCATGGTCACCTCACCGTCATCGGTGACCTTCACGGCAAGATCAACGTGTTCGAGGCGATCCTCCGGGAGCGGCAGGTCGAAACCGGGCTGCAGGCCGGCGACCACACCCTGGTCTCCCTGGGCGACCTGATCGACCGTGGCCCGACCGAGGGGTCCGGTGAGGACATCGTCTTCACCGGCGCCGAGGCGCTGGTGGACCGCTTCGTGGAGCTGAAGGCGAAGTATCCGGATCAGGTCCACGTCGTCGCCGGCAACCACGAGGCCCGGCACGTCGACGAGATTGGCCTCTGGAACCTTGGCGTCGGCGACGTTTCCGCCTGGGGCTCCCTCGGGAGGCTCAGGCTGACCGCCGACCGCCTGGCGTTCCTGAAGGGGTTGCCGGTGGCGCTGGTCCTCTCGATGGCCGGCGTCCGGGCGGTCGTGGTCCACGCCGGTGCTCCCGAACGGGCCTTCGACCTGAAGGAGAAACTCTCGGGTGTCGAAAGCCTGGCCGATGCTCACCGACTCGTCCCCGTCCGGCAGCTCCTGTGGTCCAACCCGTCCTGGTCGATGAAGGCCGGCGGGTTCTACTTCGCCTACGGCGAGTCCCACCTCGGGGCGTTCCTCGAGACGAACCGGGCCCAGGTTCTCATTCGTGGGCACACGGACGAGTCCGAGATCATGGAGCTCCCTGGCGGACGGACCTACATCTGCGTCCACTCTGCCCAGGGCGACGAGGGGCGGGATGCCGATGGGGAAGGGTACGTCTACCTGGCGTGGGATCCGCCGGCAGGGCCGACGCTGATCACGCAGAAAGGGAGTCGCGGACCTGCAACCTGATCTGAAGACCGCGTTCATTCACGCCATCCAGTGCCTCGTACGGCAGGACGGACAGTACCTGATCAGCCGGCGGCTGTCCTGCGGTCGAACACCGGTGTTCGGGCCATAGAACGACAAACGCAGGCCAAGCACGAGCAGACCAGCTGCGGAGATGCTGAATCAGCCCTGCGAGCGGACCCTCCTTCCGTTCTTCAACCGAGTGCATCCGAGGTCTTCCAGCAGCCGGTCCAGTTTCCTGTCGGTCACCGTGCCTGACGGGGGCTCTCTCGAGGGCCGAGACAGAGAGCCCTTTCATCCCTGGACTTCAGGAGTTCAGCTTGGGCCGAGGCACCGTCGTGTCGCCCCCTGACTCCCAGGTCTGTCGCATCTCGTCGGCGATGGCCTCGGCCTCCGCCGGGGTGATGGTCTCGTACTTGTCCCTTTCGGGCCTCATCGTGACGCTGAGCACCAGGTGGAAGAGATCCTGACGGCCCTTCTTGTTCCGGCCGTCCACGTACTTGCGGTAGGATCGGGAACTGCCGGTTCGGCTTCACCACCGACAGCAAGCACCACGTGTCCGGGTTCAGCAAGGCGAAGGCGCGACTGGATACCGTGATCGCCAGGAGAAGGAAGGAGTGGGGGATTCCAGAGGCCATGGCGGACTTCGTTGTCCACGACCTGCGCCGGACCGTGTCGACCCGGATGAACGAGGAGCTCGGCATCCCGCCCCACATCGTGGAGGCCGTCCTGAACCACGTGTCCGGCCACCGGTCGGGGGTCGCGGGAACGTACAACCGGGCGCACTACCTGGAGGAGAAGCGATGGGCGCTGGCCGCTCGGGCCGACTACGTCCAGCGGTTAGTGGGGTCAGAGCCGTAGTTGCCCTGTCCGCTCCACCCGGCCTCCACTTCCCCGCCTGTCGTGTCATGTGACCACCGAAGGCCGCCATGAAAACGACCACGCCCCTCTCCCAAAAGGTCTGACGGGGTCAGTCGCAGGCCCCATGGTCCTCAGTCCTCCAGCAGGATCCGTCCCTGCTTGAAGTCCAGCGTGACGACCGTGTTGCGGAAGAAGTCGAGGCCGAGAAGTCCGTCGATCTCGAAGTCCGGGTCAAACGGGGAGCAGGCGATCACCACCTCGTGGAGGGACCGACCCAGTGATGCGAACTCCGGGGCGATGACGTAGTAGACGTTCTCTGGTCCAGTGAAGCCCTTGAACCGGCCAGTGCCTATCGCCTTGCTTCGGCCCAGTCCCAGCTCCGTGGCAACTTCTTCGTCAATGATGGTCTCTGGAGTGCCGGGGTCGCCGAGGAGCAGCAGGTCACGGATATCGCCAGTTGCCCCAGTGACAGCTCCTGCTACCCAGATCGCTTCGGCGTCGGGGTCAAACGGCCGTCCCCACCTCATGCGGTGTCCTCGTCCCTGCGGATCACCCGGATCCGCCCGTGGACCGTCCCGGTCCACAGACACCCCCCTCGCTTCGGAGCAATCTGAGCCAGCACCTGCCGCATCTCGTGCTTGTTCTTGCCGTGGGCCATAACGGTGCCCTCGACCACCGTGGTGCTGTCGTCCACCGCCGTATCGACAAGCACCACGTACTCATCCGGGTACCGCTTCTTGATCTCGTCCCAGGTCAACTTCTCGGCCACGGCGCACCTCCAGGGGGCCTTCTTCAGAATAGCACGCGAAGAGCAGGGGCTCCACGACACCGACCCACCAAGCCTATTGGGTCGCGGTGATGCTGGAGGACGGGAAGGTCGGCCGAGTTCAGGCGATCCTGACGAGCCAAGACGGGCAGTAGTAGTGTCTTCCTGCCCTACTGCTCCTCACAAACATTGACTCCATCGCGCTCTCCTGCGACAATCGCCCCGTCCATCCTCATCTGATCACGAAAAGGAGTCTCCAGATGAACAAACACGAGCTGGCACAGCTCATCGCCAAGGAAGCTGAACTGACCAATGTCCAGGCCACCGCCGCCGTCAACGCCATCACCGAGGGGATCCAGAAGGCCCTCAAGAAGGGCAACGACGTCACCCTCGTCGGCTTCGGTACGTTCAAGGTCGTGAAGAGGAAGGCTCGGGTCGGGATCAACCCGCAGACCAAAGAGAAGATGAAGATCCCGGCCAGGAAGGCCGTGAAGTTCGTGGCCGGGAAGGGCCTCAAGACGGCCGTGTAGGGTTGGTCGGAGAGTCAGGTCAGCGACCGGGAGTTTCATCGAGGGGCTCCCGGTTGCCTCTTCTTGGCCTGAAGGTGAACCCCATCGGTGTGATGCGGCCAGGTGCTGCGGCGCCGACGGGGTCATGGTCATGCATCGGGCCTCAGAGCCAAGGACCTGAGGAACATCGGCTGCCTTGATGTCCCGAAAGGAGGGACTGTCCGGTGAATGCCCGCTACGTCCACACGAACCTGATCGCCCGGGACTGGCGGGCACTGGCGACGTTCTACCAGAACGTCTTCGGGTGCACCCCTGTTCCGCCTGAACGGGATCTCTCAGGTCCCTGGCTGGATCGCGCCACCGGCATCCAGGGCGCCCATCTGCGGGGCGCTCACCTTCGCCTTCCAGGTCACGGTGAGACTGGTCCCACCCTGGAGCTCTTCGAGTACGACCCTCCCGGTGGTTGCGGACAGCCCGCCATCAACCGCCCTGGACTCGGTCACCTGGCCTTCGAGGTCGAGGATGTTCAGAAGGCCCGGGATCAGGTACTGGCTGCCGGAGGTAGGGGGTACGGCCAGGTCGTCACGATTCCAGTACCAGGAGCTGGAACGGTCACCTTCGTCTACGTGACCGACCCCGAAGGGAACATCATCGAGCTGCAATCGTGGGCGCCGTCGTCGCCGCGAAGAGGCTGAGCGAGCACCTGGTCCCGAAACCACGATGGTGGGCCTCCGTGTCCGGCCGAGACCTCGTGAGGTCAGCAGGTCACGTGCAGGATGACGTTCGTGCCTGCCGGCAGCCCTGCGTTGATGAGGTCGACCAGTTCAGGAGTGGTCTTCACCAGGACCTCGACACCACGGCGACGAGCCTCCTTGTAGAGGTCCTCGGTGACCGGGAGCTTGCCGTACAGACCCGTCCCGATCCACAGGTGCCGTGCATCCCACGGGATCTTCTCGGCCGCGGTCAGCGGGGTGTGCCCGAACTCCTCCCTCCTGCTCTTGGAGGGTCCCTTCTTCCGCTTCTTGATCTTCCCGGCGTCGATCACGATGTCGTGGTCGTACTTCACGCCATCGATCGTGATCAGGCCGAACTCGCATCCGTCGATTCTCAGCCCCGATCACCCCCACGTGGAGCGTCTGGCAGGAGCGTTCGATCCTGCTGGTGGGAAGTCTGGTGCGTGCGCCTTGGACTGTCCTGTCATTCTACATCACCTCCACGAACTGCTCCTTGCCCCGAGACGTCTCACTTTCCCTCGCCGGCGTGTCCGACGGCGTTCCTGCGCGGAGGTGGACATCCACGCTGCTTGGTGTTGCCGGACCAGCTGAGAACGAGAGGTGCCCCCCACCTCCAACCCTGTGGACGGGTGGCCACAGGGTGCCCGGCACACCCCTGCCCCAGCTCCTGGAACTTCGGAACTGGCAATCAAACCGGCGTCCGGATCGGACACACTCGGCACCTTCTCTTCGATGGGCACCTTCTCGTCGCGAAGAACCCGGGCCTCGCAGGCCTTTACGACTCGCCGCAGATTCTCCAGGTCGGTCTGTAGCCCAGGCGATCTTGTTGCCGCCCTGGGCGATCTTCCTGGCCCTGGAGGTCGGGAGTATCGCTCCGGCTGACCTTGCGGTCGCTCGATCACGAGCGTTCGGCCCCTGGCATAGGCTTCGTCCGCACAGGGCCGAGAGCATTGAGCAACTCTGGCTGCTCGAACGGCTGGCCGTGAAGGCCGATGAGCTGACCCGTAGGGTAGCCATGCAGTAGAAGTCGATCATCAGAACGGCGACGATTCAATCCCCCACGTCCACGCTGAACTCCACCCTCCGGTCTCCCCGACCTCCTTCGCCCAGGCACAGATGACGGACCACCGCAAGAGAGTCCTGGAGGGCTTTCTGACACCCCCGCAAATGCCCCTGGGAGCCTCCAGGATCGTCTCTTGCCGGCGCAGACGACCTTGGCTGCGAAAGAAACAATCGTCGATCGTCGGCCGTCCTCACGTTCATGATGGAACTGCCCGATCATGAACCATGTCCCCATCGGGTGCCGCACGCCTCAGCCGCCGGACCACCCCCGATGGGGGTCACCCCTTTCGACGCCCGGATCAAGGTTTCATAATGAAACCTTGGTCCAGTCAGTCTCGACCGCAGCACTTCTTGTACTTCCGGCCGCTGCCACACGGGCAGGGGGCGTTCCGAGAGGGCTTCGTTACCACGTTACCACCCCTGCGGTGGAACTGGAGCCAGAGACCTGAGACCGACTACTCCTTGTATACCGAGCTGCGGTGGCCCACCCTGTAGACCCGAACGAGTCTGGCGTCGTCGTCGACCGTGTACAGGATCCGGTAGTTCCCCTTGCGGATGCGAAGGCCGGCCTTCACCCCGACGAGCTTCCTGGCCCCAGGAGGCCTGGGGTTCTGAACCAGGTCCTGAATGGCGTCCACGATCCTCTCGATCTCGGTGGGGGGCAGATCGTTCAGCTCCCGACGGGCCGCATCACTCACCTGGACTTGGTAGACCGACGGCGGGCTGGGAGCTTTCGGAGGAGTTCTGTCCTTACGCTTGACCACGAGTGAAACCTCGTCTCCTGTTCGATGGCCTGCCTGAGATCATGAGCGTCCAGCAACTCCTCGATCTTCTCCCGCAGAGCCGCCTCGACCAAGGCGTTCTTCTTGAGGCCAAGACGCTTGCAGAGATCGTCAAGGATGGCCGTCAGATCCTCAGGGAGCTTCGTGGCGAAGGTTACCGTCTTCATGGTTTCGCTGTTTCTCCTGTTTCTCGGCTCAGGCGGTGCCTGGCTTCGCCGGATAGGCAGGAATAAGTTTACCTCGGTTAGAAAATGCAGGCATTATCTATCCAGAACTACCTTCTCGCTTACTCCAGATCCGGAAGCTGATCTCTCGTCAGCAAGAGCTTGATCGTACGAGCTTTACCTGGGATCTTCTCGATCAGCCCTCGCTTTTCCAGCATCAGGATCATGTCGTGAACCGATGGGGGAGAGACCTCGAAGTACCTCTGGATGTCAGTCTCGGCTGGAGGTCGGCCGTGCATCTTCGTGTAGTAATGGATGAACGCCAGGTACTGGCCCTGCTTGGCCGTGTAGCGGGGCGGAGTCTTCGACTTTTCCGTTTGTCGGCCAGTCACTCCTGTTCCTCTCGATGGCTTGTGGCGTGCTGTTCAGCGCCGTTCAGATCTTGCCCTTCTTGCCCGTGACCCTCCGAGACCGGCCTCGGTGGTAGAGATGACAGGTCGGCGGACCGTGACAATACGTTTCGTCTCGATACTTGCGATGGAGAGGTTTGCGGCGGTCGAGTATCATCTCCGCCAGCATCACGGCCCCCCAGATGCACGATTGGCACTTGTCGTCGTAGGCTCTCAGGGTGAGACGTCGACAGCCACGTTCCTCGTAAGTCGTCAGCGGTGGTGGCACACCATGCCAGGGCGGGGCCTTGCAGCCGATGCGGGCAACTCTGGCAAGCACTCTCAAGATCGCTACTTCGCTGAACTCAACGAACTCCGAAGGCGTGGCCAGCTCACACTTCCCCTTGAGTGAGTCCCCAAACTGGAGCCGGCGGCCCTGTGCCGTGGCCTCATCAATCCCGATCCAGAATTCTCGCCGCTCACCATCGATCACGCCATCAACGAGAATCTGATAGCCGATGTACCCGAAGGCGCAATCATCGAGCCACCGAAGCAGGCTAACACGGGGCTGGATCGACACGACCCGACCAGAGAAGAGAGGCATGGTGGTTACTGGATCGTCTCGTGCTGGTGCAAGGCGGAGAAGAGGTACCGGTGACGTTTCCTCATGTTCTCGGCAACCAGCTCTAACTCTTGTCCCTTCTCCCCGGAGGCCATGTCCATTCGCTCTGCCAGGATTTCAAGTCCACGCCCGAAGTCTACCGGATCATCCATCAAGGAGAGGCTCCAAAAAAAACTCCCCAGCTTCACTACGTTGGTCAGACGCTCTCTCGTCGGTTCGCTCTTGGCAACCAATGGCTCGATGAAGACGATGAGGTCATTCGGGTCGTCGATCTTGATGGCCAGCTCTTGAATAATCTCACGGAGAACAAGCTTCGTCTCCGGTGTGATCGAATAGCGTTCAGCGAATGCCTTGAGTTGCTCGATCCTGGCTTCTCTTGCGGCGAGCTTGGCATCCCGTAGAGCATTCTTCCTTTCCATGATCTCTGGAGTCTGCGGATCCAAGCAGCACTTCTTGTACTTCCTGCCGGACCCACAGGGGCAGGGATCATTACGACCTGTGCCGGACATCGCCACTCCTTTCTGACCGGCGAGATGATACCATGTGGCCACCGACAGTATGCCCCTGGTGGGCGAGCAGACTCGCAGGATAGGTCCAGAGAAGATGGCGAAAGAAAAGAAAGACACTCGACCTCTTTTCACAACGCCCGAGGAGTGGCTTGACGAGATACTTGCGGCTTGGGACGAAGCTGGCAAGAGAAACGTCGCCAACACGGAGCCGTACCATCTCGCTTCCGTCGTCTGCCTCAAGTTCAGGGGCAGGCAACTCACCGGCCCACGGGCCGAACGAGTAGCGAAGATCGCCCTGGCCAACTACCATGTCAACACCGATCGGGACACTGACACCGCACGGGACATAAAGTCCAACCCGAGGTTTGCGTTCGCTCTCTGCTACTTGGCCTCTCATCTCGCCCTGGATCTCGTGGAGGAGTACACGATCGACACGGTCATCGAACATTCCTGGGAGAGGCTGTCGGACTGATGGAGAAGCTCTCGGAACTGGCCACTGGCCCGACTCACATCTACCTGGTCGGCGTAGGATGCGTTGGCAAGACGGCCGTCGGCGCCAGGCTCGCCGAGATCCTCGGCGTGAAGTTCATCGAGTTCGACAAGGTCATCACTGAGACCGTAGGCAAGCCGATCGGAAGGATCAGGCAGCAGTACCTGACCGGCTACAGCTTCCGACTCGACCACGCTCCGATACTCAAGAAGACGATCCTGGACCACGCCGACGAGAGCTTCGTGCTGGATCTGGCTCCGAGCGGAGTGATGGACACCTACTGGCGGCTGTTGAAGAAGCAAGAGAGGGCGATCATCGTCGCCGTCCTCGACAAACCCGAGAACATCCTGAAACGGATCACGTTCTACGATGACGACGACCACCTGATCGAGCCGAAGCTGACGGACAAGAAGATGGAAAAGCTGCTCAAGTACCAGCTCTCCGAGATCAAGGGAGACATCAGGTACTTCGGCCGGACCTACAAGCGAGCGAACCTCCACGTCGATCTCGACGGCGCCGGCATCGAGGATGCCGCCAAGATGATCGAGAGGGCCGTGAAAGAGTTCGTCCAGAAGCGATCGAAGCGTGGAGCGTGACGGTCATCATCAATGAAGCGCCGAGGCAAGTTCATCTGTCCCAGGTGCGGATCGCCGGTCATGCTGCTCCAGCGGGCAGGACGGCGTTCGCTCAAGAAGGGGCAGTTCGCCAGCCTCGGCATCGAGGCGCCACCACCGAAGACGATCTACGAGTGCATCCGTTTCGGATGCGAGTGGTCCGGAGAGGACCCTGACGTCGGCGAAGAGAAGATAGTTCGATGACAGTGGGTCATCCGTACAACCTTGTACGGAAGGGCGTCTTCGCCCTCAACCGGCATCTGGCGCAAAACAAAAAGGCCTCCTCAGCAGAATCTGTGGGTCGCCTCCCGGGGCTACACCCGCTGCGCTGCTCCAGATGGGCCTTTGACGGCCAC
>JACQZM010000168.1 GCA_016213885.1 Candidatus Rifleibacteriota bacterium | reverse complement strand
GTCATCGTCGTGGCCTTCCTGGCGGCGCTGGCCGCGCTCCTCTTCGCCGGCCCGGACGCGCCCCGCCTCCGTGTGGCCGCCCTGATCGTGACCGTGGCGCTGGGCGCCTCGGCTCTCGGTCACGCGAGGCTGGTCAGCCTGGGCAAGCCGCTCCTCAAGATTCTGTGGACCAAGGGGATGCGCGAGCCGCCGGCCCTCTACGAGAGATGGAACCCGTTCTCCCGGATCCAGGTGACCGAGCAGCCGCGCCACTCCTCCGGCGACCCGTTCGGCTGGGGGCTCTCGTCCGAGTGCCCCAAGGGGTTCACCCTGAGGCACCTGCTCCTCCAGATCGACTCCACCGCCGGGACCTACCTGACCGAGTTCAAGGGAGATCCGAAGACCGTCGAGTACCTCAGGTACGACGTGGTCAACCTGGCCCACTGGCTCCGCCGGGGCGCCCAGGTGCTGGCCGTGGGGGTGGGGGGCGGACGGGACCTTCTGTCGGCCCTGGTGTTCGACCAGAAGTCCGTGGTCGGGGTGGAGCTGAACAGCGATATCATCGAGACGCTGAACGGCCGGTTCGGCGAGCTCACGGGCCACCTCGACCGGCATCCGCAGATCCGGTTCGTCCACGACGAGGCCCGGAGCTGGATCGCCCGCCAGACCGGGACGTTCGACGTCATCCAGATCTCCCTCATCGACACCTGGGCGGCCACGGCGGCCGGGGCGTTCGTCCTGGCGGAGAACTCGCTCTACACCGTCGAGGCGTTCACGAGCTTCCTCGACCACCTGACCCCGGGAGGCATCTTCACGGTCAGCCGCTGGTACTTCTACTCGAGCCCACGGGAGATGTACCGGCTCTGCATGCTCACCGCCGCGACCCTGATGAAGCGGGGGGTGGCCAGGCCCCGCGACCACATGGTGGTGGTCCGCCACCTGGTCCCGGCGGCCGGGGCGATCAGGCCCGATGGCATCGGCACCCTGCTGGTCTCCAACGCACCGTTCTCCCGGGAGGACCTGGCCAGGCTCAAGGAGGTCTGCGATCGGCTCAGGTTCGAGATCGTGCTGAGTCGGGACACGGCGATCGATCCGATCTTCGAGACGATCGGCGCGGGCCGGGACCTGGAGGCGTTCGCCGCCGCGTTCCCGCTGAACATCTCGGCCCCCACCGACGACGCGCCGTTCTTCTTCAACATGCTGCGTCTGAAGGACATCTTCCACAGGGAGCTCCACGAGCAGGGTATCGAGTCGTTCAACCTCAAGGCGGTCTGGGTGCTGGGGGTGCTGCTGATCGTGGTGCTGGGGCTCACCCTCCTGTGCATCGTGGTGCCGCTGGCGCTGGCTGCCGACAGGACCGCCCTCTCCGGGACCGCTCCGCTGTTCGTCTACTTCGCCGGGATCGGCCTGGGGTTCATGATGGTGGAGATCTCGCAGATGCAGCGGTTGATCGTGTTCCTGGGGCACCCGATCTTCGCCCTGTCGGTGGTGCTGTTCGCGCTCCTGGTGTCGTCGGGGCTCGGCAGCCTGGCCACCCAGAGACTGCTGGGTGGCGGCTCCACCGGGACCGGCCTGGCGCTGCTGGTGGTGCTCCTGGCGGTGCTCCTCGTGGTCGGGGCTGCCACTCCCTGGCTGACCGGCCAGGCCGCAGCCGCCACCACGGCTGTGCGGATCGCCATCGCCGTGGCGCTGCTCTCCTCCATCGGGTTCTTCATGGGGATGGCGTTCCCGCTGGGTCTGACCTGGGCCTCCTCGATCGCGCCCACGGTGACGCCGTGGCTCTGGGGCATCAACGGCGCCACCTCGGTGTGCGCCTCCGTGCTCTCCGTGGCCATATCCCTCACGGCCGGAATAGGCGTCACGTACTGGACCGGCTGGGCCTGCTACGGCGTGGCCGTCACGACGTTTCTGCTGATGAGAAGCAGGGCGCGCCGAGAGCTCAGAGCCCCGAGCGGATGTTGATCACGTCGCCGTCGGCGACCTTGTACTCCTTGCCCTCGAGCCTGAGCAGCCCCGCCTTCTTGAGATCGTTCAACGAACCGTTCAGGCGGTGGAAGTCGTCCCACGACGAGACCTCGGCGCGGATGAACCCCTGCTCCAGGTCGGTGTGGATCCGCCCCGCGGCCTTCACCGCCGTGGTGTGGCGACGGATCGGCCACGCCCGGACCTCGTCCTCGCCCACGGTGATGAAGCAGATCAGGTCGAGGAGCCTGAACGCCGCCCGGATGATCCGGTCCCGGGCCGCCTCCTTCTGGCCCAGGTCCTCGAGGAAGGCGGTCCGGTCAGCCTCGTCGAGCTGTCCGATCTCCTCCTCGACCCGGGCCGACAGGCGCATGAACTCGTAGTCCGGGTAGTCCCGGGAGAGCTCCGCCAGCGCCTGGCTCACCGGCCCGTCCACGTCCCTGAACCCGTCCTCGTCGCAGTTGGCCACCACCACGAACGGCTTCAGCGTCAACAGGCCGTAGCCCTTCAGGGTGGCGCGCTCCTCGGGAGTGAGGTCGGCGCGAAACGCCGGCCGGCCCTCGGAGAGCACCGCCGTCACCTTGGTCACGGCGGAGAGCTCCTTCTCGTCGTACCGGCCCGCCCGCTTCTTGTCGGCCAGGATCCGTTCGCTCCTGGGCTCGGTGACCGCGAGATCGGCGAACACCAATTCGTCCATGAGCAGGCGCACGTCCTTGACCGGGGTGGGGTCCTCGGCGCCGGGCTGGTGGAAGAACCGGACCACCGCCATCAGCGCCTCGGCGTTGCGCATCTGGGCCACCACGGCCGGCGGAAACCCCCGATCGACGCCGCCGGCCCTGACGCCGGCGAAGTCCACCATCTCCAGGGTGGCGAAGGTGGTCTTCTGGGGCTTGAACACCCCGGAGCAGAAGTCGACCCTCGGGTCCGGCACCGTCGTCACACCGAGCCTGGGCCGGGTCGGGTCCGTGGACAGCGGACACCCGGGCACCAGGATCTGAAAGACCGTCGACTTCCCCGAGAGGGGAAGCCCGATGATACCGATCCTCACTTGCTTCCTTCTTTCTGAGGCGAGATGCCGGGCAGGGTGAGCGGCTGCGGCGCGCCGACCGTCTCGATGTCGGCACCGGCCTGGGCGGCCAGCCAGATCCGCCTCTTCTCGTACCGGTACGCCTCGTAGTACTTCTTGTATCTCTGGTACTCGGCCTCCACGGCGGTCGAGACGCCGGGCTTGTTCTCCTTGAGCGCGGTGAGCAGCGACCTGTAGGCGCCCTTGAGCGCCGCCTGGGCCCGTGCCAGGGCGGTGTGGGCCTTCACCATCTCCGCCCCTCCGTCGAGGTCCGGGTCGATCTTCCTGAAGGTGCGATCGACCGCGGGCTGGGCCACGATGACCCAGCTGGAGAACGGGTACTCCCTGTGGAGCCGGATGAAGAAGTCCATGGCCCGGTTCCAGTCCTCCGTGTTGTAGTAGCACTGCGCCACCAGGTACAGGTACCGGTCGCGCCCCCAGAACGAGGCCACCTCGTAGGCCCGCAGGTATTTCTCCGCAGCCAGGTCGAAGCGCCCCTCCTTGAAGAACCGCTCCGCCTCGGACTCGTATCTGAGCTGGCTGCCCAGGAAGTAGATGTAGAGGAGAACGACCACGATCAGCACCCCAACGACCCACTGCACGATCCGTCGATGCATGGCGTCCTCCCCGGACGAGAGAGCTCAGCTCGACCGTTCGCCGCCGGCCAGGGACGGGTGAGCGGCCCGCTCCCGCGCCACCGTGCCGGTCAGGGCGTCCAGTCCCCTGTCTCGACCGTCAGGCCCCGGAACCGTCCAGAACGGGATCTCGAAGTAGCCCATGGAGACCAGCCGGGTGGAGACCTTGACGTCCCAGAACCGCGAGATCGCCCTGGATCGTTCTTCTTTCTCCCGCCGCATCCCCGCCAGCTGCTTCTCGATCGCCTCTTCCTTCTCGAAATAATACAGGTGGAAGTAGACCGAGCGCTTCTCGTCCTCGAGCTCCCGGGTTTTTTCCTCGTAGTAGTCGTCGAGGATCTTGATCGCCTCACGGGCCTGGGCGTCGATCTCCTCCTGGATCGACCGCCTGCGGCACTCCACGGACCGGTCCACGGCGGCCCTGGCCTTGGTGCACGCCCGGTGCAGCGCCTCCGGCCCCACGGAGATCCCGGCCAGCGACTCCACCGAGGGGCCGGTCCAGAGCTCCGCCGCCAGCAGCGGCTCCACCATCGGGGCCGGCTCGCCGTCGTCCAGGGAGAAGAGCGGCGAGATCACGTGCTCCTCTTTCCGGTAGTACCTCAGGGTGGTCAAGAAGTTGAACTGGACGAACGGAACCGTGACCAGCTCCACATCGGTCGCCTCGAGCGCGGTCTGGGCCAGCGCCCGGGTGAGCCGTGGCGAGACGCCCAGACGGGTGTGCGCCCCCTGGCCCAGGCACCGGGCCAGGAGCGGCGAGGGGTTGATGACGTCGCTTGCGCCGGCCAGGCACGCCTCGAGCTGGCGCTCCTCGTAGAGCGGCAGCCGGACCTCCGGGAATCCCTGGCCGCCCGGGCCCGCCCCCCCGGGGAGCTTCAGCACCGCCTCTCCGTTCCTCAGCCGCCCCTGGATGCCGAACCGATCCAGGAAGAGCATCAGGAACCGGGACAGCTCGAAGTGGTAGCTTCCCGGCGAGGCCCCGTCCAGCGGCAGCTGCAGCGGCTGGTCCGGCACCACCTCGATCGGGGCCGCTCCGTCCTCCGCGTCAGGCGTCGGAGGCAGCGGCGTCACCGGGAGGCGGCGCGGCAGCTCCACGTCCTGGCCGCTCTGGCCGCTGGCGGGCTCGCCGGTCTCCAGGAGCGCCAGCTGCGCGTCCACGGCCGCGGAGAGGTCGTCGAACCCCGGGCCGTCGTCCTCGTCGCCGAGCTCGAAGGAGCCTCGCTTCCTCTCGTCGCTAGAAGATCTCATTCTGAGCCGCCTTGATCTTCTCGTACTCCTTCAGCGCGTCCTGGAAGTCCTTGCCGATCTCCGTGAGCTTCTTCTTCAGCTCCCCCTTGGTCTTGGCGGTGAGGTACAGATCCATGATCTGGCTCTCCAGGTTGCCCTTGAACTTGACCAGGCCCAGGATCACGTCGAGCTCGCCGACGATGAGCTTGAACAGACGGATCTTCTTGGTCAACAGCTCCACCACGTACTCCTCGATGGAGTCCCGGTAGTAGACGTTGTAGACCTCCACGTCCTTGGTCTGACCCAGCCGGTGGACCCGGCCGATCCGCTGTTCCACTTTCATGGGGTTCCAGGGCAGGTCGTAGTTGATGACGGTCTTGCAGAACTGGAGATTGCGGCCCTCGGCTCCCGAATCGGTGGAGACGAGCACCCGGGTCGTGGTGGTGAACTGGACGATCGCCTCGTCTTTCTGCCGGCTGTTCAAGCTCCCGTAGAATCTGGTGTTGGAGACGCCTCGCTCGGTCAGGAGCTCCGACAGGTACTCCTGGCTCTCCCGGAACTGCGTGAAGATGATGACCTTGCCCTCCATCCCGGTGATCAGGTCCATCACCACGGCGGCCTTGGCCACCACCTTGGCGCCCTGGGCCTCCACCAGCACCTTCCTCAGGGTCGTGGCGTACATGTACGGGACGAACGGGTTCTCCAGGATCTTGTTGATGGTCTTGGCCAGCGCCCTGGGGCTCGACGTGACCATCCGCTCCATCAGCATCAGGGTCAACCGGTTCAGCCCCTTCTCCACGTGGGAGACCGAGAAGTAGCAGGAGTCGATGAACTGGTTCAACGAGTCGTAGAGCGCCCGCTCTCCCACCGCGAACTCCACCGGGATCAGGTGCACCTTCCGCTGGGTGAACTTCACCGCGGTCTCCTCGCGGCGGTGCCGGATGAGCACGTGGGCCAGCAGGTTCTTGAACTCCATCGGGTTCGTCGGGACCTTGGGATCCCCCTGGTCGGTGAAGTGCTTCTTGAAGAACTTGCGGGTCTTCAGGTAGCCGGGCCGGATGAGGAACACCAGGTTGTAGAGCTCTTCCAGGGTGTTCTGGATCGGCGTGGCCGTGAGCAGCAGCAGGAACTTGGTGGCGATGGACGAGACGAACTTCCAGTTCATCGACTTGTGGTTCTTCAGCTTGTGGGCTTCGTCGACGATCACCATGTCCCACTTCTGGGCGGTGATCTCCCGACGGTTGCGGCCCGACTTCGCCGTGTCGATGGAGGCGATCAGGTACGGGTAGGTGCTCCACCCGTGGGTCTCGGCGTTGATGCGGCAGTTCAGCCGGAACTTGACCTTCAGCTCCTCCCGCCACTGCTGCGACAGGCTGGCCGGCGTGAGGATGAGCAGTCGCCGCACCAGCCCCTGGGCGATCAGCTCCCTCAGTGCGAGCCCTGCCTCGATGGTCTTGCCGAGGCCCACCTCGTCGGCCAGGATCGCCCGGCCCCTGAGGTCTTGCACGACCCGCCTGACCGTCTCGATCTGGTGCTCGTAGTAGGTCACCTCCGGCAGCGACGAGAGGATGAGCGGCAGGTGCTGGGTGAACGACGCCCGACACCTGTGGCCCGCCAGCTTGAGGAAGTAGTCGGTCGCGGAACCGGGCGGGGCGGCCAGAAACCTCTCGATGTCGGCCGTATCGGTCTGGACCGGCTCCACCGCCGTCGGGGATGCCATCGCTCTCCTTTGGTTCCGCGGGCACTCTCGGGGTCGCGAGGAAGGCGGGAAGTTTATCATGGAATCGTCGCCCGGGTCAAAGGTCATGGGATCAAATTCATCATTTTCGAACCGGAAATTGTAGCCTATATTCGCCCATCCATAACCCTTATTAAAACCTTTACCGAACAAAAGCGCTAATGTTGCATCGTACTGGCCGTTTCCGAGGCTCAAGTGTGTCAAGGGATTTCCATAATCATATGCCTCCGGTATC
>JACQZM010000070.1:12879-16512 GCA_016213885.1 Candidatus Rifleibacteriota bacterium | reverse complement strand
GCGGCCGATCCGCCCTGGCCACGGCGACCGTGACCGGCCGATCGCTGGAGCTCGACGGTCTTCCCGCCGGCTCGGAGGTGACCGTCGAGCCGGTGGGCGGCATCGTTCGAGATGAGGGGCCCTTCGCTTCGCTCGTTCCGCCCCCCAAGCCCCCCTCGGACTCGCCCTCCGGGCTCGCTCCGGGGATCCCACCCACGTCGTTTCGCACCCCCCGGGCCGTGCCGGTGCGCAACCTCGCCGTGTGGGCCACCGACGTGGCGGTCCTGGTCGACTTCGACAACCCGGAGCGGGCTGCACTGGAGCTGCGGGTCGGCCCCTGGGGGCAGAACGTCCCGACCAGGATCGTCCGGGTCGCGGCCGGCAGCGCCGTGGTCCGCCTCACCGTCGAAGGCCTCAAGGCCCGGACGGTCCACTTCCTGCGGATCCTGCCGTCGGGGGGCTGGGGCGGGGTCGAGGGGCTCCGGTTCGAGACCATGGACCGGACCCAGAGCGGCCGGATCGAGTTCTTCAAGAGCGAATGGCTGAGAGACCCGGATGGGTTCCTCATCACCGGTGGGCAGTTCCTCTCGCATCCGGAGCCGCGGTTCCTCCCCTCGCTGGCCAAGACCCTGGAGAGCCCCACCCGGCCCCTGGCCACCCGGACCCGGGAGGAGCTCGTGGAGGCGCTGGCCAGCGCGAGGGCGCCGGAGATCGCCGACCACCTGGAGCGAGAGCTCGCCTCTGGAAGGGCCAGGCCGCTGGAGCTGCTCTACCTGCGGGCCCTGGCCGCCTCCCGGCATCGATCCGTTCCTCGACTGGCCAGGACGCTGCTCGCCGACGGCCCCCTCGGCAGGGACAGGGTCCAGACGATTCTCGCGGCGGTGGGCCTCGTGCCCGGGCCGGAGTCGTTCGACCTGCTCCTGGAGATGAAGGCCCGGGGCGGGTCCGCGCCGTGGAACGGGCTGGACGCGGCCCTGGTGAACACGGATCGGGCCAGGGCCGCGAGCCTGGCCCGGTCGATCCTCGAGGGGGCGCCCAGGCCGGCCACCCAGGCCGAATGGCTCGGGGTGGGAATCGCGGAGCTCCTGGGCGACCGCGCCGCCGTGGAGGCGCTGACGCCGTACCTCGACCCGCGGCGGGCCGGACGCGTGCTGGCGGCAGCGACCCAGGCCGTGGCGTCGATCCGCCTCAGGGAGTCCCGCGACGCTCTGCTGGTTGCGCTGAGAAGGAACCCCGACGAGACGCCGCTCCTGTACGCCGCGGGCGAGGCGTGCCTGGAGGAGGCCATCCCGATCCTGACGGAACGGACCGCCCCGGTCCACGCGCGGGCCCAGCGAGGGGCCGCGGCGCTGGCGCTGGGTCTCGTGGGCCGCGGGCCGCCCCGGCCGGTCTCGCAGTGCCGGGCCGCCTCCCGTCCCGGTCCCCGGCCAGACGCCCGGGTCGTCGAGGCGCTCGTTCCGATGCTCGACGACGAGACCCCCAAGCTCAGGGACGCGGCAGCGTGGGCGCTCGGTCTGTGGCCCGATCCACGGGGGCTCGTGGCGCTCCGGCGGTTCGCCCTCTCGGCGGCCGACGGGACCGGCCGCGGTGCCGCGGCGCTGGCCGAGCTGGGCGACCGCCAGTCGGTCCAGCCGCTGGCCGACCTGGCGGAGAAGCTGATGCGCTCGGCGACCGACGCGGACCGGTACAGGGCCGGCCAGGTCTGTCTGGCCCTCGCCAGGCTCGGCCATCGCGAGCTCCGCTCCGGCGTGGCTGCGTTTCGCCAGCGCGTCAAGGGGACCAACGCGCTGGTGGAGGCGCTCGCGAAGGAGGCGCTGGCGATGATGACCGGGGCCACCAACGACGCCGACCACTGGATCGATCCGATGACGCCTCTGGACAGGACTGCGATCCTCATGGACGCTGGCGACTCCCTGGTCGTCAAGCTCTCCGGGGCCATGGGGTTCGAGGACCGGATCGCGGAGCCGTCTCCGGTGAGCCTCATCGCGGGATACTCCCGGTGCCCGGAGCCGGACCCGGAGCCACGGGTCCGCGGCACCGTCCAGCGGCTCGCCCCGGACCGGTTCCGGGTGGTGGCGGAAGACCGGTGCGAGCTGGTGTTCACGACGCAGCTGGCCCCCCGGTGGAACCGGCCCGGCGCGAGACCGGACTGCGTGGTGCCCGTCTGTGTGGGCTTCACCCGGGTCGACCTGGAGCGGTGAGCGGCCGCCGGGGACGTGGCCGGGCCGCGACCGGGGGGCCCGGGTGCGTCGCGGGCCAGAGAGGGAGTGGAGCCAGCATGGAGGTGGGAGCGGACCGGGTCGCGCCGGGCGTTCCGGCCGGCATCATCCTCGCCGCCGGGGAATCGCGCCGCATGGGGGGGCCGCTCAAGCCGCTCCTGTCCTGGCATGGAACGTCGTTCTTGCTGGCCGTGGCCGGCACCCTGAGAGTCGCCGGCATCCAGGAGGTCGTCGTGGTCCTGGGCTGCCGGGCCGCCGAGGTCCGGTGCGGCGTCGACCTCGCCGGTCTGACCGTGGTGGAGAACCGGCGCTGGCCTGACGGGATGCTGTCGTCGTTGAAGAGCGGCCTGGCCGCGCTCTCGGCCCGGGCGCCGGGCGCGCTGGTGACGCTGGTGGACCTGCCGGGCGTCGCCCCGTCGACCTGCCGGAGCCTGATCGCCGCCTGGAGCCGCGACCCCGGCCGGATCGTGGCGCCCCGGCACGACGGCCGGCGGGGCCATCCGGTGATCTTTCCCCGCTCTCTGTTCCCCCGGCTCCTGGCGTTCGAGGACCCGGCCGGCCCGCGGGGCTTTCTGGACCGGCATCCGGGTCTCGTCCTCGAGATCGACACGGACGACCCGGGATCGATCCGCGACGTGGACACCGTCGAGGAGTACGAGGCGCTCTCGAAGTGGCGCCGGGGACCGCGAGGGGACGTGTAGGATCCCCCACCTGTTTCGCGGAGTCGGGCCTGTGATCAGGCCTCGGCCTGGCTGCAGAGTCACCAAGGAAAGAGAAAGAGGAGAGGATCAGGTCGGAGGTCGCGCTCGGGGGCGCGACTCGGACCCGGCGAGGCGCCGGGTCTTGCGACTCGGACCCGGCGAGGCGCCGGGTCATGGACATGTAGGGTCTTGGCTCTGCCGCCTTGCGGTAGTATCCTGGAACGTCGTTTCCCTATCGTGCCGTCACCCGACGGTTCCAGCGTGCTCCAAGGGGTGCAGAATGTTCCAGGAGTTCCTCACACCGACCAGCGTGGCCGAAGCGGTGAGGCTGCGGAAGACCCTGCCGTCCGCGACCTACCTCGCAGGCGGCACCGAGCTCAACTCGACGGTCTGGCCGTGCCGGCCGGTCGACCGGAAGTCCACGGCCATCTCCCTGGCCAGGCTGCCGCTGGCAGGCCTAGAGGTCGCCGATACCGGCGTCCGGATCGGCGCGTGCGTCACGATCCAGACGCTGGCCGATCGGTCCGACCTGCCGCCCGCTCTCGCCGCCGCGGTCCGGCTGTTCGCCAACCGGAACGTGCGGACCATGGGGACGATCGGCGGCAACATCGGCGGGAACGGGCCGTGCACCAACATCGGCCCGGCGCTGCTGGCGCTGGACGCCCGGATCGTCCTGGCGAGCGGATCCGGCGGGCGGACCGTGCCACTGGCCGACCACCTGGCCAACCAGGACC
>JACQZM010000070.1:7077-12751 GCA_016213885.1 Candidatus Rifleibacteriota bacterium | reverse complement strand
TCGTGGCGGTGAACGGAGCCACGCCCAGGACGACCAGGCTCACCGCGCTGGAGGAGCGGCTCGCCGGCCAGGCGCTGCCGCCCCGTGAGCGGATCGAGGAGCTGGTGCGGCCGCTTGTCCGGCCGGTCGGCGACCTCAGGGGAAGCGAGGAGTTCAAGCGCCACCTCGCCGGCGTGATGGTGGCTGACGCGCTGCACGAGGCCGCGCGGAGAGAGGAGGCGGGGCGATGAAGATCGGCTTCATGCTCGACGGCTGCCACCGCGAGTTCGAGGTGTCCCCGGGAGAGCGGGCGCTGGCCGTGCTGAAGCGCCAGGGCGTCCGGGCGATGCACGACGGCTGCAACGGAGGCGGCCTCTGCGGCCTCTGCTCCATCCTCCTGGACGGCAAGCTCGTCAACTCCTGCCTGCTGCTGGCCCCGCAGCTCGACGGCCGGGAGGTCGTGACGCTCGATCACTACGCGAGGAGCCGCACCCTGACCGTGGTCCAGGCGGCGCTCCTCGACGCCGGGGCGGTCCAGTGCGGATACTGCACCCCGGCGTTCGTGCTTGCGATCGAGAGCCTGCTGGCCCGCAACCCCGACCCGACGTTCGACCAGATCACCGATGCCCTGTCCGGGCTGCTCTGCCGCTGCACCGGATACAGGCAGGACTACACCGCCGTGGGGCTGGCTGCCCGGCGGCTGAAGGACCCGACCTACACGGCCCCGACGGCGCCGGAGTTCCGGGAGGCGCTCCGCGTGGTCGGCAAGCTCGGACACAAGGTCGACGGCCCGCGCCTGGTCCGTGGCCAGAAGGCGTTCGTCGAGGACATGGTGCAGCCCGGCGCCTGCGTCCTCAAGATGGTCCGGTCGCCCCACGCCCACGCCTACGTCACGTCGATCGACACCTCCGAGGCCGAGAAGGAGCCCGGGGTCGTCTACATCCTCACCCACGAGAACTGTCCGGACGTGTACTACAACCAGGCCGGACAGGGCTTCCCGGAGCCGTCTCCCTACGACCGGAAGCTCATCAGCGAGAAGGTCCGCCACGTGGGCGACCGGGTAGCGGCCATCGTGGCCGAGACCTGGGAGGCCGCGGAGCGGGCCGCCGCCAGGATCCGGGTCGAGTACGAGCTCCTGAAGCCGGTGATGAGCATCGACGAGGCGGCCGACGACGGAGCGCCGCTGATCCACAACTCCAGGCTCGAGTACGTGGTGGGCGCGCCGGAGGGGCTCGAGGAGGACAACCGCAAGGCGGACCCGCGGGACGGCCGGATCGTCTACCAGTTCCCGATCCATGCCGATCCGCGGAGGAACATCGCGGCCAGCGTCCACGGTCACATCGGCGATGTGGACCGGGGATTCGCCGAGGCCGAAGTGCTCCTGGAGCGGGAGTACGAGAGCAGCCAGGTGCAGTGCACGCCCACGGAGACCCACGTGGTCTACACGCGCATGGACGGTGACCGGCTGGTCATCCACGCCTCCACCCAGGTGCCGTACCACCTCCGCCGCATCGTGGCGTCGATCGTCGGCACCGGGGAGAACAACGTCCGGGTCATCAAGGAACGGGTCGGCGGAGGGTTCGGCTCCAAGCAGGACATCGTGCTCGAAGAGGTCGCCGCCTACCTGACCTGGGTGACGGGACGAGCGATCTACCAGCGGTTCACCCGGGAGGAGGAGTTCGTCGCCTGCCGCACCCGCCACGTGATGAAGGTGAGGGTGAAGCTCGGCGCCAGGAAGGACGGCAAGCTCACGGCCGTCTACATGGACCTCCGGGCCAACACCGGACCGTACGGCTCCCACTGTCTCACCGTGCCGATGAACGCCTGCTCCAAGGCGCTGCCGCTGTTCCTGTGCGACAACATCGGGTTCCGGGTCACGACGTACTACTCGAACATCGCCCCCACCGGGGCGTACCAGGGGTACGGGGCGCCCAAGGGATCGTTCGCCCTGCAGCTCGCCATGGCGGAGCTGGCCAGGGAGCTCAAGATGGATCATCTGGAGCTCCTGGAGAAGAACCGGGTGAGAGAGGGAGCGGTGCTGGAGATTCTCAAGTGCCTCGGCGAGGGCCGGGAGGGAAAGCCCGAGCTGGTCTCGAGCTGCGGTCTCGGGCCCGCGCTGAAGCGCGGCGCCGACCTCATCGGCTGGGGAAAGCGGGCCGAAAGCGCCGACCCGGACGTGAAGGTCGGCAAGGGTCTCGCCATCATCCAGCAGGGGTCGGGGCTGCCGGGGCTGGACTCTGCCAACGCCGAGGTGAAGCTGCTCTCGGACGGGACGTTCATGGTCCTGTCCGGCGGCGCCGACATCGGCACCGGCCTCGACACGGTGGTGGCCAAGTTCGTGGCCGAGGCGCTGGCCGTCGACTTGAACCGGGTCTCGGTGCTCTCGGCGGATACGGACGTGGCGCCGTTCGACTGCGGCGCCTACGCCTCCAAGGGGACCTACTTCTCGGGCGGAGCAGCGCTCCACGCGGCGAACGCCCTCAAGGAGAAGATGCTCGACGTGGCGGTCCGGCTGACCGGCGAGGCCAGGGAAGAGCTGCGGTTCGTCCACCCCGGGAAGATCGAGGGAAAGGCGAAGACGGTCACCTACGGGGAGATCGCCCACTTCGCCGAGACCGGCACCGGTTGCGGGGCGCTCTCCGCCTCGGGGCACTACGCCACCGACAAGTCGTCGTTCCCGTACGGGGCGCACTTCTGTCAGGTCGCGGTGAACGTCCGGACCGGCAAGGTCACGGTCCAGAAGTACTTCGCCCTGCAGGACTGCGGCACCCCGGTCAATCCGGAGCTGGCCCTGGGCCAGATCTACGGGGGCGTGCTCAAGACGATCGGCCACTCGCTGTACGAGGAGATGGTCTACGACTCCGACGGCCGGTGCTTGAACCCGAACTTCCTCGACTACAAGGTGCCGATGATCCAGGATCTCCCCGCGGAGTTCGTGGCGGAGCTGGTGGACGTGAACGATCCATGGGGACCGTACGGCGCGAAGTCGGTCTCGGAGATCTCGTGCAACGGCGCCGCGCCAGCGATCGCCTCGGCGATCCACGACGCGGTCGGCGTGTGGATGCGCTCCTGGCCGTTCTCGCCGGAGAAGATCCTCAGGGCGATGAAGAAGCTGTAGGGCCGGCCGGCACCCCCGCCGGATCGTCCAGGCCGGCCCCAGGACGACTCCGCGACGACCGCGATCGGCTCACCGGGATCCCCACCTGGTCCGCAGGGCCTGGCTCGTGACGAAGCGGCGGCCCGGATCCGAGGTCACGATGGAAGTGGAGGGGATCACCGGGCGTCCATCACCCCGCGGAACCCGAGGAAGCGTCTGAGGGAGTTCGGCGCGTAGGCGGCCCGCGCCGTGGACCGGAGCTGCTCGAAGTGCCCTTCCCACGCTCCTCCACGAGCGACGCGCTGCGTTCCGGTCGACGGGCCGGTGGGGTCCCGGGAGGTGGCGCTCGCGTAGTGGCTCCGGGAGTACCAGTCGGCGCACCACTCCGAGACGTTGCCGGCCAGGTCCATGGCTCCCCAGGGCGACCGGCCAGCGGGAAAGCTCCCGACCGGAGCCGTCACGGGGTAGCCATCGTCGCCGATCAGCATGGGCAACGCCCGCCTCGTCTCCTCGGGTACGAGCCAGTCGGACCGCCGGTGATTGCTGAGGTCGCGGAAGTTCGCCTCCGGCGCCTTCGGGGAGATGCTGTTCCCCCACGGAAAGACCCGGCCGGTGGTCCCCCTGGCCGCGTACTCCCACTCGGCCTCCGTGGGCAGCCGCTTGCCGGCCCACCGACAGTAGGCGCTGGCATCGACCCAGTCGATCTCCGTGACCGGGTGATCCGGCAGCTCCAGCTCGGGGTACCTCGAGGGCTTCGCCCGGCCCCGATGGTTGGTCTCGGCGCAGAAGCGCTGGTACAGGCGGTTCGTCACCTCGTACGTGTCGATGTAGAAGGGGCTGACGGTCACCGGATGCTCCGGCGTCTCGTCCGGGCTGCCGGCTCTGCTGCCCATGATGAACCGGCCTCCCTCGACCAGGACCATCGGAGCGCCATCCCTCCCGGTGATCTGCCGCCGAAGCACCGGCTGGACGGACGGCGCGGACGGCACGGCCGACGCGGACGGCGACGGCGAGCCTCCGGAGCGGGGTGCCGTCTGGACCCCGTCGCGATGCCAGAGGACCAGCATGAGCGTCGCGACGACGGCGGCCGCCACACCCCAGGCGTACCTCCGGCCGCTGCGGGTGTTCACGGCCGTGGTGGCCGCCTCGGCCCAGGACCGCTTGACGGCCGGCTGCGACGCCACCGTGACCTTGGCGGCCGGGCGCTTCTGTCGTGCCAGCGATCGCAGCGCCGCGTCCGGCGACGGCGTGATGCCGCCGACTCGCTCCAGGTCCTTGCGGAACGACCGGGCATCGGGGTAACGGTCTTCCCTGGCCATGGCGAGGGCCTTCATCACGATCCGGTCCACGTCGGGAGGAAGCGACCGGACGAACGAGCTCGGAGCCGGCGGGGGAGCTGCCAGCTTGTCCCTGATGAGCTCCGAGAGGGTCCCGGCGGAGTACGGGTTCGCGCCGGTGAGCAGCTCGTAGACGGTCATCCCGAGCGCGTAGATGTCCGACTGCGCCTCCGGCCCCAGGCCCTTGATCTGGAGCGGCGACAGGTAGGCGGGAGTCCCCAGCACGATGCCGTCCTGGGTCCGGATCGTGGTCTCGCCGAGCCACTTCGAGATCCCGAAGTCGGTGATCTTGTACACCCCGGGCTGGTACTCCAGCACGTTGTCCGGCTTGATGTCACGGTGGAGGATGCCCAGATCGTGCGCCTCCTCGAGCACCAGGGCGACCTGGACGCCGACCCGGAACGCGTCCCTCCAGTCGAGCGGACCGGTCTCGAGGCGCTCCCTGAGGCTCATCCCCTCCACGAGCTCGTAGGCGATCCAGGGGATCCCCTCGTCGACGCCGTGGTCGATGAGCAGCACCACGTTCGGGTGGCGGAGCCGGGCGGCGATCTTCGCCTCGTTCATGAACCGGCTCACCTGGTCGGAGTCCTCCAGGACGTGCGCGTGCAGCAGCTTCAGGGCGACCGGTCGTCCGAGCTCGACCTGCGTGGCCCGCCAGACAGAGCCGAACCCCCCGGAGGCGAGGAGCTGCTCCGGGCGGAACCTCAGGGCGCACGATGCCGGGACACGAGGTTGCTCGCCGATCATAGGGACCCTATTCTACTCCACTCCTGCGGCCGGGCGCCGGTCGGACGAGGGTCCGGGCCGGCGCCATCCCGCCTGGTCGCGATCGCGGATGGCCAGCTGAACGCTCACGGATGAGCCCGCCCCGGCCCCCCTGGCCACAGAGCCCGGAACAGGCGTTTCCACCGCCTCATCGGGACGCGCAGGGGCCCCCTCCCCCGAGATGGCCCCGGATCGGCCCTGCGTTCGAGCCTGAAGACGAAGCGATCGACCCGGCGCTCGTCGAGCGGGGTGCCGTCGTCGTAGAAGAAGAGCGCCGGGATCCGGCGCTGGTGGCGCAGCAGGCTCTCGGCGATGAGACCGTTGTCGCACCCCCAGCAGGCGGCCATCACCACGCCGTCGTACCCCCCGGACTCCCAGTGGTGCAGCACGCTCCCCACGATGAGCGGGGACCCGCCGTTGGTGGTGCGCGCCAGGACCTGGTCGGTACGGGCGAGAACCCCCTGGAGGTCGGGCGGAGGGATCCAGGGGTGGAGCC
>JACQZM010000070.1:0-7070 GCA_016213885.1 Candidatus Rifleibacteriota bacterium | reverse complement strand
CAGATACTCGAGGAAATCGCACGACGGCTCGAAGACGATCCGGACCCCCCGTCTGGCCAGGTGCTGGCAGAGGTGGCCGCCCGCGAAGTCGTTGCCCTTGGTCAGCAGGTCTCCCGAGAGGAACACCGTGGGCGATCGGTCTCTCCCGGACGCCGTCTCCAGCGAGGCGAAGTCACGGGCGGCCCGGTCGAGCTCGGCGGCCAGCCGCCGGTACTTGCCCACCAGGGCCGTGAACCCCGCCAGGCCGGACGGGGCAGGCTCCTCGATGATCGCGAGCACCGCCGCGGCGCTCGAACGGTAGAGAGAGTCGGCCATTCCCGCGGCGCCAGGCAGGGCGAGGTGATACAGGTAGAGCTGGCGCAGCAGGTCCATCGCCACGAGCCCGACCCAGACCCGGGCGGTCATCGCGGGCCCACCGGTCAGCCGCAGCGCGCTCACCGACACCCGGCCGTCGAACCCCAGCCGCGAAAGCGAGATCCGGTCCTTCAGCGGAAACGCACCGGCCCGGCACATGCGGCCCGAGATCTGCATCAACCGGACCGGGCGATCGATCGGGTTGGCGTCGAGCCAGTGCCTGAACGCTCCCCAGATCATCTGGTACGAGAGGCACTCCTTGCCCGAGCAGTCGCCGCGGGCAGCGAACACGTCGCCGAAGTGGTCCAGCCCGCTCATGAAGACGTAGCGCACGGTCCGGTCGAGGTAGGCCGACCGGTGCGTGCCGGGCTCGAGGTGCTCCAGCGCCTTGAGGCCGGCCAGGGGAGCGCTCGCTCGCTCGGCGACGAACTGCCGGGCCGATTGCAGAAACGCCTGGATGCGGGTCACGAAGCCGGCGGCGCCGCCATGCCCGTCGTTCTCCAGGATCGTGTGGGGATAGCCGGTGAGCAGCGACTGGAACGTCTGCTCCGCGAACGACGCCGGTCCGCAGCCGAACGAGGCGAGCAGCAGGGGAAACACGGTCTGGCTCTCCCGCGCCGCGGCGGCCGCCCGGAGGTACCGTCTCGAGTCGCCCCAGTGCATCCTGGGGAACCGAGGCGTGCCCTCGGGGATCGGATAGCAGTCGGCCGGGATCGCCAGGGCGCCGTTGTTCCGGAGCAGCGCCGGGATGCCTCCGTTGAGCGAGCGGTCGTGCAGGACGTGGAGCGACCCGCACACCAGCACGACGACGCTCCCGTCGAGTCGCGCGAAGTCGAGGGCCTCCTGGCCCAGCGAGAGCAACGCCTGCTCGAAGTCGGCCTGGGCCCGGTCGGCCAGGACGAGCGCCTCGGCCGATCGCTCCCGGGCGCCCAGCGCCTCGCCGATGGCCGCGGCGGCCCGGCGGCGGGGCTGGGACCCCGGTCCGCTGGCGAGCGAAAGCTCCGGACGGATGACGCGGGTGGCTCGACCGCGCGCCCGGAGCGCCTGGAGGACCAGCTCGGGCATGGCCTGCTCGGTGACGCAGCAGTCGCCTCCCGGGCCGATCTCGGAGCCCAGGTCCATCACCCTGGGAAACAGCAGGAGCGGGACGTCCGTGTCGCACACGGCGTGACAGACCTTGGTCGGGCCGCAGGCGTCGAAGCTGTTGGTGAGCTGCTCGCCCACCGACAGGGAGCTCGCGGTGGGCCAGAGCAGCCGGACGCCGTACCCGAGCGCGGCGGCGAGCGTCGAAAGCCACGGCACATGCCCGGCGAGCGCGCCCACGATCGGGATCGCCACCGACCGGCCCTCCGGGCCCTCCCGCTCGAACGAACCGACCAGCGCCTCGCGGCGGGCGAACGGGTCGGGAGCACCCTTCGCGAGCTTGGGCTGGTCGCGGGTGGAGATCTCGAACCGCGGGCAGGCGCCGCCCGAGAGCGTGGTCTCGCTGCGATCTCCCAGGCGGATCACGGTCCGGTCGATGGAGCACCGGGTCTGGCACTGCTCGTCCATGCAGACGATCCGGGATCGGTCGGCGACGGCGGCCTCGAGCAGCAGCGAGAGGTCGAGCGGTGCGGACCGGGCGAGGGTGTCGCCGGCGGACCGGGCGGTGAGGAGCCCGATCCCCCAGGCGCCCATGGCTCCCGGGTTGGGAGGAACGGTGATCTCCCGGCCGGAGACGGCGGCCAGCGTCCAGCCGAGCGACCGGTTGGTCGCCGGCTTGCCCTGGAAGAAGACGCGCGGGGCGAGCGTCCGCTGGCCCATCACCCGGTTGAGGTAGTTGCGGATCACGGAGAACTGGAATCCGGCCAGGATGTCGCCGACCTCGAAGCCCTCCTCGAGAGCGCGCGCGGCGAGGTCGGCGACGTACACCGTGCACATCTGCCCCAGGTCGGGGGGACGGCTGGCCGTGGCGGCGAGGCGCGCCTGTTCGGCCAGATCGTGCACGTCGTAGAACGTCGCCTGCTCGGCCAGGAACGAACCGGTTCCGGCGCTGCAGGCCTTGTTCATGTCGCTCTCGACGATGCGTCCGCCGCTGACCCGGATGTACTTGGCGTCCTGGCCGCCGATCTCGACGATCGACAGGTCGGCCCCCCGGTCGGCGTCGCAGTGGATCGCGGCCGTGGCGTGGGCGACGATCTCGTTCTGCACCACGATCCGCAGGGCGTCGGGGAGCGCCGCCCGCAGCACCGTCGCCACCGCCTGTCGCCCGGAGCCGGTCACGCCGATGGCGCGAACGTCGGGAGCGCCCTTCTCGAGGATCGCCCTCACCAGCCGCTGCGCCGCCTCCACCGGGTTGCCGCGGGTCGTGTCGTAGAGGTCGAAGAGGAGTGCGCCGGTGGCCAGCGAGGTGAGCGCCGCCTTGGCCCCGGTGGAGCCGAGATCAAGGCCCAGGATCGTCGGGGTCGTCCGCCAGTCCTCGGACGTGGCGGGAGGATCGAGAACGGTGACGCGATCCCGCGCCGTGGCCGCCGGGGGCAGCACCGTCAGCGACCGCTCCCGCGGGCGAACGAGCCGGGCCGGGTCCCGGGTCAACGCTGCGGCCCGGGAGCGATCGTACGAGCGGGCGGCCAGAATCGCCGCACCGATGGCCTGGAACGTCAGGAACTGCTCTGGCCGGTGCAGCGGCTCGCCCAGCAGCGCCTCGAGGGCGCGACAGAGCGTCCAAAACCGCGCGCACCCGCCGATCAGGTAGACCGGGCCGTCGACGCGGGCCCGCCGCAGCAGACCGTACGCATTGCGGGCCACGGAGTCGAAGAAGCCGCGGAACAGCGCCCCGCGGGGTCTCCCCTCGTTCGCGTGGTGCGTCATCTCCGACTTGGCGAAGACCGAGCAGCGTGCCGTGATGGGGATCGACTCGGCCGCCTCGAGGGCGATCGAATCGGCTTCGGCCAGGCTCAATCCGAACCGCGTCGCCATCCGCTCGACGTTCTCTCCGGTCCCGGAGGAGCACTTCTCGTTGTCGACGAATCGCACCTCCACGGCCGGGCCTCCGGGGCCGTCGCCCGGGGTCGCGGTCCGCTCCGCCGACCGTCGCGTCAGGACGCTGTAGCCGCGCCCTCCGATGCTGACGAGGTTGACTCCCGTCGGCGCCCCGGAGAAGTCGAGGGCGGCCTCCTGGCAGCCGTCCTCGGGCAGCCCGGCCACCGGCGGCACCAGCTCACCCGAGTAGACGCCAGACCCGGCGCCTCCCCGGGTCCGAGTCGCAAGACCCGGCGCCTCGCCGGGTCCGAGTCGCGCCCCCGAGCGCGACCTCAATCCGGATCCCCTCCTCTTCCTTCTCTCTCCCGAGCGCGACCTCCAACCTGATCCTCTCCTCTTTCTCTCTCCCGAGCGCGACTTCAAATGAACCCCCTCCACTTCCCTGGTGACTCTGCAGCCAAGCCGAGGCTTGATCACAACCCCGACTCCGCGAAACAGGTGGGGGATCCGGGACTCGCCGACGGACGGTTCGCACCGACGGCCGGAGGTCTATCGGGATGGAGGGCTCGAAAGACCCGAGCTCACTGGGCCGGGTCATCGCTGGCGGGGGCCGACGAGGACGGCTGCGGCGACGGGCCATCGTTCACGGTGCTGGTCACGGCGCCTCCCAGGTCATCGGTCAGGTCCCCCTGGGGGTGGAGCGGGCCGAAGAAGTCGATCGCCGAGGTGAGCCTCCTCTCGGCCTGTCCGATCAGGCCGTTGGGGTGCAGGTTCCGCAGGATCACCTGGTAGGGGTGGCTCCCCTCCCCGATCTGGCTCATCCCCCTGACGATGCGGCTGAACTCGACGTTCCGGTTGACGAGCGCGTTGAGGTCGAACACCTCGTCGGCCAGGAGGGAGTCGGCGAACGGCCGCATGGTGCCCCTGTACTCCGCCGCCCGCTCCGTGATCAGACGCTCGTCGGCCGGCAGGTGCAGCCGGTTGAGGAACATCTTGCGAGCCCTGAGCACCTGCACGTACGCCGTGATGGCCCGCATCCGGTCCATGGGGGTCGACCGGCTGTCCGAATCCACACGAGAGTACAGATCCTGGGCGCGCGACAACGCCTCCCCGTCGAACCGCGCCGCGTAGCTGCCAGGCCAGAGCATCGACCGGGCGTAGCTCTCCTGGCTGAAGAACTTGAGACAGAACTGCGCCTCCTTGATCGTGGCGGAGAACCTCTTTCTCAGGACCGGAGCTTCGCCGGAGGCCACGTTCGGTTGCACGGCCGCGAGCCTCCGGAGCCGATCGAACTCGTCGGCCGCCCTCAACAGGCGGTCGCCGAAGTCGCGCGCGTAGGCCGCCAGCTCCGTCATCGGCCGCTCGGAACGCCGGTACGCGGCGAGGATCCCCCGGGCCTTCTCGACCAGGAGATCGGCGGCGACCACCCGGCAGAGGTTCGTGTTCCGGCTCAGCGCCTGGTCGACCCAGTAGTCGGTGCCGCGCCCCGCGGCTGTGCGCCGGACGCCGAAGCCGAAGTCGTCCCCCTGAGTCAGCGTCGACTCGCCCACGGACTCAACCACGATGAGAAGCAGGTTCGCCAGCGCCCGCGCCACGTTCTCGGTCTGTCCCTCCTCGAGCGCTCGCGGCGCCATCTTGCGGTAGGCCCCGCGGAAGTCGTCGTCGAACGAGTAGGTGTCGCGCTTCGAGACCAGCGCCCGCAGCCGGGAGGGCGGCAGGCTTCCGGACGGCGTTTCCAGAGCTCCATCGATCTGGAACGCCGGCGTCTGCAGGAGTCGACGGTCCGGCCCGGTCCGACACACCTCGATCGATACGTCCTGGACCAGCTCCGAGAGGGCGAGCGGCGCGTTCGCCTCGGGCGCCGAGCCGGTCCATCGGGGCAACACGCCGTCCATCACCGTCACCTGGAACGCGAGGTCCTTGAAGTTGTGGTGCAGGCTGGTCAGCTCGGAGGGGAGGAGGTTCCCGGACGGGCCGTCCGGCTCGAGAGGCGCCCGGTTGGCGGGGGCTGCGATGGCTCCGCCGGTCCGGGTTATGAGGTGGGAAACAAGAGGGGAGAGGGAGACGGGTCTCCCGGACCGGTCGAGCGGGCCGCCTCGCTCGACGAAGCTCCCGAGGTGGATGTGGGCGCGGACGAGCCGCCCCGGGCGGCGCGGGTCGGCCACCTCCCGGGTCTCGAACCCGCCCAGCGCAAGATCTCTCAGGAACGTCTCGTCGATCTGGTTGCGCCCCTTGATCGCCTCCCACACCAGCTGCCCGGCCACGGCCTCCCTGAACACGCCGGTCACGCGGTGCTGGAGCCGATTCGTGCCGAAGACGACGTTGAGGATCGGTACGATCGCCAGCGCCAGGATCGTGAACGACAGCGCAAGCTCCAGCATCGAGAGACCGCGTCGACCGGGCCGTTCGTTGACTCTCATCGATGGTCGACTCCTTCGACGGTTCACGTGGTCGTACCGGAGGTGCCGCCGGAGGTGGACGGAACGGACGGGCCGGTGCTGCCGCCCAGCAGGTCTCGCCCGGGGTTTCTGCCGCTGCGCCGGCCATCGAGCTCCCCGGCCAGGCCCCGGTCGGTGAGCTCGCCTTCCCCCCGGTTCCCCCGCGCGTCGTCGCGGATCTGATCGATGAGCCGATCGATCCGCTCGGTGCTCGAGGCGTCCACGTGAGCCGAGAGGAACGTGCCGTCATCGCTGGCGGCCGAGAGGAGAGTCTGGGGGTACACCTTGTCCCAGGTCATGACGACCGTGGATCCTCGGGCCACGATCTCCATCACGATCCGGTAGCTGAACGGGCAGGTCGGGTGGTCGTAGATCGTCCCTGCGAAGCCCGCGTCTCCGGTGGCGAACAGGCCGTGGCGCATGTCGAACGGGTAGGTCCGGTGGGTGAACAGGAAGGGCCGGCCGGGCTGGGCGAGCTTGACGTAGAACCGCTCGGACCAGGCGAACTCCTTGACCATCGTCGAGATCCTCGCGGCTGCGCCCTCTCCGATCACCGTGGCCTCGATCTCGTGCGTGTGGACCTGGGTGCGGTCCTTCTCGCCGCGGGCCAGAAAGAACCAGAGCGCCGCGAAGAACCCGCAGAGCATC
Organism: Candidatus Rifleibacteriota bacterium; assembly: GCA_016213885.1. GTDB lineage: Bacteria > Muiribacteriota > UBA6191 > JACPRK01 > JACQZM01 > JACQZM01. The sequence continues at coordinate 669 of JACQZM010000070.1, read as the reverse complement.
ACCAGGGCCAGGACGATGACGAGCGCCACGCCCGCGCGGTGGGGCGGGCGCCCCGGCCGGGCCGACCGGCCGCTCCCGTGGTTCACCATCGCCAGCATCCGTCCCACCCTTCCGGCGGGTCCGCCGACAGTCGGCGGGCGCGCTCGAGCATCATCGGCGCGGCCGGGTCGCCGGGCGACTCCCGTGCGGCCCGCTCGAAGAGAGAGCAGGCCTCCTCGAACCGGCCGTCGACGTAGGCCGAGAGGCCCTCCTCGTAGACCGGCGCCCACGCGTCGGGGCGAGAGCTCGCCTCGTACACGAACAGCGGTTCCTGCCGGCCCCGGACGCGTGCCCGGTCGAGCCGCCGCGTCGCCATCGCCCCGGCGACCGCTCGACTGGTGGTCTCGCCCATGACGAGCGGCCGGCCGTAGACCTTGGTCAGCTCTTGCAGGCGGGACGCGACGTTCACGGCATCCCCGAGAAGAGTATACTCGACTCGCTCCTCGGAGCCCACTGTCCCCACGATCGCCGGACCGGAGTTGACCCCGATCCCCATCTCCAGGCTCGCGACGCCCCTCGCCGCCAGGCGTTCGTTGAGCAGGGCCAGCCGGGCCAGCATGGCGAGCCCGGCGCGACAGCCGCGCCGGGCGTGGTCGGGCGTCGGGAGCGGCGCTCCCCAGAACGCCATCA
>JACQZM010000069.1 GCA_016213885.1 Candidatus Rifleibacteriota bacterium | reverse complement strand
TGGGGACCGTGATGGCCCTCCCCGGGATGGCCATGGAGCGGGCTCGTCGGGCCGGTCCGGCCGGAGTGCCGGGCCTGGCGATCGTCGGGTTCGCCCTGGCCGTCACCCTGGCCAAGGCTCTGGTGCCTCCCTGGACTCCCGATGCGCTCTACTACCATCTGACGCTCCCCAGGCTCTACCTCGAGGCCGGCGGCTTCGTGAAGCTGCCGTTCGAACCGATCGTGTCGGGCTACCCGGGGCTCACCCAGATGCTGTTTACCGTGGCGCTGGCCTGGGGCCGCGACGAGCTGGCAGCGGTGTTCTCCTGGATGCACCTGCCGCTGCTGCTCCTGGCCAGCGCCTGGCTCACGAGCATCGCCAGGGGGCCGGGGGATCGGTCCGGGGGTTCCGGAGGGCCGTTCGTCGCGATGCTGGCCCTGGCGTCGATCCCGCAGCTCCTCCACGTCTCCAGCGTCCCGCTCGTGGAGGGGAGCACGGCGCTCTTCGTGACCGTGGGACTGGGCTCGGCGGTGCGGGCAGGCCAGCTCGGCTCGGTCCGGTGGACCGTGGCGTGCAGCCTGGCCCTGGGCATGGCTTGCTCCACCAAGTACCTGGCCGCTCCGGCCTGCGTCGCCATCCTCGTGGGCGTCGGCGCGGCGCTCGCCAGAACGCGCGGCGCCAGGTGCGCGGTCCCGACGCTTTCGGCGGCGACGCTGGCGATCGTCCTGGTCTTCCTGCCGTGGGGCCTGAAGAACCAGCGCGACTGGGGCTCCCCGGTGTTCCCGTTCCACCGTCCCGCCGGAACGCCCGCGGCCGTGGCCGATCTGGTGAGGACCCACACCCGGGACTTCGCGGCCAACGCCCAGGCCGCACCGCTCTGGTGGCTGCCGTTCGACCTCACGTTCAACGCCAGGCCGGACGACATGCAGGCGTACCAGGGCGAGGTGGGCCCGCTGCTCCTGGCGCTGCTGCCGCTTCCGCTCTTCCTGGGTCGATCCCGGAACCCGGCGACGGCAAGGGCGCTCGGCGGGCTGGCCCTGCTGCTCTTCCTGGTCTGGTCGGGCTTCAGCCGGCAGGTCCGGTTCCTGTTCCCGTTGGTCCCGCCGCTCGTGGCGTGGTGTCTGGCCCGTCCCCCGGACGACGACCGCCCCTTGCCGCTGGTCCTCGTGGCGGTGCTGGGGCTCATCCTCGGCGTCGGCTGGTATGTGGCCTTCACCCGCCCGGTCCACGACCTCCCCTACCTGGCCGGACGGGAGAGCCGGGCGTCGTACTATCGCACCCTGGCGCCGACCGCCTCGCTGTTCCTGGCTTTCGAGACGCTGCGTCGAGAGCCCGCCGACTCCCGGGTGATCTTCTTCTGGGAGTACCGGAGGTACCTCTGTCCCCGGTCGTTCGTTCCGGACTACGGGTACATCTTGCTCGAGCTGCCGCATGATCCGGATCGGGCTCTGGCCCGGCTGCGCCAGGCCGGGGTCACCCACCTGCTGTTCAACCGGTCGCTCTTCCTGGAAGAGCGGGCCACCGGCTATCGGTGGCCGTTCGAGACCACGTTCGAGGCGATGGTCCGCCGGCCCGGCGTGGTGCCGATCTTCGCCGCCCTCGGGCCAGGGCGCCAGGAGATCTACCTGTTCAGGCTCGCGAGGCGCTGACTGAGGTCCCCGCGTTCACGGCCTCATCGGGCTTTCTCCTGACGTTTCTTGTCGTCTTCCGAGACCACCCGGGCGTCTCGAGGCGTTTCCGGACGCTCGAATCAGCCAAGAGCGATCGATTGCGCCGGTTTGTTGGACCATGCTAGGCTGCTCCGCAGGTCAGATCGACCGCCCCAAGGAATCGGGATGAGCCAGAAAGACGATCCAGCGCCCGGCACCGGGTCAGGCCCTCCGAAGATCACGACCCAGATCATCACCCCCAAGAAAGACGAGGGTCGTCCCCTGCTGATCCCGACGATCCAGGTGATCGAGGGGCCCAGGGTCGGTTCCCTGCACCGGTTCCGTCCCAACGAGGAGAACTCCCTGACGGTCGGTCGGACCACCGACTCCCAGTTCGTGCTCGCCCACCCCACGCTCTCCAGATGCCACGCGAAGCTGACCTGGATGCGGGTGGGCACGGAGTTCCACATGCTGGTGGAAGACCAGCAGAGCACGAACGGCACCACCGTGAACGGCAAGAAGGTCGATGCGGAGTTCATCAAGGACGGAGACAGGCTCAACCTGGGGGATGTGGTGCTCCGGTTCCAGATGCTCTCCCCGGTGGAGCTAGCGGAGCGCGATCGGCTGATCGCCAAGGCGACCCAGGCGGAACAGGATACCCTGACCGGGCTCGGCACCCGCTCCTACATGCTCGAGCAGATCCCCAAGCTGTTCACGGAGTGCGAGAACCGGGGGATCCCGCTGTCGCTCCTGGTGCTCGATCTCGACCACTTCAAGCGGGTCAACGACACCCTGGGACACCAGGTGGGCGATGCGGTGCTCAGGTCGGCCGGCCGGATCGTCGTCACCCAGATCAGGGCCAGCGACACGGCGATCCGCTACGGCGGCGAGGAGATGGTGGTCTTTCTTCCCGGGTCGCCGGTTGCCGGAGCCAGGCTGGTGGCCGAGCGACTCCGCTGCGCCATCGGGGCGTTCGACGCGTCGACGATCTCGCCGGGTCTCAAGATCACCGTGTCCGTGGGGGTGGCGCAGCGGCTCCCCGGCGAGGCGTTCGAGCAGTTCTTCCACCGGGCGGACTCGGCTCTCTACAGGGCGAAGAGCAGCGGCCGCAACAGGGTGGAGGCGGACCTGACCGTGCCGCCCCCGCCCGGTCGGTAGATCCGGCGCCTCGCCGGACCCCGACCAGGGCCCGCAGGCCGACCTCGGCGGCCCGGCCGGCCAGGATCCCCCGCCGATTCGACAGGATCGGCCGTTTTGTCGGCCTCTCTTGTCAGGTTTTTCCCCGTCTCTGTCGATTCAAGACTTGAGCCGAGTCTCGGCAATTCTCGTCGTTCTTCATTTTGTTTTGTCAGACGAGAGGACGAAACAGGACTACGCTCGGACCGACGACACATAGGGACAGGTGGGGCGTTCGCCTCGCCCGGGTGGTGGCCGTGCTGGCGCTTCTCTTCGCTCTGCCCGGGGAGCTCTCGGCGCAGGCGGCGGGGGCCAACCCGTTCAGGGACGTGCCGCGGGACCACTGGGCCTACGACGCCATCGACAAGATGGTCCGCGAGGGGATCATGGAGGGCCACCCGGACGGCACGTTCAAGGGCCGGAAGGTGGTCTCACGCTACGACATGGCCAAGACCGTGGCCAAGCTCCTGGCCCGGGTCACGCAGATCCAGGCGTCGGGCTCCACGCTCACGCCGGACAACATGCTCCGGATCGACCGGTTGACCCAGGAGTTCAAGTCGGAGCTGGAGCTCCTGGGCGTCAAGATCGACTTCGTTGAGAAGCGGCTGGACAAGGTCGAGAAGCGCACCGGCGCTCTGGAAGCGGCGCTCTCCAACGTCAGGATCGAGGGCTACTACCGCCTGGAGAACACGTTCGTGCTCCATCCGTTCAACTACACGAACTACCTCTTCGACGTGTCCAAGAACCCGTTCACCGGCTTCACGACCCCGGGGCTCCACCCCCTGGGCCAGGAGGCGTTCCTGCGGTTCATCGGGACGCCGTTCATCGCGGGCCAGCTCTTCAGGAACGTGGAGACGTTCGTGGAGCTCAGGGCCCGGATCACCGGTCCGACCCTGGGCAACCCGAGGCTGGAGTACAAGTTCTCCAACCCGCCGATCGCCGGCGACAACCTCGACGACTTCGCCACCAACGTGGTGGACGAGCAGCGGGTCCAGATCGACAAGGCGCACTTCGTCTCCAACGCCAAGCTGGCCCGGGTGCGGGCGTTCTCCAACGAGTCGATGACGGATCTCACGGACCCCGGGGTGCTCCTCACGGTGGACTCGTTCGATCCGGCGCCGTTCTCGGGGGTGGAGGCCAACGGCTCCATCAAGAAGTTCAGCTACTTCGGCAGCGTCCTCAAGTGGATGTCGCTCTCCCCGTCTCCGTTTCCGAACGGGAACAACGCCCTGGACCTGTCGGAGTTCTTCAACCCGCTCTCCAGAGAGGAGAACGACCTCTACACCCTGCGGTTCACCTACGAGCCGTACCGGTACAGGAAGTGCCTCAAAGAGAAGGGGCCCAGCAGCCTGATCCTGGGCACCAGCTACGTGGAGAAGGCCTACTCGTACGACAAGCGGAACAACTTCAACCGGGTGCTGGCCGTGGACCTGACGTTCGCCCACGAGGGCAAGGACGAGAGGTTCGACCTGACCATCGAGCCCGAGTTCTCGTTCGGGCTCGACCCCGAGCTCTTCGAGGATGAAGGCGCTCCGAACCAGGACCAGGCGGGCAACGCGTTCCGGCTCGATTCGAGCTACACCTACAAGGGGTTCCGGGCAGCGCTCAAGGGGTACACGTTCTCCAAGTGGTTCCGGGCCCACTCCGGAGCCCGGCAGTTCGTGGACCACAACCTCCCGCCCTACCGCGACAACTTCCGCAGAAAGAACAACGCGGACGACCCGTTCGACCCGGCGGAGTCGCTCATCAGGCTCGACGCCAAGTGGGATCTCCAGCACAAGGTGCTGACTCACCTGAAGAACCTGTCCATCTCCATCCTGGGCGAGGGGAAACGGTGGGCCACGAACCCCCACACCCCCCGGTACGACGACCACCGCTGGGCCCATCGCTGGTACCTCCAGACGATCTCCGACTGGACCGACAACACCCACGTGGAGCTGCTCCACGAACAGCAGTTCCATCTGCCGCCCAACGCCCTGGGCACCGACAGGCTGCTGGCTCCGGTGAAGCCGATCATGATCTCCAAGGGCCTGTTCGATTTCAAGGCGACCAAGCACACCAGCATCATCGGTGAACTGGAGTTCATCGACGATCTGAACCGCGACGCCATCGGCCCGGACGGCAAGCACTGGTCGATGGAGCGGACCAAGTTCCAGATCAACTCCCAGACCAACAAGTACCTGTTCCTGTCGGGCTGGGCCGAGCAGATCCGGAACGCCTACTGGCGGAAGTACGTGGACGCCAACGGGAACATCATCCGGCCGCTGTCGCGCAACGCCCGGCGCGTGGCCCGGCCCACCTGGAACGGTCTGAACATCTACAACGTCGGCGCGGAGTCGAACCTCCAGATGTTCAGAAACAAGGTGGGTCTGAAGCTCTGGGGTCAGAGGGAGTCGGCCCACAACGACCTGGACGCCACCATGAACGGGACCACCGACGTGATCACCTCCGAGGTGGTCTTCAACTGGACCCGGGCGCTGAAGGCTCGCTACCAGTACGGGTTCCAGGACAACAACCTGGTGAACCGCAAGGACACGTTCTACGTGAACAACTTCGCGGAGCTCCTCTACGCGCCCTCGGAGAAGACGGAGCTGAGGTTGACCTACGGCTACGAGTACGAGAACCCCGACGACCGGTTCGACGACGGTCCCTACCTGTTCTTCAAGGGCGAGAAGATCATCCAGCTCACGGCGCACACGGACTTCTAGAGGAGGCCGCTACGAATAGCCTGGCAAACGACGTTTCGAGAAGAGGCCTACCGGCGAGGCGAGGCCCCGGCGCTCACCTCGGCGTCGCCCTGTGCAAGTTGATGGTGGTGGCGTTCGCGGTGGTCTGGCCGATCGGCTGCATCCAGGACGAGGTGGTGATCCCGGTGGCGCTCCTCAAGGGCAAGATCATCCCGGTGGGGATCCAGTCCACCAGCGTCACCACCAGCCCCACGTCGACGATCATCACGGTCAACACCACCGTTCCGACCGTGGGGGTACGGATCGACACGGTCGGTTCGGGGACCAACGTCTCCCTGATCAACCCGATCGGCCCGGCTCCGGGCTCGTCGGAGAGCACCTTCGCCGTGGTCACCGGCGACTGGACCCTGCCCACCAAGCGGCTGGGCGCCCGGCGGATCGTGGCTCGAGGGATCTTCTACGACCTGGCCTGGGGAGACATCTACCCCGACTCGTTCAACGGGGAGTTCAAGTCGATCAACCTGAAGTCCGTCACCATTCCGTGGAACAGCCCGCTGAGGGCCGATCGAGCCAACCATCTCCTGGTGAAGGCGCCGGGCAGGGCGGTGTTCGTCGTCTTCGCCGAGGACTTCACCATCGACCGGGTGCCGGTGCGGTCGGTCCGGCTGCTGCTGGACGACTTCACGAACCCGGCCGTGGGCTTCAACGTGCCCGATGACGGGAGCGCGGACCCGCAGACCGACCACGCCCCGGACACCTCGAGCTGGGACCTCTCGGCCGGCGACGGGGTGTTCACCCGGGTCCTCACGCTCGCTCCCGGCGATCACCAGTACGGGTACGTGATCAACAACGACGGGTTCATCCGTCGCGACCCTTACGAAGAGGAATCCGACGACTCCTCCGGCGTGAGGAGGTCCGTCATTCAGGTCCCGTGACGGGATGATAGGAGGTTCAAGCCATGAATCGAAGGGCGGCCCAGGGTCTACTGCTACTGGCCATGCCCTGCATCGCCTTCGTGCTCGTGTCCTGTGCCCAGGACTGCGGGTTCGACCCATCCACGGACCCTGCTGGCTGGAGTCGATCTGTGATCGGGAGCACGTCCACGCCCGTCCATGCGGGCGTGCCCGACGGTCAGTAGGGGAAGCTCGCCGCCGAGGCGACGTGGGGCGATGCGAGAGGGCGGCGCGTCGAGCGCCGGGGAGAACCCCTCCGATGCGGTGAGTCCGGTGGTGGAGTGAAAGGAATCCGAAGTGATGCGTCGAGCGTTGTGCAAGCGGCTGCTGGTCCTGACCATGGTCTCGATGGCGGTTCTTCTCGTGGCCTGTGCCGAGGACGACGAGCCGAGCGGTCCGGCGAGGGCCCGGACCAACTTCGAGGACGACGGGGCCAAGGTGTACTTCTCGTTCCGGGACCCGACCTACGACGACCGGGGACCCGGCTCGTACACCTACCCGCTGCTCGTGGAACAGTCGGTGCAGCGGCGACTCGTCACCGGATCCTCCGACACGCTGGAAGACCGTTCCACCCGCGGCTACAACCTCGACGGCAAGACCGGCCTGTTCGACATCACGAAGTTCGAGGTCATCGACGGGGGACCCAACGTCGTCTTCGAGATCTCCACGGCTCGACCGATCCCGAAGACCCGGGAGGATCTCTCCACGGAGGCCAAGGGCTGGTTCCTGCAGCTGATGGACATCTACATCGACAAGGACAGGAAGCCCGGATCCGGGCGGACCCGGACGCTGCCCGGCCGGGCCGTGAGCTTCGCCCCGGACTGCGGCTGGGAGCAGATGATCCTGGTGACGCCGCAGGTGTCGTTCGACGTGAGGCGGCTCATCGAGCAGATCACCTGGGACCTGGACTTCGTGCGCATGAAGAACGACATCGTCGTGGCCGAGCAGGTGTTCGTCGAGGGGTACACGTTCCGGGTGTTCGTGCCCAAGGGGCAGATCGGCGAGCCGCAACCGACCTGGGGCTACCAGTGCATGATGATGATGTTCAACCCATCGAACCTCGAGTACGGCCACTTCCAGCAGGGGAAGGTGAAGCGGTTCCCGGGCACCAACCAGTTCGGCGGCGCCGACGAGTACAACGGGCACCCCAACGTGATCGACGTGCTCGCCCCCACGCCTGAAGACCAGTACGCATGGCTTTCCGACTTCATCTCCAGCCCCTCCTCGGGCGAGAACCGGTACGCCTTCGTTCCCTTGATCTACGCCGAGGACGTGAAGAAGGCCCGAAGCCGGAGCCCGACACGGCAGGCGCAGAAGCGGCGCGATCCCGGGCTCCAGAGGGAGTCGGCCCCGGAGGCCCTGGAGGCACCGGGGGAGAGAGTCGCCGCGGCCAGGGCCGAGCCGACCCGGGAGCGACCGTCGACACCGGCCCGGGGGAGGCGCGGGACACCGATCGTGACCGCCCGCTTCCCCTTTGTTCCGGCGGCTCGTGCGCCGCTCTCCCGCTCGGAGCGGGTGGCCACGGAGTGGGGCAGCGGCCCCGCTCCCGACGAGACCGATGCGGCACCCGCGAGGGCGCCGGTGCAGCGCCGCCGGTCGCCGCCGAGGCAGGTGCGACCGCCGCTCGACGAGGAGCCGCCGGTGTTCTCCAACACGGGAGCCGAGGCTCCCCGGACCGGCTACAGGATCGACAGATTCGACGCCGGCGACGGGGATTGATGACAGGTGGACAGGACACATGGGGCTCGATTCAACCGGGATCCTGGTCGATAACCAGAAGGGAAGCGCTGTCACGTGACAGCCGAGGACAAATCGCGATGAAGCTGGCTCTCTTGCTGCTGTTGCTGTCCAGCCTCTCGATGCTCGGGGACGGGAGCGCAGGGCCTGGGGGATTCTCGGGCAGGGGGCGGTTCGTCGTCCTGCTCGTGGCGCTGAGCCTCGCGGCCGGGCCGGCGTTCGCCGTCGGAGCCCGGCCGCTGGGAATGGGAAGCGCGTACCTCGGCATCTCCGACGACGAGAACGGCCTGTTCTTCAACATCGCGGGTCTGTCCCAGCTCGACAAGGAGCTGAACCAGGTGTC
>JACQZM010000068.1 GCA_016213885.1 Candidatus Rifleibacteriota bacterium | reverse complement strand
TCTCCGGGACCGCCACGATCACCGCCGGCGGGAGGAGCTACTACGGAACCCTGGCGCTCACGATCGGCACCCAGAAGAACTTCCAGCTCGCGCTCAAGGACCTCAAGAACGTCGACCTCGACATCGGCGGCACCGGTGGCTTCAAGATCTCCGCAGACGGCCTCGCGATCACGAAGTCCGTCGACCGGAGCCCGTCCGTCTCGGTGGCGGCGTCGCTCGAGTTCCCTTCGGACTGGCCAGGGATCGGCGGCAAGACGGTCAGCGGCTCCCTCTCGTTCGGGACGGACGGTGATTTCGAGCTCGAGGTGAAGACGGACCTCGACCTGGGGATCTCGTGGCTCCCGATCGGACTGGACATACACCGGTTCGTGATCAAGCGCACGAACGGCACGTTCGAAGCAGACGGCGAGGCGACGATCGTGGTCAAGCGCCCGCTCAACGTGGTGCTCGGCCAGAAGGACGACAACCCGGTCAGCCTGGACTGCGTGATCGGGCTCGCCAAGGACAAGGACGGGAAGACCCGCCTCCAGTTCTCGGCCAAGGCTCTGGATAGGATCACGATCCCCTTCGACATCGAAGTCGCCCAGGGGGAGATCACCATCTCGAAGCTCGCCGTGTCGAGCGGCCCGTCGATCGACCTCGACCTCGACCTCTCGCTCGTCCTCACGAAACCGAGCAAGTTCACGCTCACATTGGCGTTCTCGCTCATCCCGCCGAGCTCGTTCCAGTTCGACATCACGTGCGACCCCGAGCTCAGGATCGAGTTCTTCATCGGCAGGCTCTTCTTCAAGGACCTCTCCTACAAGCAGATCTTCCCGGGCTTCATGGGAGTGGGCTGCACCGCGACCGTACGGGTCGGTTCGGACTTCTTCTTCGGGCTGGGATTCGGCGGCCAGAACGTCACGTATATCCTGCCCAGCTCGATCCCGCCGTTCGGCTTCGCGTTCTTCGACGAGATCTCCCTCACCCTGGGCCTGTTCGGGTTCCAGGCGTGCGCCGGCGTCGGTCTTCCCGCGCCGAAGATGCCGAGCGCGACGTTCGCGCTCGAGTTCGTGAAGGACGTGGTCAACGGGTTCAAGGACAACTGCTGGGATCCGCTGACCCAGCTCCTGAAGACCAAGGGTGCTAGCGAGATCCGGGGGATCTTCCGGGGCCCCGGGATCGGCGACCTCAAGTTCGGCCTGCCGGAGGTCATGCACAAGGTCGTCCCGAACCTGCCGGTGGGCTACCTGTCCGAGGCCACCAAGGACGAGAAGGTCTGCATCCTGACGATCATCGACGGGATGTACTACCTGACGGATGCGTTCTCCGACGACAAGATCGCCGAAGGGATCGTGTGGACGTTCCAGTTCATCCAGATCGTCATCAAGCTGTTCACCGACCCCAAGAGCGTCCCGGAGCTGATCCCTCCGGACAAGCGGACCGGCTCGTTCGATCTCAGGTTCGTGGACCTGGTCACGCTCAAGGGCGCTTACTCGGTCCAGCCCAACCAGGACATCCTCGACAAGGGCAACTCTCCCGGGTTGCCGGTGTTCAAGGATCTCTGCACATTGGCCGACTACTTCGGCTCCGGGGCGAACGTGCCGACGATCCCGGACATCATCTCGATGCAGAAACAACCGGTGTCGACGTCGTTCTCGTTCACGTCGGACTACGGGACGGGGTTCACGGGGACGGTCAAGGACGAGTGGATCGACTGCCGCAAGTACGTGCAGGCGGCGATCGATCTCATGAACGCGTCGTCGCCGCCGGAGCGGATCTTCGACCCGGACCGGGCGCTCTCGGTTCACCTGAGGAACATGGTCGGGCTCCACGGCGGCCTCGAGATCCGCCCGCGCGAGCTCGATAGCTCCGACGGGAGAATGCGTACCACGCTCTTCGGCTCGTCGGCCCCGTTCAAGGTGGAGTACCCCAAGGGGACGCAGGTGTACACCGGGTCGGTCCCGCTGGTCGGGGTGACGACGCTGACGGTGGCGGGCACGATCCTCCAGCTGACGTCGATCGTGGAGGCCCACGGGAGCCAGCTCGTCTCGGTGGTGAAGGGATCGCTGGTCGCTGGCGATCAGGAGGCCGCGTACCAGCAGGCGGTCCCGGTGTGGGAGGCGAAGCGGGCCGCGTTCGATCGGTGCGAGCAGGTGACCGCGGCGTACGCCCCCTGGCGAAAGTGGCACCAGGACCGCGACGCGTGGAGAGTGCCCCTGAAGGACCGCCTCTCGAGATGGGGCGACTACTACAACGAGTACAGTTATGCCCTCATGAACGTTCACAAGGGCAGTATCCCTCCGATGCCAGCCGACGACCCCAGGCGCGTCTCGTCGCACAGTGACTGGGGCGACAACCTGGTGGCTCTCTACAAGGAACAGCTGGGATGGTATTGCCAGTACGAGGGCGCGCAGGGGTTGGAACAGCTAGGGCCACCCACGCCGCCTCCCTCTTTGCCCCCCGCGCCCCAGCCGCCTCCGGGGAAGGAGCCGCCCGACCCGGGTCCCCAGCCACCGGACCCGGGCCCGCCTCCTTCGCCGCCCCAGGGGCAAGACCTGGGCGAGCTCTCCCGGAAGGTCGCGAAGGACTTCAATCGGGATGACCCGGTCCTCGGGTACGACGCCCCGAAGATCCTGGGGTGGGTCGTCGCCTACCAGCTCGACGACAAGGGGGGGTACCACGCCTTCTTCACCGACTACGGCACGGTGAAGTACGATTCCCCTGACACCGAGTTCACCGCGGTCATGAAGGGATCGATCCTCCTCGATCTCCGGACGGCCGTCCACCAGATGCAGCAGTTCAAGGGCGCCATCTTCAACTGGGATTCGTCGCCCTACATGCTCGGCCAGATGATCTGGTCGATGCTCTTCAACGACCCGAACACGAAGGGGGGGGTCGACCACCTCACGAGCACCGGCCGCCAGGTCGGCATCTCGTTCAAGGGTACCAGCGCGGCGATGCTCCTCATCCTCGAGGACCTCGCCTACTACCTGACCCCTCCCTCGCAGAGCGGCGGGCAGCAGACCGGCGCGCTTTCCGGCGCGTCCGATCTGGAACAGTTCGAGCTGAGGGACACGGTGCTCCTGGCGAAGCCGTTCACGGTGACGGTGAAGGGCGCGGGCGGGTCGGAATCCCAGACCGTCCGCGACCTGGTGATCTTCGATGGCGGGCCGGACACGGCCAAGGCGATCCAGCGCTGCCAGGACCAGGCCGCCCGGTTGAGGCAGACGGACCTCTCGAAGCTGGTCGCCAGCGGCCTTTCGATGGACGGCGACCCGCTGATCGTGAACGCGCTGAGACTGGAGCTCGCCGCGGGTGCGGTGCAGGCGGTCGTCCGTCCGCGGAGCCTCCTGTTCAACCGGCGCTCCGACGGCGCCCAGCTCGTCTCGGTCGACGCAGGCAACGTCGCCCTGCTGGACCAGCTCGAGAGCTGCGGGCCGTACGGCGATCCGTCGCCCTACCCGAACGTCCCCGGGCAGTTCTTCATCGACTCGCTTCCGGGAACGACCTCGAAATCCGGGTCGGCGCCGACGAGCGCCACGACCTCGATCCAGCTCGTCGACAACCTGGTCGACCTGTTCGGCGCCTTCCAGGCGAACCACCTCACCCGGACGGTCACGGTGAAGCAACCGGCGTCGATCGCCGGGACGTACACCGATATGGGGTCCGGGCAGTTGCAGGGGCAGGTCCCGTCGTCATCCGGAGGGTTCTGGGTGCTGAGCGATGCCCGCACCGGCATGACCGCGCAGCTCGACGGCGCCAGCCCCGGAATGCTCAAGCTCGCCCGGAGCGCGCTGGGCGGGCTGAGCGGCAAGGTATGGTCCGCGGGGGCCTTCAAGAACGTGGTGTTCCAGTACAAGAAGGGCGCGATCCAGTCGGACTTCCTGTTCGAGACCGGCCAGACGATCACCGGGGGGTTCAAGGCCCAGCTCGAGTTCAAGTTCGGTTACTCGGGCGTGCTGGATCTCGACTTCGCCATCTCGGGCGAGATCAGGTTCGACGGGTACTTCCACTTCGAGGGTGACTCCTCGACGAGGGTCCTGGGGTTCGAGACCTCGGGCGGCAAGTTCGTCCTGGACTCCAACGACGGGCTTATCGTGTCGTGCACGACGGACCTCTACATCGCCAAGAGCTTCGTTCAAGGGCACATCTCGGGGCACGGGATGTCGTTCCTGGGTGACCTGAATGCCGGGGTCAACGGGACCGGGTTCTTCGGCACCGCCGCGATCGAGGCGAACTGGACGCCGAAGACCCGGTTCCACGGAGACCTCAAGTTAGCGAACCACACACTCGCCACGATGGACGTGAAGATCGACCCGACCGGTGTCCTCTCGTTCAGGTGGGACGTCACCCTGGGCCCGCTCTCCGCGGACGTGGACTTCGGATTCAGGTTCTCCACCAACCCGCTCTCCGTGTCCGTCCACGCGGGCTTCACGGTGGGGTTCCACTGCTGGCTCGGCACGGTCCACTTCGGGTTCGGCGCCGACATCGATTCGGACGGGAACGTGTCGGTCGAGTTCTGCCCGCCGATCAAGTTCCACTTCAACATCATCCACGGAGGGTTCGGCTGCAAGTTCTGCCTGTGGTAAAGGACCGAAGGAGCGAGCGCACGATGCCATGTGATCCGGAAACCTCGACCTCGCTGGACCCGGCCGGGCGGCCCGTGGCGGCCGGCAGCGCCGGTCGCCGGGCGGCGCCTCGCCTCGCGGCTGGTCTGACCGCCGTCCTCGTCGCGCTCTGCGTGGGGGCCGGAGTGATGGCACAGAACCCCTCGCCGGTCTCGACGTTGCTCGACCCGTTCGATCCCGACGACGCACTCGCCCGCATCGCCAAGAAGCTGTTCGCCCCGAGCGCGAGTGCCACGCTCGTGGTGACGCCGGTCGCGCGGATGGAGCGGTTCAGCGAGGGGTGCAGGTACGACACCTACGAGGTGAGGGCGGGAGCCAAGGCGCTCGGCCAGTTCGTCCGGATCCAGGTGTTTCCCGACACGGAGTCGAGGATCGACTTCGCGATCCGCCTCGACCAAGACAGGATCGTGGCGTGCGAGCCTCTCAGACCGGTGATTCTGAAGGGGAAGGAGTTCAAGGCGCTCCCGGCGCTGTTCGCCGCACTGAAGGACAGACCGGCACCTTCGTACGCCGGGGGCCTGGCGTCGATCTTTCACTCGGCGGCGCTGCTCGAGGAGGGGTCGAAAGGCCCGCGGCCGCTGGGAGCGTCCCCGGCGCCGCTCATCTCGGTGAGTCAGCTGCGGATCGCGATCGGCGATCCGCTCCCTGATTTCAGGCTGAACGCACTGTCAGGACGCGTGGTGACCAGGGACCAGCTCGTGGGGCGACCGGCGGTCATCGTGTTCGCGCAGGTTCAGGACGGGCTCTCCCAGGACGCGCTCGTGTTCGCGAAGAGAGAGACGGACCGCCACCCCGGGGTGCAGTTCCTGGCTGTGCTCGGGAACACGGCGCTCGAGGTGAAACAGTTGCAGTACACGTTCGGAGAGTCCCCCGAGGTGTATCCGTGGGCAGCGCTCGATCCCGACGGAAGCGTCCGGCGGGCGTTTCGCGCTCGGGTGCTGCCCACCGTTCACGTCTTTGACCGACAGGGGAAGCTCGCGGCGACCACGCTCTTCATGGGCAAGGAGGCACTCGCGAAGGAGATCGCGAAGGCGGACGCCAGGAAGCAGAAGCGATGACGCCGGTGAGCGCCTCCTCCGGAGCGCCGACTCTTCGCCTGTTCCAGACGGCCGCACTACCGGGCCGGGTCCAGCTCCTGCTGGAGCCTGTCGTAGCTCGTGAGCTGGACCGGCTCGAGCAGCTTGACAAGGCGCCCGTCGGGGTCGAAGGCGAAGATCGCCGGGGTGAAGTGGCACCGGAGTGCGTTGTAGACCACGAGTTTCGTGTCCGTCACGACCGGCCCCGGGAACGTGCCGCCGCGCCTCCTGTACTCGTCGATGACCTGCTGTCCGTTCGTCGCGGCCACGACCACGGTGAAGCGGTCCGGCTGGCCGGCGACGTAGCGGGCGAGCCATGACAGTACCTCGCGCGCCCGCTCGTCCAGGAGCGTCCCCACGAAGACCAACGACCGGCTCCCCGCCAGCTGCCTCGAGCCGAGCGCCGCCCCTCGCTCGTCGAGGACCTCGAACGGCGGGATCGAGGCTCCGATCGCAAGCTGTGGCTTCTTGGCGTCGAGCCACTTCTTGAGAATCAGCGCGTCCTCTTTCGATAACGCCTCCGTCGGGGCCGCCTGCGTGCCGGCTCCGAGGTAGACGAGGCTCTGGAAGATCCGGGAGAGACCCTCGGCGTACTCGGGAAGCTCCTGCTCGCTGAGCAGCAGCCAGAACGCCGGGAAGCCGAGGAAGGGAGTGCCGCGGATGATCACCGGCTGGATCGGCTCGACCGCCACGACCCGACCTCGCTCGATCTGGACAGCGAGGTCGACGGTCGATTCACCGCCCGGGAAGCAGCGCATCCTGACGAACGTGCCGAGAACGCCACGGTCTCTCGAGGCCACTTCGTATTTTTCGAAGCTCGCCCGATCGTGGATCCGCCAGTGGTCGTGGAGCTTGGTGATCGTGAGGAACGTGCCTCGGGGGGGCTTGAACAGGTCGTAGGCCACCTTCTGGAGCGCCCCGGGGAGGTTGATGCGCTCCGTCGTGAAGATCGGTCGCGGGCTCGGCTGACCCGCGCCGATCGGCTCGGCGCCGCGGGCGGCCAGCGCCAGGCCCAGGAACCCCGCGGCGACGACCGCCAGGCTCGCGAGACTGCGGCACATGCAAGACCTCCTCGGCGCTCGCGCACACCGGCCGCAGTTCCCGTACGGAAACCGAGGGCCCGTTCCGGAACGCCGGTTCTCCGGCGTCCGCCGCGATTCCATCATGTCAGATCGCTCCCGGTTTCTCAAGCTCGCCTTCGGGTCGTGGCCTGCCAGCAGTGCATCGCCGCTCCCAGAGGGCATCTCGCGTTCGAGTGGAGTAGCCTGTGTCGAAGAGACCATACCCATTTGCAGCAAGACTCCGGACGGGCTCCGGACGATACTGTTCGATACCATCGTTGCAGGAAGCCCGGCCCCTCGGCTCCTCGTCCCCCCAAGGGTACCTCTTCCCCGCGCGTCCTCCGCGAGCTGCCTTCTCCCACTGAGCTCGGTCGGAAGCGGCTTCCCGGCCCACCTGCAGAAAGCCACGGCATCATCCCAGGAGACGCCGACGACTGGCCGCTCCGGGTGGTTGAACCTCGAGTCGCGCCAGTGTGGTGAGCCTGGCCGGCGAGGGCGGGTCGCTTCGATGAACCTCCGGTAGCGGTCGCTCGGCTTCGCAAGGACGAGTCAGCTCAGCGCACGAACCGTTCGCTCAGCTTCGTATGACTCGCGATGGTCACGAAATGCTCATCGGCGTGCAGGAGCAGCGCACCCCGGCCGCATGCGATGGACGCGATGATCAGGTCGGTCGCGGGAACGGTCACACCATGGGAACGCAGGGCGCGTCCCATCGTCACGGCGCGGGAGAAGTCGTCGGGCCGCACGCCAGCGTCGATCAGGGCGCCAAAGTCCGCGGACACGATCTCGAATTCGGCCTTGCGTGCGATGAACCCGAGGATCTCGACAGCGATGATCCCGCAGGTCGCGGCGTCGCCAGCCTTGATCACGGCAGTCACGGCCTGCTGGACCTTCGACCTTCCGTCCGGGCGGTAGTACTCGACCCAGCACGAGCTGTCGATGATCGTCATGGTTCCTCGCGCCGCCGGATGAGGTCTTGGGTGGTGAATCCGAGATCGACTCGCCCACGGTGCTCGAGCAAGCAGCGGAGCCTGGCAAGTCGGGTCACCTCCCGAAGCGCCTTGGCGATGGTCTCACGCTTGGTGCGGGTACCCAGCGCCTTCCGGGCCTCGTCCAACTCACCTTCATCGAGAGTCACCGTCAGGCGGATCATGCTTACACCTCCGCTATGCACCACAACTATACACCACAGTTGGGCACACGCGCCATCGACGTGCGCGAGCCGCATTCTCGCCGCCTGGATCGTCGACCCCGACGTGATCGGAAAGATCCGAGAACTCCGTTGGTCTGGCCGCAGACTCTCCTGTTCCTCATCCTCGAAAGGTCCCATGAAAGCATGTTCGGCGAGGCCCCGACGGCACGAAAACCAAGGCGGTCACGGTTTCGGCGTGCCCGAAAGCAAGGTAAGTCGGCAGACGATCCGCCCCCGCAGCCCGAGACGGGCACTCCTCGAGGGGGCAGAGCCGCACTCGGCCGACTGGAGTCGTCCGTGGGCCCCCGACCGACCCCCGATCGGGTCTGCGGCGCCCTGACCTCCACGCGCCACAGGCTTTGGCCGGGCTTGCAGAGACTCGCCAGTCGCCTGCGGTCGGCCTCGGTGATATCAGCAGCCGGCGGCGCCGCAGAGCTTGGCCTTCGGCTGCTCGAGCGGCGGGAGGTCGGGCCCCACGCCGCTGGAGCGGCACCCGAACATGGCACAGCCGCCCACGTAGGTCCAGCACTGCTCGTGGTGAGGCGTCTCGCAGGAGGGACACAGGACCCACAGGGCCGGCCCCTGCCTGGCGGAACAGGCAGGGCAATGACCTTGGTCGGGCCGGCTCGTGAGCCGGGGTGGAACCGGGACGCGGGGAGGCCGCGTCCTCGAGGAAGGGGCGAGTCTCGGCCTTGCCACCGGCTTGGCCTCGTCCCGGACGGCGTCCCTGCCGGACACGAAGTCCCTGAACGCGTGGACGGCTCCGGCACCCAGCTCGGCCAGGCCGGCGACGGCCAGCAGCACGCCCCAGACGAACGCGACGAGCAACAAGTCGAAGACCAGGTAAGCGGCGATCACGCCACCGACTGCCAGGCCAGTCCCTCTGACCAGTCTGAGGCCGCTCGTGAAGAAGTCCCACGGGTGGGACTCCCGGAGCGACCTCACGAAGGTCCTCAGGAAGAACAGCACGGCGATCATGGCCGATATCGGCACGAGCAGCCCGTTCGGGTCCGTCCGGCCAGGGGGTAGCTTGTCCCAGGCAAGCGCGAGGAGTGCCGGGTCCGTGACCCCCATCTCTTTGAGCTGGGTTCTGGCCGATTTGAAGGCCGAGCGGTCGAACCCGATCCCGTGGACGAGGCACAACAGAGACGGCAGCTCGCTCTTCCCGTCGGCGTCACGGATCAGGACGTAGTCCTCGCCGCTCCCCGGTCCCATTCCAGGGTCTTCACCCTGGAACCAGCCGTGACTTGCCACGGAGAACCTGTCCACGAACTTCTGGGGCAGCCTGACGACGCTGGTCGTGGCGGGATCCAGTCCGGCCATCCTGGCCAGCGTCTCGCCCGGCTTCAGGCCGCTGTCCACGCAGTCCATCTGGGTCATGTACTGGAACTCCTTGCGCATCATCGCGCAGCGCCGGTAGGAGCCGGCAACTGGCCCGAGGCCGTACCGTGCGAGCCAGCACCAGAACCCAGGCCTGGGGACCGGTTGCGTCGCGCGCCACTGCTGGGTCCCCACCTCGTCGAGCAACTCCTTGAGAAACCCGATCGGCGGGCACGCCCGCGCCACCGTGCCGCTCAACGCGCCGGCCCAGAGAACAACCGCGAAAAGGACCGTGCGGTGCATCGCTCTCGTCCCTCCAATGAGTCTTCGGTCGCCAGGTTCAGACGGCCGACCCCGCACCCGGTTCAATCGCGGAGTTGACACGCATCACTCCTGGCGCCACCGTCAAGACAGGATCAGAATGGTACTGCATCTCGACTGGAGCCATCCGTGCTTCGACTGAGCCGACTCGCCGAGTACGCGGTCGCGGTCCTCGCGACCATCGCCCGGGAGCGCTCTCGTGGCCCCGAGCCGCCACAGAGCGTAGGTCGCCGCGCCCATCCGATCGTGGCCGCCGGACACCAGCGCCATCAGCGCCGGCACCGAGGCCCGGTCGCCCAGAGCCGCCAGCGCCCACGCCGCGGCGTTGACCACGGTGAGGTCCCGGTCGCCCAGCAGCGCCCTCAGGGGGTCGGCCAGCCTGGCATCGCCGTGGAACCCCAGCGCCAGAGCGTTCTCGCGGCGGGCCTTCGCATCCGGGGACCGCTTCAGCCGATCGACCAGGATCTGTCCGGCTTCCACGAGACCGAGACGCGCCACGGGCCAGAGGAGGAACGGCGAGTGCGGCTCCGCCCGGAGCCCCGCGAGAAGGAGCTCCCGTGCCTCGGGGCTGCCGATCCTCGCCAGTCCCTCCATCGCCCGGGCCATGGCGAGCGCGAACGCTGTCTCACCCTCGTCGACCAGGAAGGCGGCCCCGTCTTCGTCCGGCGACCGGTTCGCTACCGCGACGCGACCAGGGGGTTGTGGGTGGCCACCCCGGGGAACCGGGAGAAGTCCCGGTCCGCGGTCCACAGAACCTCGATGCCGTGCACCATGCACAGAGCCGCGATCCGGGCATCGTGAACTCGCGGTCCCGAGATCCGGCTCTCGAGGAGGAGTCGGCTGAGGGTCTCCCAGTAGTCGGGAGTCTCGGCGAGAACCTGGACGGTCGGAGCCGCGAGCCACCCCGAGACCGCCTTGCAGGCATCCACGAGAGGCGTCGGAGGCGAGAAGATGCGCGGGTGAGTGACGATGGAGAGGAACTCGTGCACGCAGGACCACGGCAGTCCCCAGGGCAAGCGTGCCACCGATACGAGGGATCGGAGCGCCTGGACGTGCCAGGGGGAGTCGACGCGGTGGGCGTACACGAGGAGGTTCGTGTCCACGGCGATCATCCGCCACGCCCCTCGTACGACATCTCTCGGATGGCAGCCCAGTCATCCCAGCTCAGGCCAGGCTGGAGGCCCTCTCCCTCGAACGTGTGCGTTTGCAGCCGATGAGGTCTTGTTCGAGACCGGGATGCTGCCAGGAGGTCCCTCAAGGCGGTATCGACGAGCACCTTCAGCGTGGTCCCGCGCTCGGCTGCGAGCTTCTTCGCTCGCTTCAGAACGGGGTCAGCAATATCGATGGTCGTCTTCATACGGTTCACCCATATGCATGGTGCCCCCCGCCGGACGCCCCGTCAAGCGCGACGGCAGTCCAGGATCCGGTGCTTGACGGCATGGGGGCCCCGTGATGGTCGCTGGACCTCCGCAGGCGCCGGCCAGAGGACCGGTCCGGACCCGGTCAGAAGCTGGACGAGCGATCGGACGTGTACTCGCTGGGAGCGACGCTGTACGAGATGCTCACTCTGTCGCCGCCGTTCGCTGGCGGTGACCTGGCGTGGGCCATCAAGAACGAGCCCGCGCCGGCGCCGGAAGGGGTTCCGACGGCGATAGCGGTCGTGGTACTGAGGGCTCCGGAGAAGAAGCGAGACGATCGTCCCGCCACGGCCGGAGCGCTGGCCCGGGAATTTCGCCAGGCGGCGCGGGAGAAGTCGTCGGGCCGCACGCCAGCGTCGAACAGGGCGCCAAAGTCTGCGTCCTGTTCCTCATCCTCGAAAGATCCTGTCAAAGCATGTTCGGCGAGGCCCCGGCGGCATGAAGATCGAGGCGGTCACGGCTTCGACCTGCCGCGGAAACCGGTTCCGAATCCCGGTGGATCGATGATCCGGCGCCCGGGCTCTCACCGCGACACCCTGATGCGTGTCACCCCCGGAATGCCGCCGAGGGGAACATCACGGAGGGACCCGAGCGCGAACGGAAGCGCATTGAAGCAGAGCTCGCCCTGACGGGTCGCCAGGATCCGCACCGGCCTGCCACACTGTCGGATCGTCTCCAGCTGGGCCCCTATCACGACGGTCAGGCGCATCTCCGATCCGCCCGGCCAGCTCAGGATCTTCTCGCATGGCAGCGTCGGCGGACCTCCCGGTCTCGCCCACCAGCCGCTCGCCGTGACATGGACCCAGTCGCCGGGCTGCAGGTGGATGCCCGACCTGAGCCAGGGGCAGAGCGGCAGCAGGAACAGCTCCCTCACGGGCGCGGCCGGGGCCGGCTCCCTGGCCATCTCTTTCAGCAGAGCGCGAACGTGACCCGGGAGGTGCGGCCCACGGTCCAGCCCCCTGACCAGCTCCTCCGCCCGCCGATCGCCGAGCCTGAGCACGGCCAGCGCCGCCAGAGTGAACGCCGTCAGCTCCTCGCCGGTGCCGGGGCGGCTCCGTCTGATCAGCGCCTCCTCGAGCAACGGCAGCGCTCTCGTGGCCCCGAGCCGCCACAGAGCGTAGGTCGCCGCGCCCATCCGATCGTTGCCGCCGGACACCAGCGCCATCAGCGCCGGCACCGAGGCCCGGTCGCCCAGAGCCGCCAGCGCCCACGCCGCGGCGTTGACCACGGTGAGGTCCCGGTCGCCCAGCAGCCCCCTCAGGGCGTCGGCCAGCCTGGCATCGCCGTGGAGCCCCAGCGCCAGAGCGTTCTCGCGGCGGGCCTTCGCATCCGGGGACCGCTTCAGCCGATCGACCAGGATCTGTCCGGCTTCCACGAGGCCGAGACGGGCCACGGGCCAGAGGAGGAACGGCGAGTGCGGCTCCGCCCGGAGCCCCGCGAGAAGGAGCTCCCGAGCCTCGGGGCTGCCGATCCTCGCCAGCCCCTCCATCGCCCGGGCCATGGCGAACGGCTGCCGGAAGCTGCCAAGGTGCCTCCCCAGGAGCGCCACGTCCTGGGGCTCCCCCAGCAGCTCGAGCCCCCTGATGGCCGTGTCGGCGATGGTGACCCCCCGCATGGCCGGGGAGTCCATCCAGCGCCCGCAACGCTCTCTGGCTCGATCCCGATCGCACCGGACCATCTGATCCGCGTAGTCGCTGTCCACCCAGCCGTCGCGGCCCTCGCGCCAGGACGCCAGCTTGTCACACGCCGCGGGTCCTCCGGCGGTGGCCACGGCACGGGCCGCCAGCGCCCAGGTGTCCTCGGGCGCCGACAGAGCGGGTCTGGCACTGGCCAGCCGGACCGCCTCGAGGTTCCAGCTCGCCACGCCGGCCTGCAGCACGGAGTAGAGGTTGCCCTGATCGCTCGCTCGCAGGACCAGCGGCAGGAGATCTGCCACGGCCTCGGAGCTCCGCCAGAACTTGGCTGCTCTCCCCGCCAGGTAGAGCGGTATGAACTGCCGGGTGCGCTCCGCGGAGAGCGCCCGGCGCAGCGGCGCCAGAGCATCGAGATCGGGGCTCTCCCAGAGGGTCTCGTCGGCCACGGAGGTCAAGAGACCGGTCTCGTCGCACTGCTCCACGATCTTCCGCAGCCCGCTCTTTGACCCCCACGGAGCCGTGCGGAACGGCCAGTCCGCCACTCCACCCCAGCCATCCCCGTTGGTCACCCTGACGAGATGGTCCGTCCCCGGGCGCAGCCCCGAGAACACGGCCCTGAAGAACCGGGTCCCGCGCCGGTGTCGTCGCGATTCCACGACCGGACCGGTTCCCGCGACGCTCACCTGCACCGTCAACTCGACCGGATCGACCACGACGAACGAGACCATCACGCTGGTGGTGCCGGGCGCGCACGCGAACGAGTAGAGCGGCGTCACCGGCGGCGTTCTGATCGGTCCCAGTCTCGCCACCTCTCGCCCGTCGGGCTCCATCGCCGCCACGATGAGCTCCCTCGACGGCGGCAGGTCCTCGAAGATCACCCTCCCGCCGCCGCCCTCCCGGGAACCTCTCGCCACGACGGCGCGCCCCTCCCTGGCCTCGAACCGGACGCCCCTCGAGAACGTCCCGTCCACGGCCACGGACAGGCGGCGGTGCCGGGGAAACTCGGTGCCTGCGAATCGGCCGGGCCGTCCCGGGGCAGATTCAGCGGAGGGTGTTCCGGCCCGGTCCGGCGCCCCGGCTCGGTGACGGCGCAACCCGCCCAGGCCCAAGACCGTCGCGACGACCAGCACCGCCGCGAGCGCCACGATCCGGGCCGGTCGGCCGAACCGGCCCTCCCTCCGCACCGCCTGGGGGGTATCGGGCGCCGGCCGGAGCGGCCTGGCCCCCGCGTCGGGCACCACCACGGTCCGGTCCGCGTCGACCCGTCGGGGGTCCGGCCTCCGCGCCGCCAAGCCCGTGTCTGTCGTGTGATCCAGTGCCCGCTTCAGCGACGCGCAGAGCTCCGCCGTCGACCGGAACCGACGCCCCGGATCGGGATCCAGGGCGCGGGCGACCAGGCGCAGCACCTCGTCCGGGACCCAGGGAGCCCTGGTCTCGAGCGAAACTCCCGGGCCCGCGACCCGTGCCATGGCGAGCGCGAACGCTGTCTCACCCTCGAACGGCAGCTGACCGGACAGGAGCTCGTAGAGCATCAACGCGAGCGAGTACTGGTCCGTCTGCACGCCCAGCCGCCTGCCGGTCACCTGCTCCGGGGACATGTAGGCCGGCGTGCCCAGGAGCAGATCTTTGGCGGTGACGGTCTGACCTCCGACGATGGGGCGGGCCAGCCCGAAGTCCGCCAGCTTCGCCCCTTCGCCTGAGCAGATGAACACGTTGGACGGCTTCACGTCCCTGTGGATCACGCCCCGATCGTGGGCGAAGCTCAGGGCGTCCGCCACCTGATGGGCGATCGAGAGGGCGTCCCGGAGCAAGCAGCCGTTCCGGGAGTGGCGCTCCGCCACGGTCGGTCCCTCGACCAGCTCGCAGACGATCCAGGGGATCTCGCCGTCGAGGCCGGCGTCGAACACCCGGACGATCCGGGGGTGGCTGAGCGTCGAGAGCAGCTTGGCCTCCCGGACGAACCTGGCCACGTCATGGTCGACGCGCCACCTGAGCACCTTCAGCTCCCCCGCCTGTTCCGCAGAGCTTGGCTTGTGACGAGGCGGCGGCCTGGATCCAAGGTCACGATGGAAGTGGAGGGGATCCGGTCGGAGTCGGGCTCGAAGGCGCGAACCGGATCCGGCGGGGCGCCGCCTCTGCCGTCCTGGCGGCGGCGCCGACTGTTCTGTATGATCCGAGGGAGCACCGGGGCGTCGTGGGAAACCGGAAACGACCGGCAGCGGAACGCGGCTCTGGCCGCGATCACTGCCCGGCCGCCCCGGGAGGGAGCCGCCGTGGACGAGTTCGGGCTGAGGGCTATCGTCGGCGTGGCCGGGATCATCGTGATCCTGCTGATGACCATGGGGCTGTACTGGCTCCAGGACGACGCCACGCGCAGATACATGGACAACGCCGGCAAGGCGCAGGCGCCCTACGAGGCGACCCCCGGGCTGGCGGAGCTCGACCGGCTCAGACGCTCCCAGCCGGAAGCGGCTCTGGATCGCTGCCGCAAGCTCGCCCGGGAAGGCCAGACCGAAGAGGAGCGCCGGATCGCCTCCGAGATGGTTCCGGAGATCCTGTTCGACCTGTTCCAGAGGCGACGCAGCCAGCGGCGGTACGACGAGTGCGAGAAGCTGGCGCTGGAGTTCCGGCAGGGCGGGGCGAACAGCTCCCGGGCCGGTGCGTTCACCCAGGCCTGGCGCGACCTGGAGGTGGAGTGGATCGGGTGGGCGGCGGCGGCCGGTGACCGGGCCACGGCTGACCGGCTGCTCGCGGACCTGCGTCAGGCAGCCGCGTCGGGAGGGACGCCGGAGAGCCTGGTGAAGCGGGCCCGGCAGGGCTACCTCGACGGGTTCGTCGCACGCTGGAAGAGGGCCGGGGGGCTCGAGGACCCCGGGCGCGGCTCCGGCGACCTGGACGCCGCGGCGGCGGTCTCCATGGCGCTGGGGAGCCGCACGGCGCTGGTCGACCTGCTGGCCCGATCGCTCGAAACGGCGGAGCTTCTGAAGATCGGCAACGCCCGGGCCGCCGCCGGCCAGAACCCGGCAGCCATCCTCTGGCTTCAGGCCGGGATCTCGTCGCCCCGGGCCGGGCGGCTGGACGAGCCGTCGCTGAGAGCGGCCAGGCACGAGCTCGCTCGCTGCCGGATCGCCGTGGCCCGCGACGTCGTGGCCGGACGCCTGCCGGGCCTCGGCGTGGACGAGGCCGAGAGACTCGTCACGGAGGCCAGGGGGGATCCCGATCCCCGGGGCAGACCGGAGGCCCTTCAGGTGCTCCTCGATCTGCTGCTGGCCCGGGCCCGGCAGCGGATGCAGTCCGGCCAGTACGGCGCCGCCGAGGCTTCGCTCAAGAGAGCGGTGGAGCAGGCCAAGGAGCTCTGGCTGGCCCGGTGCGCGCTCCCGGGGCACGACAGCTGGTCGACCGTTCCGAGGGAGCTGGCCGAACGGATCGAGGACGAGCACCCCGACGGCGATCGAGCCAGCATGCTGTCGGCGCTGGGCGCCCTGGTGGCCAAGGGGACCTACACGCCCCCGGAGGCGGACTCCATCAAGGCGATCCTCCCGGACCTGTACGCCCGGTGGGGGTTGGCCGAGCTGGAGCACGATCGAGAGACGGCGCTGGCCCGTCTCCGGCCGGTGCTGCGGGCCCGGCAGGCCACCGTGTCAGGGACGGCCCGGGGGGGTCCAGATGGGCCGGTGCGCAGCAACGGCCCTCCTGGCTTCAATGTCCCCCGGCCGAGTTCCGGCGGAGCCGGCGAGCCCGCAGCGATCGTCGGCCGGGCCGACCGGTCAGGGGCCTTGGTCGTCGAGGGGCTCAGGAACGCGATCCGCAAGTCGGGCGGAGCCAACGACTTCGGTGCGCTGGCGGACCTCGGCGGCTTCTACGTCGCGGAGGCGAGCCTGCCGGGAGGGAAGGACCCTTTCAGAGACGAGCTGAAGAAGTGGCTGGATGCGGCCTGCGAGCACTTCCGGGGCAAGGAGCCGCTGCATCGCGTCTTTCTTCTCAGCCTGGTCGCCGACCTGTTTCCCGGGGAGCCCGCCGGAGCGGCTGCCAGGGACGAGGCGCTCGCGGCCGGGTGCGCCGTTCTCGAGAAGCTGTCGGAGAACCCGATCCCCCGGAGCCCGCTGGCGGGCCGATCGCCGGTGCCCGGCCTGTCGATCTACCGGATCGAGAACGGCACCGCCCACCACCTGATGGCCTTCTTCAAGGGGGTCGAGTCGTTCTTCGTCAGGCTCAATCCGATCCGGCGTGGTGCCGTGGCTCTCAAGGACGGCACCTACAGCGTCGCCGTGCTGGTCACCCGGGAAGAGGTGCGGCCCTACAGGGGCGACGTCACCTTCGCCGGCGAGGAGCGCCGGTCCACGTTCTACATCAGGACGGTCGGAGGTACGGGCCGGTTCCAGCCGCTCTTCGGCGAAGGCTCGCTCGCCCCGCGGGGCGACTTCGAGCTTCTGCGGGCGCCGGCCGGGACCGACCCGGGGGCGATGGCCACGGCGCTCGGGGGTGACGACGAGACCGAGGACACGCGGCTGCCGAGGGCGGTGCTCGACTCCAGGTCGGTCCAGGCGTCCACGGCGGGGGAGGCGCTCCGGACTCTGGCCGGGTTCCCCAGGGAGCGGGCGGCGTTCGAGGCTGTGAGGGAGGCGGCGCTGAGGCACCCCGATGCCAACGTGAGGATCCTGGCGCTGGAGAAGCTTCCGGTCTTCAGGCGGCGGTTCGACGTGGTGTCGGTGCTGAGAGAGCGCCTGGCCAGCGATTCCGCCGGCGACACGGCGTCCTGGACGATCCTGGCGGCCGTGGCGTCCCGCCGGCCCGACACGGCGAGGTTCCTGGACGACGTCTCGCGGCACGGCCAGGCGTCGGTGCGTCGAGCTCTGGTCAGCTGCCTGTCCAGGGAACGCTCCGGCGCCACCACGGAGCTGGCCGAGCCGGTCCTTGCGAGCATGGTCCGTCTGGACCCGGACCCGCAGATCCGCTCCTCGGCGCTCAGAGCGCTGGCGGAGCGCCGGTCGCGGCAAGCGCTGCCGTTCATCGAGGCACAGCTCGCCTCGGCCGACCCCAGGGCCCGGTCCGGTGGCGTGTTCCTCCTCAGCGCCTACTTCAGGGACTCTCCGTCGTTCGAGCCCACCTTGCTCGCGGCGCTGGAGAAAGAGACCGACAGCCGATCGAGAGACGACCTGGTGCGCACGCTGGCGCTCCGGGGCTCGCCGGGTCTTCTGCCGATCTACCATCAGCTCCTGGGCAGCTCCGATCCGGCCCGGGTGCAGAAGGGCCTCTTCTTGCTCCACTACTGGAAGGGCCCGCTGGTGGAGCTCTTGCCGGTGGTCGAACGTCAGGCCGCGTCCCAGGTTCCGGAGATCCGGCGCCGGGCCGTGGAGCGTCTGGCCGGCTGGAGGCTCGACTCCAGCCTGCCCTGCCTGAGGGCGATGCTCTCGTCCCCGGATCGACTCACCAAGGTCACTGCGGTCAGGTGGCTCGCGGAGTGGGACGACGACCGGCGCGCCCTCGATGTGCTGGGTTCGTTCGCCCAGGACAAGGACGTGGGTCCGATGATCAAGAAGCACCTGGCGAGGCGACGGAGATAGAATCCCGGGCCGACAGGGCGGTCCCGAACGCATGCTCGATCTGCGCACCATCTTCGCCATCAGCGTGCTGGTCAACGCGTTCCTCTGCGTGGCCATGGTGGTCTTCTGGCGCTGTCAGAAGACCTACCCCGGCTTCGGGTTCTGGGTGGTGTGCAACGCCGCGGTCGCGCTGACCTACCTCTCCTACGGCGTGCGGGGCCTCGTCCCGGACTGGAGCTCGATCGCGGTGGCCAACCTCGGCGTCGCCGTGGCGGTCATCATGCGGCTCCAGGGCGTTCGCCTGTTCTGCGGCCATCGACTGCTCTCCTGGCCGCTCCTGGCGATCTACCCCGTGGCGCTCACCCTGTGGTGCCTGTGGTTCATCGCCGACCATTACGTCCGCGGCATGACCCACTGCCTCACCCTGGGGCTCTTCACGACCTGGATAGCCTGGATCCTCTGGGTCCGCGGCCAGGAGAAGAGCCTGGCCATGTTCCGGGCGGTGGCGCTGTTCATCTTCTTCCAGGGGCTGCTCCTGCTCGGCCGGGTGGTCCACTGGTGGCTCGTCCCGGAGGCCCGTAACCTCATGGTCTCCACTCCAGGGAACGTCGCCTTCTTCGTGGCCATGCTGATCTGCGACGTGGGCCTGACGCAGGTCTACCTGCTGCTCAACAGCAGCTTGCTGGCCGAGGAACTCGGATCCTCCCGGAAGCTCGCCGAGGCGGCCAACGAGGCGAAGAGCCGTTTCCTGGCCACGATGTCCCACGAGATCCGGACTCCGATGAACGCCGTCGTGGGGTTCCTGGATCTGCTGGAACACGGCTTGCCGACCGACGAGCAGCGGACTCTCGCGAACCAGGCTCGAGACGCCGGCCGGCATCTGGTCGACCTGATCGACGACGCGCTCGACCTGTCCAGGATCGAGGCCAGCCAGATGGTCCTGGCATCGGTGCCGCTCGATCCCCGGGAGCTGACGGCGTCGGTGGTGGGAACCCATGCCCCGCAGGCCGCCCTGAAGGGCCTGAAGCTCGACCACGTCGTGTCGGAAGACGTGCCGGGCCGTCTGCTGGGCGATCCGACGCGCCTGCGTCAGGTGCTGTACAACCTGATCGGGAACGGTCTCAAGTTCACCGAGCGTGGCGGCGTCCGGGTGACGGTGAGCCGGGCCCCTACGCCGGGCCCTCACCCACGCCTTCGCTTCGAGGTGATCGACACCGGCGTCGGCATCGCCGTCGAGCACAGGGAGCGGCTGTTCAAGCCGTTCAACCAGGCCGACGACTCGATCTCGCGGCGCTACGGCGGCTCCGGGCTGGGCCTGGCGATCTCCAGGCGCATCGTCGAGCGCATGGGGGGGCAGATCGGCTTCGACAGCGAGCCGGGGAGAGGCTCCGTGTTCTTCTTCGAGGTGACCCTGGCGGAGGCTCCGGCGGACCAAGGGGACGAGGTTCCGGAGGTACCGCTCCGATCGACACCGGCTCAGCTGGCCATCCTGCTGGTCGACGACGTGGAGTTCAATCGCATGGTGCAGGCGGCCATGCTCCGGCGTCTGGGTTTCGAGTGCGACCTGGCAGACGGCGGAACGGCGGCGGTGCGGGCGTGCGCCGCCAGGAGATACGACCTGGTGTTCATGGACTGCCACATGCCCGAGGTGGACGGCTTCGAGGCGACCCGTCTCATCCGCACGGCGGAGACCGGAGGCCACCGCGCCGGGATCATCGCGCTGAGCGCCGACGTCCTGAGCGACACGCCGGGCCGCTGCCGGGACGCGGGCATGGACGACTACCTGGCCAAGCCGCTGACGCTGGATGTGCTGGGCCAGTTTCTCCGGTCGTGGCGCGGCGGCGGGCGCACGGAGAGCGGATGACGCCCGGGCGCCCTGCCGCGGCGCAGCTCACGTTCTTCGATCCGCTCCACACGCGGTGACAGGCTTCCGGGGCGGGCGCTCGCCGCGCCGGAGACCCAGGGCGTCCCGCACGTCGCGACTCTCCAGCGCCTGACGCGGACAGCTGGCGACGCAGCGGCAACAGCCCATGCAGTCCATCACCCTGACCTCGCCGCGCTCGCGGATCAGCGTCGCCACCGGAACGCCCATGTCGCACTCCCGCTCGCACAGACCGCAGCCGCTGCACCTCTCGGGGTCGCCGACGATCTTGAAGAATCCGGCCACGCTGACGGCGCCGTAGACGCTCCCGAACGGGCACAGGTACCGGCAGAAGTTGCGATTGCCGGTCACCGGAACCAGCAGGAACGACAGGTAGTAGGCCAGCGGCACCAGCGACCAGAACGCCGAGAAGAAGGCGTCGGCGAGACCCGAGGCGGGCATGAAGATGAACGCCAGGTACAGCCCGTGGACCCCGACGACGAGCCACTGGACATGCCTCAGCCTCCAGGCCGGGCCCCCCTTGATGGTGGCTCCTCGAAACGGGGCGCCCACGGTCTCGCGGATCCCCACGCAGGGGCAGCACCAGGCGCAGTCGACCCTCCGGCCGAACAGGAAGATGAGGCCGAGCCAGACGAAGTACGAGAGCGCCCCGGGGACGTGCATGCCCGGAAACCCCACCGGCGTGAACGGCAACCGGCCCACGTGCGGCTCGGCGAACGGGAACAGCAGCGGCACGGCTCCCCAGATCGTCGCGACCAGCCCGACCAGCACCACCAGCCGGATCTTCGTGTAGCGGTTGGTCTGGGCCCGGATCGCGAACACGCCGAACGCCACGATGACGATGATCTCCGAGGCGCTGCTCACCAGGATGCTGTCGACGTAGAGCCCGGGGAAGAGCCACTTGACGTAGTACACGTTGAAATAGCCCCAGATGGCGTAGAGGAATCCCGCCATGGCCAGGGCGGCTGCGACGCGGCCCCGGGGCCGCCCTGGATCTTCCGACGGCATGGCGTCTCTCTCCCTCCTGGGGACTGACGGCGGCTCGTCCGGGCTCGTGGCATCGCCCCGTGCCCGCCGGCCCGACGAGCGGTCGCTAGATACTATACATGACGATCCGCCGGCCACGGCCAGGTGACGGGCCTACCGGGACTGCCGCCCCGACCGGCTCAAGAAAGGCGCCAGCGACGCCTCCAGGGCGCCCCGGAGCGCCCCCCGGTCATGCGCCCCCACCTCCTGGCCGCACAGCACGAACAGCTCCTCGAGGCCGCTGCAGATCGGCTCGAGTCGGCGCCGGGAGGGTCCTGAGAGCGTCGATGAAGCCACCAGCGCCGCGTCGAACAGGAGCCGCGCGAAGGCGCACCCCGAGGGACCCGGGCTCAGCGGGTCGCCGGTGGCGATCAGGTTCTCTTGCTTGCAGCCGCCGCCGCAGAAGTACCGGGTGTCGCAGCTGTCGCACGGCTGCCGCTCCGTCACGGGCACCCGCCAGAGCTCCGGGGTCGCCTCGACGCCTCGGAGCCCGCCGGGCAGGGTCCGGGAGCCCTGGCCGATCAGCCGGTGGCACGGGTGGACCGACCCGTCCGCCGAGAGGGAGAAGTAGCCGATGCCCGCCCGGCAGTGGTTCAGCGCCGCCGTTCCCAGGAGGAGATGGCCCAGGTACCGATTCAGCTCCAGGCACCCCTTGAACCGGCCGGCGCGTCCGGAGAGGTAGCCGTCGTAGCGCGCCGCGAAGGCGAGGTAGCTCTCCTGGAACTCCGGCGACACGACCAGGTCGCCCCGGCCGTCCTGGTCGATCGCCGCGGCGTAGATCGAGCAGTAGTCGAACAGGTCGGTCTGCCGGAGCTCCTCGATCTCGTCGAGGAGCCTGGAGCCGCCCCGGTAGACCGTCATCCGGGCCACCGTGACCAGGTGGGGCGCCCGCCGCTTCATCTTCCGGACGTTCTCGATGATCGTGTCGAACGAGCCCCGGCCGTCCCTGAACGGTCGCTGGGCGTCCTGGGTCTCCCGGGAGCCGTCGAGCGACACGGAGAGGATGAAGCGGCCTCGCTCGAGCACCTCCTCCATCTGCGGCGTCAGCACCGTCAGGTTCGTGGAGATCCGGTTCACGACCCGGGCCGGCAGGCCCGGCGTGTCGCTCTCCCACTCCAGGACCTGCCGGATCGTCTCCAGGTTCAGGAGCGGCTCCCCGCCGAAGAACTCGAACCGGAGCTCCCGGCTCCGGTCCAGGACGCCCGCGGCCTCCGCCATGGCCGATCGGAACGTGTCGAGGTCGAGCTCGTCCCGGATGCGGCCGTAGCCTCCCCCCTTTGCGTAGCAGTAGACGCAGGCGAGGTTGCACCGGTCCGTCAGGTTCAGGTTCAGGGCGGAGACGCGATTCGGGGTCCTGGCGGCCCTCTCGCGCACCAGGTCCCGGTTGAGCCGGCCGGCTTCCCGTTCCTGGACCGAGAGCGCCACGGCCACGGCCTGCCGGAGCCGCTCCGTGGGCTGGCCCGCTGCGTCGAGACAGCGTCCCGGGTCCAGCGCCAGCAGGGTGGAGCTCTCCACGAAGAAGAGCAGCAGAGATTCCCCGACCCTGACCAGGCGGTGGTCGCCGCTGGTCGACAGGTCGACCGGGGCGCGGGGTCGGTCCATCGCTGACGGTGCGGTCATTCCGGCTCCTCCCGGGCGATCGCTCGATGTGGGGGGGCTTGCGGCTCGCCCAGGACGAGCCTGGCCACGTCGGGGACGCTCTTGATGTCGTCCTTGAACAGCGCCCCGTGGACGTTCGCTATCGCCTCCCGGGGACACTGCTTGAGACATGCGAGGCACTCGCAGCACTCGGCGTCCAGGTTGGCCACGGCCCGTCGACCCCGGCCGTCGGCGGTTCCCAGGGAGAAGATGCCCTTGGGGCAGACGGCCTCGCAGGCGCCGCAGCCGGTGCAGCGGTCCAGGACCAGAGGCTGGAAGAGGCTCCGGTTGTCGCCGGTCGCTAGCCAGTGGGCGATGGTGGTCTTGTAGAACGGCGTGGAGCCCAGCATGTCGATGGCCACGAGCAGAGCGGCCAAGAGCGTCGTTCCGACGCTCACCCAGACGGTGGCGGATCCCGGTGCGAGCGCCAGGCCGCCGAGCGCCACCGCCGCCGTCACGACCAGCCCCCAGATCAGCGCCGAGTTGGCGGGGTAGCGGCACGGGAAGAGCGGGTACCCGAGGAACAGCGGGAAGATCACGAGGGCGTTGGCCAGGAGGGCGAACGCCGCCGCCCCGGTGCCCAGGAAGATCAGCAGCGCCAGCGGCAACAGAAGGAACACGTCGAACAGCCCCACGGCGTTGTGGAACCGGTCGGCCAGGGGAAACCGGACGAGCCGCATCGCCCCGGCGACCCTGCCGTCGCCCCGGAGCAGCACCGGCAGGTCCTCGAGTCTGGCGGGTCCCCAGGTCCCGGAGAACCCGGACTCGGCTCTGAGCCTGGCCAGGTCGACCCCCACCGCGGCCAGCTGCGGCAAGATGAGCCGCCGGTGGGAGACCACCGTCGCGAGCCCGGTGGCGTGGACCGCGTCGGCGATCTTGTGCTCGTTGAAGTCGCAGACGCCGGCGGCGCACCAGACGTTGATCCCGGCGGAGTCCGCCACGAGGATGTGGCAGTCGATGCCGCGGAGGGTCTTCCGGAGGCGCTGGACCGTGCGGAAGTAGTTGCCCGACACCCCCACCGGCGAGGTGGCGTCGGGCCGGCCCGAGCTCAGAAGGCCCACGGGAAACCGGATAGGGTTGTACCGCAGCACGACGCACCGGACTCCGATCACGAGATCCCGGAGCTCCTGGGGGGTCATTCGCCGCTCCTGACCAGGCAGACCACGGCCATGGCTCCCAGGAGGAGCTCTCGCCGCGCCACCACCGAGAGGCCCGCCAGGTCGACGTCCCGCTCGAAGCCCCGCACCGGCTGGATGAGCGTGCGGGTCAGGATGAAGTTGGGCACGAAGAAGATCCAGAACAGCAGGTGGTAGAGGGCGCTCATCCAGCGGCTCTTCGGCCAGAACTCGTCGCAGACCACGACCTTGCCGCCCGGCGCCAGCAGCGTCGCCGCGGAGGCGATGGTCCGGGCCCTGACGAGGTCCGGCAGCTCCCCGAGCATCAGCGACGCCGTGATCCGGTCGAAGCGCCTCTCCCCGAGCAGGTGGCCGATGGAGCCGGCGCCGCACTCGAGGATCTCCACCCGCGCCTGGAGGTCCGGCCGGGCCAGGAGGTTCTCCCGGAACACCCGGAGCATCTCCGGCGACGAGTCCACACCGAGCACCCGGGCCCCCTTGGCGGCGGCGGCCAGGGCGAACCGCCCGGTGCCGCAGCCGATGTCGAGGACCGACATGCCGGGCTCGATCTCGGAGCGCATCATCTCGTGGGCCCGGGCGTGGCACCCGAGGGTGAGCAGGTTCATCATCCGGTCGTACCGCACCGGGATCTTCTCGATGTACTTCATCAGGGCGTAGACGATCACGGCTCCGGCTCCTCCGGCGGGAGGGCGAACCCGTGCCTGATGACCGACATCTCCCGCTCCGGAGCCACCGGCTCCAGGTCGACCGGCGACAGGAGTCCGCCGCTCTTTTGGGCGAACAACCCGAGGGCGACCAGGTTGGCGTCGACCGGGCTGCCCGTGAGCCCCCTGGCCACCGCCCTGAGATCCCGCAGGTCCACGGAGCACCCCAGGTCGGAGAGCGCCGCGGCCACCTCGTCCGCCCGGGGGTAGGGGCCGTCGACCCTCCGCACGTTCGTGGGGACCACGACGCACCGGTCCATGATCACCACGGCCCCGACGGCGAGCTTCCCGGAGAACCGGATGAGCTCCGTCGCCTCCAGGGCGATGGCCCACTGAGCCTGCCGGTCCGGGAGGTCGAGGGCCAGCGGGCCCCGGTAGGACCGGTCGAGCGAGAAGCGGATCACCGACGACACGTGGCCGAACCGCTGCGCCCCGCTCCGGTCGTCGTACCCGGCGAACCGCCCGAACTTCAGGCCGATCGCCTGGCGGAGGAGGGTGCTGGCGAACGTCACGCCCTGGCCGCCGATCCCGGTCACCACGATGTTGTGGATCATGGGGGCTCCCCCTCCCCGCCTCGTCTGCCGCGCCGGGGCCCCGCCTCGGCGGCCCGGACCCTCACCTGGACGATCGCGCCGTTCGGGCAGGTCTGGTGGCACAGGGAGCAGCTGCCGCACAGATCCGGATCGATGACGATCTGGCCGTTCTCCAGCTTGTCGATGGCCGGGCAGGTGAGGACGGAGTAGCACCGGTTGCACCGCCGGCACCGCTCCTCCACGACCCCGAAGACGCCTGTCCACCGGGCGGCTGCCCCGCGCCGCCGGACCTGGAGCTTGCACTCACGCCGGACCACGACGCACGAGAAGCCGGGCTCCTCGAGCAACCGCATCATCAGGCGTCGCATCCGGGAGACCCGAAGCGGATCCACGGTGAACAGCCGCCTGACGCCGGCTGCCCCGAGGAGCGCCGGGATGTCGACGGCCCCCTCGATCCGGTCGCCCTTCAGGTCCCGGGGCGTGCCCGGGGTGCTCTGGTGGCCGGTCATGGCGGTCCAGGAGTTGTCGAGGACGAAGCAGATCTGGTCGGAGTCCCGCCGGGCGCAGTCGATGATCGTCTGGAGGCCGCTGTGGAACAGCGTGGAGTCGCCGACGAGCGAGACCACCCTGGGTCGTCGACCCCGGTCGCTCGTCGTCTCGACCAGCGCCTGCCCGACCCCGGAGGCGATGGAGGTGCCGGAGTTCATGCAGGTGAGCCAGTCCGGGTAGTGGGGCGGCAGGGAGCTGCAGCCGATGTCGCCTCCCAGCACGTCGCCCTCCCGGAGGACGAACGGCGCAGGCCGTCCAGCACCTCCCGGAACCCGACGACGCCCCAGGGGCGAAACACGTCCTTCCCGTGGACCTCCACGGCTGCCCGGCTCCGGACCAGCGTCGCCGTGGCCTGCGTCTCGAGGAACCCCTCCAGGTCCTCGACGAACAGGACCCTCTCGCAGCCGCAGCGGCCCATGGCCCCGAGGAGCCTCGGCCCGCTCAAGGGGTAGGTCAGGGCCGGCGCATAGACCGACACCCGGTCGTCGACCCCGAGGATCGCCATCGCCTCGAGCACCAGATCGCGGATCACCCCGGAGGCGACGATCAGATCCCGGGACGGGACCGTGCGGTGCCGGTCGGCCGGCAGCCCCGGGAGGGTGGCGTCCGGCGGCAGCTCCCGGAGCCGCTCGATCTTCTCCATGAGAAGGCGGTGTCGCTCCACGGCCCGCTGGCCCACCACGGTCAGGTCCGGGGTACGGGCGAACGACAGCTCATCCCGCGGGGGGGCGACCGGCCCGGTCGTGACGGTTCCCATGCCGTAACAGAGCCGCGCCGGGACGATGACCATCACCGGAAGTAGGAGGTGCTCCGACAGCTCGAACGCGCCGCGGGTGGCGTCGACGGTCTCCTGGAAATCCCCGGGCTCCAGGATCGGCAGGTGCGTGTGCAACGACAGGAACCGCACGTCGAACTCGCCGGTGGAGCAGGTCGCGCCGGGGTCCGCGCCGACGAGTACCACCATGCCCCCGCGGACCCCGGTGTAGCCGGAGTAGTGGGCCGGGTCGGAGGCGACGTTCATCCCCACGTGCTTCATGATCATGAGGGATCGTCCACCCGCGAGGGAGTACCCCAGCGCGCGGTGGTACGCCACGTGCTCGTTGATCACGACGTGGGCCCGGCTAGTCAGCGGGCTCGACCGGTCGGCCAGCGCCTCGAACGACTCCGGCCTCGAACGCCCCCCTCGAGGCCGCAACGGCGCCGGACAGGATGAGCGTCCGTCCGGGCTCGGAGACGAACAGGTCAGCGGAGGACACGACGGCTCACCTCGAGCGCCAGGTGCGGCGTGAGCCGCGAGAGGTCGAGCACCGCCGGTCGAGAGCCCGCATCGATCGGGCCGGTCGACTCGTCGACGAGCACCAGCGGCACGAGCCGCCCGGCGAACCGTGAGGCCGCCTCCCGGGCATGCCCCGGCAGGAGCCGGCTCGCGACCAGGTCGAGGCCGACCTCGATCTGCGCCTCCAGGAGCGCCACGTCGGCCGGATGGAGGAAGGCGTTCTGCGCGAGCACCAGCGCCTCGGGCCCCAGCGTCCCCGCGGCCAGCTCCACCAGCGACACCGTGGAGCGCGAGGCGATCCGCCGCTCCGGGCTGGCCGCGCCCCGGATGAGCACGCGCCGTACGCCGAGAGCCGCGGCGGTGCGCAGATCGGCCGCCAGCGTCCGCTCGCTCCGGTCGAGACCGTGCAGGACCAGACCCAGCTCCGCCGGGACCGCCAGCTGCAGCAGCGTCTGGAGGACCACCAGAGGCGTCAGCCCCTCCGGCGCGTCGTCCACGAACAGCGTCCTGAGATTCCATCCGGGGATGCCGGCCGCCAGCTCCCGGACCTGGCCCAGGTCCCGCGGAGGCGGAAACACCGCCGCCGGGGCCACGGACTCCCTCCCAAGGTTCGCGTTCCGGGGTCGACGCCAGGCGACGGGCGCGGACCGGGGCAAGAGCCGCGGCGTGAGCCAGGAGCACCGCATCGTCGGATCGACCACGCAGACTTCCGAGGTGCGGTCCTGGCAAGGACCGTCGCTTCTGGCCATGGGGCAGGCCGCCACCGGGCACAGGGAGCCGCGATCGGGGCGGTGGCAGACGTCGCAGAACAGGCAGGCGCCGTGGGAGGTCCCGTCGAGGCCGATGACGGCGAACCCGGTCGTCCGCACCGGCGAGACGACCTTTCTCGGCTCCCCGTCCAGATTCGACACCAGGGTGCCGAGGCTCCGGGCGCCGGCCTCGCAGGCCAGCACCACGAAGCACCGGCACTCCCCGAACCGGGGGATCGTCCGGGTGAGGAACCGGAGCGTCCTCTGGTCGCAGGGGGCGTCGATCGACGCGACCACGACGACCGGGCAGTGGCCCTCGAGCGACCGGGCCACTTCCTCGATCCGGTCGGTGTCGCCGGTCTTGTAGACCGAGGCGCACTGCGAGCAGCCCAGGATCGCCACGGGCGTTCCCGGCTCGATGAGCGACGCCAGGTCGACGGTGGAGTCGAAGATCGTCTTGATCATGGTGGTCGTCCCGGACCGGGCTCGGGGCGGCTTCCGCGGCTACGCCGGCCCTTTGACCTTGTCCGGCCCCAGGTCTCGCAGCAGGGTCTCGACCAGCGCCTTCCGTTCGCCCTCGAGGAAGGTGTCGTAGCGGTCGGAGACATCCTGGAGGGAGAAGGTCAGCAAGGTCTCGGTGAGCTCCTTCCCCTCCACGGTGGCCCGGACGCGGCAACTGGCCCCGTTCGGGGCCAGGTTCTCCACCCGCGCTTCCATATCTATGCGGTCGCCGGGCCTGACCAGGTGCCTGAACTTCGTCTTGTCCACGATGGAGAGGATCGCCTTGCGGTAGTCCCCCTGGGCCCCGGACAGCTCTATCAGCAGGCCTGCCAGCTGCGCCAGCGCCTCGATGATGAGCACCCCGGGCATGACCGGGTGACGGGGAAAGTGGTACGTGAAGAACGGCTCCGTCATGGAGACGTTCTTGAAGCCCTTGATCGACGACCCGCGGTCGAGCTCGGTGATCTTGTCGACGAGATAGAAGCGCATCGGTACGGCCCAGGCGAGGACGGGTGGCCCGGCAGCCCTGCCGCGGGTGCCTCACCCGGGGGCTCCCGGCCCGCTATCGCATCATCCAACGAGAGCCGGCCCGACTGCAACCTTTTGCGGATCCCGGGGTGCACTTTTTGTGACCCTGGTCACTGGCGTCGACGGAGGCGGGGCAGGGAAAAGCGGGGACGGGCCCCTTTTCCAGCCTGCTTCCAGGATCCCCCGCCTGTCTCGCGGAGTCGGGCCTGTGATCAGGCCTCGGCCTGGCTGCAGAGTCAGCAAGGAAGTGGAGGGGGTAGGTTCAAAGTCGTGCCCGGGTGAGAGAAAGAGGAAGCGATCAGGTTGGAGGTCGCGCTCGGGTGAGAGATGAAAGAGGAGGGGATCCGGATTGAGGTCGCGCTCGGGGGCGCGCCTCGGATCCGGCGAGGCGCCGGGTCTTGGACGCCGGATCTGTTGCCATCGGCCGATGACCTCCAGTATCATGTCCGGAACGGGGCTCCTGCCGTCCGCCGTCGAGCGGTGTTCCTGTGTCTGGTCGGGGTGGGCGGCGCACAGACGGCGGTGCCGGCCGCTCAGGCGCCGGCCAGCGTCGCGACTCCTGAACCTCTGATGTTCGTGAACGACCCCAGGAACCTGACGTTCGTCAGCATGAGCCGGGTCGCCCAGTACCTCCAGGCGTACTACGCCTCCCACGGGATCACGAAGCCCGAGGATGTCGATGCCTTCTACCAGGTTCTCCACGCCCACGGCGCGCCCTTCGCCGGGCAGGACGAGTCGAAGGTGGCGCTGGTCGTCCAGGACCCGGCGTACCCCGAGAACAAGAGCGGCACGGCCCGCGGCGTGCTCGTGATCCAGGGCCGGTTCGACCACGACAAGGTCATGGAGACGCTCCGCAAGCACTACACGGAGCACATGACCAAGACCGGCCACACGCCGGTGTTCAACGCGCTCAAGAACGAGGAGAACGTCCCCGTGAAGAAGTTCCTGCTCGAGGCGCGGAAGCGGGAGCTGACCGTGGCCTATCTGGGGCAGTGGGGTCTGTTCTCGTCGGCGGCCATCGGAGACTACGAGCTCTTGAACAAGACGATCGCGACGCTCAAGGCCGGCCAGTTCACCCCGGTCACCGAGGGAGCGTCCGCGGTCAAGTACACGATCCACATGTCCACCAAGGACAGAGTCGCCGCCGTGAAGCTGATGGACAAGAAGTACCGCGAGCTGCAGGAGGGGAAGCTCAGGCTGCAGAAGCGCAAGAACCTGTCCGCCGACCTGACGAAGAAGGTCCAGGGGATCGACTTCAAGAACGCCAAGGTCAAGTTCGTCGAGGCGGTCGTGGCGGTCCACGGCGACACGACGATCGAGATCCAGCGAAACCGCGGCGCCACCGGCGACGTGAAGACCGTGACCCTGACGACGAACTTCCTCACCTTCACCATGTCGCGCGTGGTCAAGGCGAAGCTGATCAAGCACCTGAACGACATCGTCAAGAACGCCTCGGCCGACGAGAAGACCGGGATCGACTCCGACGTGAAGATCTTCTGCGAAGGGCGCAACCACCTGGTCGTGACCTGCAAGCTGGCCACGGCGGAAGAGCAGATGAAGTGCTTCTCGTTCATCTCGTCCTTCGCCGCCCGGACGATCCTGATGGATCGCGAGGTGAACAAGGAGATCATCCAGAAGGGACAGGCGGTGCCTGAGGCTCCGGTCAAGCCGGGGTCCGGGGAGTAGTCGCAGGCTCGGATTCCGACGTCGAGAGGGTCCCCATCGTACCGGTCCGGGACGGTGGGGACCCTCAGTCTTTCCCGGCGACCTTGCCGGGGTTGCCGAACGGCTCGATCACCAGCAGCATCGCCGGCGTGAACAGCAGATCGAACCAGACAGCCATCAGGAAGGTCAGCGCCGTCAGCAGGCCGAACTGGAACGTCGGCACGAAGTCCGAGAGCATGAGCACCCCGAAGCCAGCGGCCAGCACGATCGCCATGAAGGCCATGGACCCTCCCTTGGCGTGGAACGCGGCGATGACCGCATCCTCGGGGCTGAGCCCCTCCGCGATCTTGCCGCGGAAGGTGTGGATGTAGTGGATCGTGTCGTCCACCACCATCCCGATGACCACGCAGGCGAGCATGGCGGTCACGGTGTTGACCTCCATCCCGATGAACCCCATCACCCCATACATGATGAGGACCGGGAGCACGTTGGGCACCAGGGCGAGCACTCCCAGGAAGAGCGATCGGAAGTAGAGGACGATGACGCCGCCGATCGTCGCGAGCGACCAGAAGAAGTTCGAGATCTGGTTCGAGACCAGCATCTCCGACGTGACGGCCCAGAGGTAGGCCCGTCCGGTCAGGTGGAACCGGACGTCCCGGGGCAGGGTGGCTCGTGCCAGCTCCTCGACCCTGCCGAAGATCGCGGTGAGCTCCCGTGAGCTGACGTCCCTGACCCTCAGCGCGATGTGAGCCCTGCCGCAGTCCCGGGTGAGGAACCAGTCCACGATCGAGTGTCCCCCCTTGCCCTCCGGAGACACCTCGACGACCCGGGTCTCGACGACTCGACCGCTGGCGTCGCGGACCGGCTTCTCGACCAGGATCGGCTCCCGGTAGGGCCGGAAGAAGTCGAGGTAGTCGTCGATCTCCTCGGCCGAAGGCGGGATGTGGTCGACCTCCCTGGAGAACGTCCGGTCGTAGTCCTGGACCAGGTCCACGTACGAGAGCGCCGAGTCGACGTCCGGGATCTTCCGGAGCCGGGTCTCCAGGGCCGCGACGGCCCTGCACACCGCCGGGTCGAGCAGGCTCGAGTCCCGGCTCTTCGACTCTCGCGAGAGGCACAGGTGGATCGGGACGATGCCGCAGGTCCGCTCCTCGATGGTCCGGATCTCGCGGATCAGCGGATGGTGACGGGGTATGTAGCGGATCAGGCTCGTCTCCGCGGTGAGCCGGGTCAAGCCGACGATGCTGACCGCGGTCAACGCGCCGCACGTCAGGACGATCGCCCACCGGTGGGCCGAGGCGAACCGTCCCAGCGGCTCGACGGCGAACTCCGCGGCCTGCAGCCAGGTCACCCGCTGATGGGTCACCCGGAAGATCGTGATCAGCGCCGGCAGCAGGAAGAAGATCGTGGCGACCGACAGGAACACGCCGATCCCGGAGTAGACCCCGTACTGGCCGATCGCCCCGAGCCCGTTGGTGACCATGGAGAGGAAGCCGAAGATGGTGGTGAGCTGGCACAGGAGGATCGGGCCGGTCAGCTCCCGGACCGTGGCGACCAGCGTACCGGCGTCGAACCGCTCCTGGTTCTTCGTGCGCTGGATGTAGTCGGTCACCAGGTGGATGCAGCTCGTCAGGGCGTTCGCGATCAGCACCGGCGGGATGGTCGACGTGATGAAGTTGGTGGAGTTGCCCAGCCAGTTGAAGAGGCCCAGGGTCCAGACGACCGGTATCAGCACCGTGGCCAGAGGAGCCAGGATCCCGAAGACCGACCGGTAGAGCAGCCAGAGGACCAGCGAGATGATGACGATCGTCGCCGGGGTGAACACCTTCTGGCTGAAGGCGGTGTACTGGTGGATGACCCGGATGATGTCGGGGATCCCGGTGACCACCATCTTCCCCCGGAAGCCCCGGTGCCCTTCCACGATCCTCTTGATCCGGAGAATCGGCTCCGTGTCGGTGTCTCCGACCTTGGATCCGATGGCGATCACGATCCCGACGGTCTTCTTCTCGAACGACACGATGGTGCCGTGGAGCACCGTGAAGCTCCCGAGGCGCCTCACCAGACCGGCCACCCGGTCCGGCTGAGCGACCCAACGCTCGAACTGGGCGCGGTCGGTGATCGAGAAGGTCTCCCGGAGGAGCGACACGGGGGAGATGATCGAGTCCACGAAGCCGGTGGCCCTCAGCTGCTCTTCCACGTCGAAGAGGGTCCGCAGGAGCGCCGCGTCGAGGGTCGTGAACGGTGCCGACCCGATCAGGATGCGATCGTTGCCGAACTCCCGGACGAACCGGCGGTACCGCTGGAGCTGCTCGTCCTGCAGCACGTTGTCCTCGAGCCGGTTGTCGATCCGGCTGTGACGGGCATGCCGCCCCATCACGACGGTGAGGAGCCCGATCAGGACGACGGTCAGCCAGGGGCGTCGGGTCGCGAACCGCATGGGCGACAGTCTATCACGCGGTGGCCCCGCCTCAGGGCCGCCCGGGCGTCCCGGCGCCCGTGCTACACTGGCGGGGCGGAGGGAGTCATGGAGCTGGACGACGACCCGGAGGAGCCGGCGTTTCCACCGTTCGTGAGGCCGTACTACGAGCAGCCGCTCACCGTGGCCCGGGCGTCCGGCACCCGGCTGTGGGACCTGGAGGGGCGCTCGTACCTGGACGGCTACTGCGGCGTGGCCACGGTGGTGCTGGGGCACTGCCACGAGCAGGTCGACCGGGCCGCCCACGAGCAGGCCAGGACGTTCGGTCACGTCTCGGCGATCTACAGGTCCGACCTGACCGTCTCGTACGCCAGGGAGCTCCTCCGGGCGCTGGGCGGCGGGCTCCGGCGGGTCTTCTTCGTCAACTCCGGCTCGGAGGCCGTCGATCTGGCGCTCTGCCTGGCCAGGGTGGCCGCGGGATCGGAGCATGTCGTGGCGCTGGCCGACGGCTACCACGGCGGCACCTACCTCTCCAAGTCGGCCACGGGGCTCGGTGGCTGGCACTTCCGATCCGCCGTCGCCCCGGCCATCGCTCTGGCGACCACGCCGAACTGCCACGGCTGCCCCCATCGGGCCTGCGCCGCCGGCGGTCAGCCCTGTCTGGCCGATCTCGCCAGGGAGCTGGGGAGCATCAAGGCTCGCGGGGAGACGCCGATCGTCCTGCTGGAGCCGGTCCTCGGGGTGGGCGGCATCGTGATCCCGCCGGATTCGTACTTCGCCGGGCTCATGGAGCTCAAGCGTGAGACCGGGGCGGTGCTGGTGGTGGACGAGGTGCAGACCGGCTTCGGCCGGTGCGGTGGCCGGCTCTTCGGCTTCCAGAAGGTCGGCCTGACGCCGGATCTCGTGGCGCTGGGAAAGGGGATCGCCAACGGCTACCCTCTGGGCGCCGTGGCGATGACCCGGGCCGTGGCCGAGGCCGACCCGGACCTTCTCCACTTCAACACGTTCGGCGGCCATCCCGCCTCGATCGCGGCGGCCCGGCAGACCCTGTCGATCCTCTCCTCGCCGGGGTTCCTGGACGGCGTGGCCGTCCGGGGGGAGCTCTTTCTGCGGTCGGAGGGGCCGGGCGCAACGTGCTCCGCCTGGAGCCGGCGCTGATCTTCTCCGAGCATGAGTGCCGGGAGGCGACGATGATCCTCGCCCAGGCGCTCGACGCCGTGGCCCGCACCCGGTAGAGCGCTCCCTGCTCGAGGTGGCGGAGGCCCTGGGCGCCCGGCTCCTGTACTATAATGATGCCTTGCCGGCGCCGACCAGGAGCCGGCCGAGATCATGGAGATCGATGCTCGTCCGTTCGTGACGCCGCTGGGCGTGCTGGCGGAGCGAGGGCCCTCGGCGCTCCTGTCGGACGATTCCACCCGGTTTCTCATGACCCATCTCACGGTCCAGCCGGGCGCCCGGGCCGCGGAGCCAGGATGCGGAACCGGGATGCTGTCGCTCTTTTTGGCGCTGGCCGGCGCCTCCCGGGTCGTGGGTACCGACGTCGACGAGACCGCTCTCGCCGCGGCCCGGGAGAACGCCCGGGCGAACCGGATCGGCGGCGTCGAGTTCTGCACCGGCAGCCTTCTCGAGCCGGTCGACGGGCCGCTCGACCTGGTGGTGGCCCAGCTGCCGCACCGCCCGGCCCCGCGTCCGGTGGACCGCCGCTTCTTCGGCGGCGAGGACGGGACCGACCTGGTGATCGCCACGATCCGTCAGGCCGGCGACCGCCTCGTGCCAGCGGGCCTGATCTACCTCTACCTGAACAGCA
Source organism: Candidatus Rifleibacteriota bacterium (assembly GCA_016213885.1). Taxonomy (GTDB): domain Bacteria; phylum Muiribacteriota; class UBA6191; order JACPRK01; family JACQZM01; genus JACQZM01. The sequence continues at coordinate 117 of JACQZM010000068.1, read as the reverse complement.
TCGCCAACCCGGCCAGGGTGCTCGCCGAGCTCACGGCCTGCTTCGACGTGCAGGTCTGCGGGGAGAGGCGACGCCCGTTCAGCCCCGAGGAGATGGATCGACTGACCCCGGGAGAGT
>JACQZM010000067.1 GCA_016213885.1 Candidatus Rifleibacteriota bacterium | reverse complement strand
TGGAGCGTGCGGCCGCTCGCACTCCGGGCAAGCTGCTCGCCGGCGACCTCGAGTCGCTCCCGTTTGCCGATCGGTCGTTCCAGCTGGTCTACTGCTGCGACGTCCTGGAGCATGTGCGCGACGACCGGCGGGCGCTGATCGAGCTGTTCCGGGTCCTGGCGCCGGGGGGACGCATGGGGCTGGTGGTACCTGCCTTCCAGTGTCTCTGGACGCAGCACGACGAGGCGAACCATCACCATCGACGGTACCGTCGGTCGAACCTCGTCCGGCTCGTCCGGGGGGCCGGGTTCACCGTGGTTCGCGCGGGCTATCTGAACGTCACGCTGGGCGTCCCGGTGGCGCTGTACAGGCTGACGCAGCGTCTCCTCGAGACGATCAGGCCCCGGCCGTCGACCTGCCCCCCTCGATCGGACATCAGGCCGCTGCCCCGAGCGCTCAACGGTCTGCTGTCGCTACTCTACCGGGCAGAGACCGCCCTCGTCGGGTCCGTCGATCTCCCGCTGGGGACCTCGGTCATGCTGGTGCTCTCGCGCCCGGCGGCCTGACGACTGCCCGGCAGCTTCGATCGCGAGGGACCGGGACAGCCCCCCCCCGGACCGTCACTTCCCCTGCTTGGCCTGGTCCAGCCTCGCAAGCTCCTGCTGGATCACGTCTTTCAGGTGGTGGCCCCTGAGACCGGACCGGACGATCTGGCCCTTCTCGTCGATGAGGAAGCAGGCCGGGATCCCGGTGACCTCGTACTTCTTCACGATCGGGCTCTCCCAGACCTTCCCGTCGTGCACCTGGGACCACGTGAGACCCTGCATGTCGACGAACCGCTTGAGCTGGGAGAGCTGCTTCGGATTGTCCAGGCTCACCGAGACGATGGCCAGCGGTCTCCCCGCGGCGTTCTTGGCGATCCTCTTGAGCAAGGGGATCTCGCCGATGCAGGGCTGACACCAGGTGGCCCAGAAGTCCAGCAGCACCAGCTTGCCGGCCAGCTCCTTGAGGGTGACGGTCTTGCCGTCCAGGGTCGGCCCGGAGAAGTCCGGGGCCTGCTTGCCGGTCCAGGCCGCGTCCTTGGCGGCCCGCTCCGCGAACATCCCTTCGGGCCGCTCCTTGTACAGCTTGCCCATCTCCTCGTAGAGCTTCAGCGCCCCGGCCTTGTCGCCGGTGGACAGGAGCAGATCGGCGGCGGCCGAGAACGCCATGGCACCGTAGGGGTAGTTGGCGTTGATGTCCTTTCTCGCCCCGGTCATCAGCGTGTCGAAGAAGCTGAACGCCTTCTTCCGCGCCCTCTCGGAGTCCGGCCCCTTGAGCGCCTTGGAGAGCGCCGCATGGCCCATTCCCAGGAAATACGTCGAGAGAGACTTGTCCTCGTCCGAGAGCTGCAGCTTCCGGAGCGCCTCGAGCTTGTCGATGGCATCCTTGGGGCGACCGGCGCTGATGTGGAGGTCGGCGATGCGCAGCTCGAACCTGGTCATCTGGGCCGGCGGAATCTCCTTCTTGAGAAACGACTCCAGCACCCCGATCGCCTCACCGTACCGGTCCTGATCGGACAGCAGCCCCGCCAGCTTGTAGGCCAGCATCGGCTCGTGTCCGAGATTGGACCCCTGCTTCAGGTAGTCCAGCAGGAAGCCGATCGCCTTGGCCTCCTGACCGACGTTCATGTACAGGTCGACCAGGAGGGCGCAGGCGAACATCTGCGCCTGGGGCCCCTTGGCACTCGCCTGGAACTCCTTCGCGGTCTGCTCCGCCTCCGGTACCTGGTTGCCCGTGGCCAAGAGCTGCACCAGCGCCTGGAGCGCCTGGGGCGTCCGGGGAGTCGCCGGGAACTTCTTCACGTACTCCTTCAGGAGTGCCGTGTACTCCTTGCGCATCTTCTGGTCTTCGGCATCGTTCTTGGGCGGCTGCGACTTCAGGCGCTCCATCTTCTCGAGCAGCGGTCTCTCTTCGGGGCTCGGGGAGGGCATCGCCTGGCCGTGGTCATGCCCGGCATGAGCGTCGGGAGACGCGGCTGCCGCGGGGGCGGGAGCCGGCGAAGGGGTGGCGGCGGCCCCTTGGGCGAACGCCGGGACAGAGCACACCACCATGCCTAGGATCAGCCAGACCAGTCGCTTCATCGAGGTCTCCTTGCGTCCGAGGTCTCTTCAGGAGCCGGGGTAGCCCGGGAGATGGAGAGTGCGCCCAATCTACCACGAAGAAGCCGACCCTGACCAGGAAACCGCCAGAAAATGGTGCTGGCGCGGAACCGGCCGGAACCGGAACTGCCCCCGTGGACCCGGACCGGTTTTCTAGAAAACCTTCGGACGGGGTGGGGCGTAGTAGATAGAGGAAGACAGAACCGCCCGTGTTTTGCGTTCTCGAGAGTTCGACGCGTTCCGGTGTGCTCCTGGCGCGTCCCGAACGGGTGTCTTCTCGATGACCAGGAGGGTTAGAGCGTGGCTCTTCGAAGTGGTCCCATCACCTGTCTGGCCTGGCTCCTGGTAGGCTGCCTGCTCGGTCCCTGTCCTCTGCTGGCCGACAGCCCCTCTCCGCCCACCCTGGTCGTCACCGGGGGGAACGCCGAGACCAAGGCCGATCAGGCGGGCTGGACCAAGGCTCTGACCGGTCAGACCGTCCCGTTCGGCACCGTGATCAAGACGGGGCAGGGGTTCGAGGGACACGTCAGCTACACCGACGGGACCACTCTCACCATCAAGCCGTTCAGCATGCTCCAGGTGCTCTCCGACGGGTTGCGGCTCCACAGGGGCCAGGCCTGGATCAAGGTCGTGAAGCGGGGCAAGGGGTTCACGTGCGTGACGCCGAGCGCCATCGCCTCGGTTCGCGGCACCAGTTTCTCCTGCCAGGTCCCTCCGATCGGTCGGCTGTTCGGCCGCCGGTACGCCAGCGAGTTCTTCGGGTCGTCCCACCTGAAGCAGGGGCTCAGAGGGCACCTGATCACCGCGTCGATCGGCCTCGCGCTCCTGTCGGGGCTGGTCGCGGAGGCGCCCGGGGGGCGCGTCCCGGTCACCGTGAAGGTGTTCGAGGGTCGAGTGTTCGTCGTGTACCCCGGCTCGTCCGGCGGGATCAAGCAGACCTGGTTCCTGGACCAGGGTGAGAAGGTGTGCACGGACAGGGGGGAAGCGTCGATCAAGATCGCTCTGGTCAAGGAAGACTACGAGCGCTGGGATCAGCCGGTACCGTCCACCGCGGCTCCGGAGCAGCCGTCGGTCACGGCCACCAGCATGGAAGAGCCGCCCGCGAGGCGCCCCACGGAAGACGCGACGCGCAACCCGCTGCGGCTGATGCAAGAGCTCTACGACACGCGAGAGTGACCCCCGCCCTCGACCGCCCTGCGGCGACCGCCCCCGTGGGCGGTCGCGTGCTCTACGGCGGTCTCGATCGACGACGGCTACTTGGGCTGTTCCGTCGGGGAGGCTTCCGGAGAGGCCGGGGCGACCGGGGCCTGAGAGGCGTCCGGGGTCGGCGATGCGACCGGACCGGTCGGGACCGGGCCGCCCAGGTCGTCGTCGCCGCCGGGGCCGTCGGCCTTCACGCCGCACTCCTGGAAGAGCGCCGTCCGCTTCTGCTGGAACTCCTGCCGGAGCGCTGCCATCTTGCCCTGGAACTCCTGCATGAGCGCTTGCATCTTCTGACGGCATTCCGGGGTCATCTTCTGCATGACGGCCTGCCACTTGACCTTGACCCCCTTGCCGCCCTGGCGACCCCTGAAGCCCTTCCTTCCGCCGAATCCCCGGCCGCCGGCCCCCTGCTCCTCGTCTTGAGCCATGACGACGTCGAGCCCGAACCCGGTGAGAACCAGCACCACGACGATGAGCACCCTGCGAAGAACCATTCCACCCTCCTGGAACTCTGCTGGAGTGAACCGCCCCGGAATCCGGGCCGTCCAATCCCTGGAGCCGCCGGCACGATACTCCGTCCGCGTGCGCTTTGCCAGAGGGTTGTCGCCGGGTCGCCGGTCGTTCGCTTGACGGAACCGGCTGGAGAAGTATACTGAACCGCCGACCGTCGCCCGGGGAGGCCCAGGTGGGAGAACCGACCGAGCCAGCCACCATGGTCCAGCGATTCGTCGTGGAGAGGTTGATCCGCGACGACGAGCTCACCATCACTCCGGCTGACGCCCTGTTCAGCTCCGGGCTGTTGAGCTCGTTCGCGGTCACCCAGCTGATCGTGTTCCTCGAGGACAGCTTCTCGATCCGGATACCGATCACCGAGGTGACCCTGGACGACTTCGACACGATCGAACGGATCGTCCGGGTGGTGACCCGGTTCCGGCGGTGACGAGCCATGAGCGTTCTCGACCCTCTCGCCCTGGACCCCGAGGAACGGCTCGGGCCCAGGGCCAAGAAGATCGGCCTGGTGCTCATGACCCTCTTGATACTCCTCATCCTTCTCTTTCTCGATGGGGCGGCCGACAGGGCGTTCATCTATGTCGGCTTCTGACGCTGTCGCCGGGCAGAACCTGGTGAGCCGGATCCTGGACGCCCTCGACGGCGCTCTGGAGGACGCGACCTTCTCGTTCCAGGACGCCCGCGGACACGTCGAGGTGCTCACGTCGGGCCAGATGGCCGACCGGATCGCCGGGTTCGCCCGGGGTCTGGGCGCCCTGGGAATCGCCCCGGGCACCGTGACCCCCATCGTCGCCGGCAGTTCAGCCCGGCTCTGGGCCGCGTTCGTCGGCGCCATGGCCGCGGACCTCGTGCCGTGCCTCATGGCCACCCCGACGTTCAAGACCCACATGGAGACGTACGTCAAGAACCTCACGACGCTCTTGACCCGCTACAAGAGCGGCACTCTCCTCGTCGACCAGGAGTACGCCCCCCGGATAGAGCCGCTGCTGTCAGGGTCGGACCCGGCAACGATCCACACCCTGGAGGCGTTCGATCGCCCGATCCGGCAGCGCCCCGTCCCGGGTCCCGGGGGCGATCGGATCGCCTTCCTGCAGCACTCCTCCGGATCCACGGGGACGCCCAAGGGGGTGGTCATCGACCACCGGATGATCACCACCCACCTGGATGCCTATGCGCGGGCGATCGGACTCACGGGCCGCGATCGGATCTGCTCCTGGCTTCCGCTGTACCACGACATGGGTCTGATCACGTCGTTTCTGCTCCCGCTGGCCCGCGGGGTGAGCTGCTTCACCATCCCTCCCCAGGTGTGGATCCTGGATCCGCTGTCGATTCTCGACGTGATCACCCGGGAGCGGAGCACCTTCACCTGGTGGCCCAACTTCACGTACGCGCTGCTGGCCAGCCGGGCCCGCCCCGCCGATCTGGACCGGCTCGACCTGCGGTCCATGCGGATGTTCGTGAACTGCGCCGAGCCGGTCCTCGCCCCCACTCACGACCTGTTTCTTTCGACGTTCGAGCGGTGCGGCGTCGACCGGTCCATGCTCCGGACCTGCTACGCCATGGCGGAGACCGTGTACGCGATCTCCCAGTCCACGGCGCCGGAACCTCGACGCATCGACGTGACCAGAGAGAGCCTCGAGCTCGGGAGGGCCGTCCAGCGGTGCTCCCCTGACGCGCCGACACGACAGACGGTCCTCTCTTCGGGCGCTCTGCTCGACGAGGTCCGGCTGAAGGTGGTGAACGAGGCCCGTTTCGAGGTGGATGACGGCACCGTGGGCGAGATCGCCCTGACCAGCCCTTTCCTGTTCAACGGGTACCACCTCTTGCCCGAGGCGTCGTCCGACGTGCTGGCGGACCGGTGGTACTACACCGGCGACATCGGGTTCATCGAGGGGGGTGAACTGTTCGTCCTGGGAAGAAGCGCCGACCTGATCAACGTGGGCGGCCGGAAGTTCTACGCGGGCGACGTCGAGCGCATCGTGGCGACCGTGGACGGTGTGAAGGAAGGTCGCGCCGTGGCGTTCGGCTGCGCCAGCGACGAGAAGGGGACCGCGGAGGTGGTGGTGCTGGTGGAGAGCGCCCACCACGATGTCCCCGCCACGGTCCAGACGCTCAATAAAGAGATCAAGCTGAGGGTGCTCGCCCGCCTGGACTGCGCGGTGGACCATGTCGGGGTGCTGGCTCCCCGGACGCTGATCAAGACCTCCAGCGGCAAGATCGCCCGGTCGGCGAACCGTCGCGCGTTCCTCGAGCGCTGGGCGCGGCAGCGCCGCTCGCCGTGATGTTCCTCGGCGGGGTCGGCGTTCTCCTCTTCCTGGGACTCTACCACGGACTCGTTCCGGGACGGTGGCAGCGACCGGCGTTCGCCGCCGTGTCGCTCTCGCTGTTGACCTGGTTCTTTCCGCTGTCGGTGCTGACCGTGGCCGGGCTCACGGTGGCGGTCCACGCCCTGCTCCCCCCGACGCCCCGGGAGGGGGACGGTGGGTCGGACGGCCAGGCCGGCTGGGGACGAGCGATCGCCGCGACGGTCCTGTGCCTGGTGGTGCTGGTGGCCCAGAGGGAGCTGTGCGTACCCGGCGGACCGATCGCACCGATCGTCGGGGTCTCGTATGCGGCGTTCCGGCTCATCCACGTGTCCTGGGAAGCGGCGAGACGACGCCTGGCCGTGGGGTCGCTCTGGGAGCTCTTGGAGTACGTTCTCTTCGTCCCCTCGTTCCTGAGCGGCCCCATCGAACGGTTCGCCAGCTTCACCGGCGGGATCGACCGGTCCGGGCTCTCCCTGGACAGGGCGTTCTGGGCTGCGAGGCGGATCCTCACCGGCCTCCTCAAGAAGGTGCTCGTGGTCGATCCGCTCCGGGGCGTGCTGGACGGGATCATGGCCCCGGGACACCTGCCGACGGTGGGCGAAGCGTGGCTCGGAGTGGCCGTGGCTTCCCTCGTGGTCTACCTGGACTTCTCCGCGTACTGCGACATCGCTCTCGGCGTCGCGCGGCTGTTCGGCTACCGTCTGTCGGAGAACTTCGACTGGCCCTACCTGGCCAGCGACATCACGGAGTTCTGGAGGCGCTGGCACATCACGCTCTCCAGCTGGCTCAGGGACTACGTCTACCTCCCGCTGTCGGCGCGGCTGCTCCGGGTGGCCAGCCTCAGGGCCAGGCCGGTGCTGGTGGGCGTGCTGGCCGTCACGGCGACCATGGTGCTCTGCGGGGCGTGGCACGGCCGCGACGCCCGGTTCTGGTTCTGGGGGCTGGGGCACGGCCTCCTGTGCTCGATCCAGCTGGTGTTCCGCCAGCGGATCGTCGGCTCTCGGCCGTCGACCCGCAAGGCGCTCGATCAGAGTCCCGTCTTCAGAGCGTTCTCGACGCTGTTGACCTTCGCAGCCGTATCGTTGCTCTGGGTCCCGTTCTTCCTGCCTCTGGAGCGGGCGCTCCCCTACTGGAGGTTGCTGTTTGGACTCTAGAGACCGGAGCTTTGGATGAACCGGGCCAGGTGTTCTCCCATGAGGCGGTGCCCCAGGGCGTTCGGATGTCGGTCCTCGGCGGAGTTCACGATCTTCGGAGCCGGGATCCCCTTCACGGAGGGGTACAGGTCCGCGGTGAGCGCGCCGGCCCGGCTGGCCAGTTCGCACACTCTGCGGTCGATCTCCCGGAACCGGTAGGCCGGCTCTTCCAGGTGGACCACGTCGGGGATCGACGCCACCACGACCGACTGCTGCCGGGCCTTCAGGTCGCCGATGAACCGGGTCAGCCGCTTCGCGAAGCTCCCGAACCCGGGGTTGCTCTCGGCGTAGAGGTCCTGGTAGAACCGATCGAACGACCCGGTCCGGCCGAACCGGGCCGCGACGTTTTCGAACCGCGAGTGGAGGAAGACCGGAAGCTGGAGCGGCGTGTCGAGGATCGAGGGCACCGATCGCTCCGGCGCCTCGTTGGCCAGGTTGAGACTAAACCCCACGACGACGATGGCTGGACGCAGGCTCGCCAGCTCGCGTCGGTAGAAGGCGACGATGCGTGAGAGCGGGTAGTCGACCACGCCGGCGTTGATCACTTCGTAGCGCGCCGGCGCCGAGGTCTCGTTGAGCCGGCGCTCCAGAACCCTGGGGTACGTGTCCTCCATCGCCACCCCCCAGCCGAATGTGACCGAGTCGCCGAGGACGACGATCCGCGTCACCCCTTTCGCGGGACCGGCGGCGTGCTCCACGTCCCTGAGCCCTCGCGAGTTGATCTGGACCGTGACGCCCTGCAGCACGGCCCGGGCGCCGGGCCGCTGCATGTGGTGGAGCTCCGGCGCGTCTCTGGGCGGGTCGATCCGGAGCGTTCTCGCGTACTTGAACACCTCGAGATCGTGGATATGGCCGTCCCTGTTCAACACCCTGACGAGAGCTTCCCCGAGGACGACGAACAGGACCACCACGACCGCGACGATCAGGAGCCCGTCGCGGACGTTCCGCCACGGCGACGGCTCCGGGCCGGGAGGCGTCTGGTCGGGCATGGAGGTGGAATCCACCGGCAGGACCCTAGGAGTACACGAACGGCCGGGAGAGGGAGCCCGAGCCGAGCACGGCCAGCAGGATCACCAGGAGGAAGAGGAGCGCCAGCGGCACGATGAGCCACCACTTGCGCGCGAGGAGGAAGCTGCCCAGCTCACCGAGGAGCCCGCCTCTCGGCGCAGCCGGATCCGCGCAGCTCCCGGACCGCTGCGGCTCCCGCGTCACATCGGTCATGGCTGATCGACTATAGTCCTGTCCGGTCCGCACGTCAATGCGCCCTCCCGTTGCAAGACCCGGCGCCTCGCCGGGTCCGAGTCGCGCCCCCGAGCGCGACCTCAATCCGGATCCCCTCCTCTTCCCTTCCCCCGAGCGCGACCTCCAACCTGATCTCCTCCACTTCCCTGGTGACTCTGCAGCCAGGCCGAGGCCTGATCACAGGCCCTTCAGCGTCGATCGGACGTCGGCCTTCGTACGACTCCGACCCGGCGCGGGCCTTCAGCTGCGGGGCGGTCGATGGCCCGCTCTCGCTCCACCGCAGGGGCGATGGTCGACGGTTCGAGCAGCCCGCTCGAGGCCAGGGTGCTGGCCACGTGGGCCGCCAGCAGCCTGCATGTCGTCGGGGTGTAGTGGCCGTTCTTGAAGAGCGGCGTGCCGTCCTGATGGGGCGTCTCGAGCCGTCGTCCCCGGAACGCCTCGAGCGCGTCCAGACACCGGAGACCCTGGCCGGAGAGGCGAACGAGCAGGGAGGCGTACGGCGCCGATCCGTCGGTCTCCAGGGCCCTGAAGCATTGCTCGTCCGGGAGGAAGAGGATCACCGGGACGGATCCGTTCGCCAGCACCTCCCGGTAGAACCCCTCCAGCATCGCCACGGAGATCCGGTAGGCCTCCGAACGGGCATTGAGAAGAGAGCCGGCCTGGATCGCGTTCTTCGAGTATCTGAGGTGGTAGATCGATCGGGCGACCTTGATCAGCCGCACCAGCGGGGAGCCGTCGAACGGACCCTCGTGGTACCGGGCGTGGTAGAAGAAGTCATGCTCGCCGAGGCGCGGCAAGACGCTGGCGGGGTCCGCGATCAGACGCTCGTAGCCGGTCAGCTCGGACAACGGGTTGGGGAGCAGGGTGAGCCGATCGCCCTGGAGGACGAACCGTGGCTTGGTCAGCACCACCCCTGACTGGAACAGGTAGAACGGCCTGTACACGCAGACTGCCAGGTGACACGATTCGGGCATGAACGCGATGAGCACGATATGGGGCCCGCGGGCGGCGCCCTCCTCGCGATACCGCAACCACGACTGGTCCATCCCGTAGGCCTGGACGCCGAAATTCAGTACCTCGAGACCGGGCCTTGCCAGCCCGAGCTGGGCCGTCCAGGTCTGCTCGTCGTCGACGCCGTCGCCGAAGGTGTACGAGTCGCCGAACGCCGCGATGCGGACCGTGCCGGGCAGCGGTCGGGCCGCGTACGGTCTGGCCCCTCTGAGCCGTTGCGGGCTCACCCGGCACCCGCCCCACTGTCCATCGGCCCGGGGGCGCCAGCCCAGCGTCGGGTGGTGCTCGATCAGGGAGTGACGATCGTCGGCGAACACCCGGGTGCGGGTCGCCAGACTCTCCGGAAGGGTCCTCACCGGCAGCGGCCGGTACGAGAACTGGGTGGCCCGACTCCAGGCCTTGAAGAAGAGGTAGCAGCCCGTCTCCATGCAGATGTAGAGAAGCGCCAGCAGGACGAGCCAGAACAGAGCGTTCTTCATGGAAGCTCGAGGTGTCGACATGAGGCTCTTCCTCGATCGGCCCTCCCGGACCCGGGACCACCGGTCAAGGATACCAGACGAGAGAAGCCGGTCCGGGTTCTCCCGGTGGTGCGGCCCCCTGGAACAGAAACCCTCCCCCGGGAAGAGGCTCCCCGGAAAGGAGGGTCCGTGGACGTTCGGAGGCGACCCGATCCGGAGCGCCCGGACCGGTCGTCTCATCGACGCATCAGGCGTGCATCTTCATCGCCGTGGTGGCGAACACCTTGGCGTCGCCGATGAGGTTTTGGAGCTCGCAGTACTCGTTGGGCTGGTGGGCCACCTCGTTGAGCCTGGAATAGACCACGGCCGGCAGGTGGAGCCTCCGGAAGAACGCCGCCACGGTGCCGCCGCCGATTCCCTTGGGCTTGCCCTTCACCTTGTAGATCTGCTTGATCGACTGGATGATCGCCGTCACGACGTCCGATTCCGGCGACGTGGGCGGAGCCGCCTCTCCTTCCTGGACGAGCTCGGTGGAGATCGTCACGCCGTGCTTCTTCTCGATGGCGTGGGCGTGCTTCTTGATCTCGGCCTTGACCTCCGAGAGCTTGTACTCCGGGAGCACCCGGGAGTCGAGGTAGAAGACGTCTTCGCCGGGGATCGTGTTGACGTTCGGGACGTTGGGCTCTTTCTTCGTGGGCTCGAAGGTGCTGTAGGGCGGATCGAACAGCTTGTTCCGCACCTTGAACTTCGTCCGCAGGCCGCCCAGCTTGGTCACCAGCTCGCACGCCGCCCTGAACGCGTTCTTCCCCTGGGCCGGCATGGAGGCGTGGCACTGCTTGCCGTGGGTCTTGATTCTCAGCCACATGATCGACTTCTCGGCGATCTCCACCAGGGTGCCGTCGGGGGACCCGCCGTCCGGGACGATGAACGAGTCGTGCTTCCCGAACAGATCCGGGTGCTTGTCGCAGAGGAAGCCGGCGCCGAAGGTGCTGGCGGTCTCCTCGTCGGCGGCGAACAGCAGCGCCACGTCGATCGGCGGCCGGAAGCCCAGCTCCATCATGGCCTTGACACACAGGATGCTGGAGATCACACCCTGGTGATTGTCCTCGGAGCCCCGGCCGTAGAGCTTGTCGCCCTCGATGTGCAGCGTGTACGGGTCGGTCTTCCAGAGGGAGAGCTCCCCCGGGGGAACGATGTCCAGGTGTCCCATGAACCACAAGGTCCTGGACGAGGAGACTCCCCTGTACCGCGCCACCAGGTTCGGCCGCACGCCACCCTTGGCCTTGGGATCGGGGGCATCGTAGCGCTTGATCTCGTCGAACTTCAGCTTCTTGAGCTCCTGCTCGAGCCAGACGGCCTTGTCCAGCTCGCCCGTGCCGCCGCTGTCGGGGCAGACCGCGGGGATCGACACCAGCCCACGCTGGAGCTCTATGGCGTACTCGGTGTAACCGGCGATCTTCTCAAGAATTTCTTTTTCCACTGACGTACTCTCCTCGATACGGGTCTCGTGTGGGGATCGGTCTGCCTGGCGATCTTGGCCCGGGCCGACGACGCTCTCTGGGCATCGGTCCTAGAATCGACCCGGGCGCCTCAAACGTCAATCTCGAGTTGGGGCTGCGGTCTTCCGGGCACGCGACGCCGGGCGCCGAGACGAACTCCCTTGCCTGGGTCGAGAGTGATACAATGTACCCGGCACCCGGGTCAGATGACCGGTTCACCATCCTGGAGGCTCGATGAGCGATAGCACCAGCGGCGCCACCACGCAAGAGGTCGGCGCCTTCCACCCCTCCCGGGCCGCTTTCCGGTACGTGCTTCTCTTCTTCGTCTCCATGCTCACGTTCGGCAGCTACTTCGCCTTCGACTCGGTCAGCGCCCTGGCGCCGACCCTGATCAAGGAGCTCGGGATCGACCGGCAGACCATCGGCAACCTGTTCACCGCGTACTCCGTCGCGGCGATCTTCATCGTCTTCTTCGGCGGCCTGCTCATCGACAAGCTGGGAACGCGCAAGGCCAGCCTGCTGTTCTCGGGTCTGGTGACGCTGGGCGCCACGATCGTCGCCCTGGCGCCGAGCGTGAAGATGCTGTTCGTGGGGCGGTTCATCTTCGGAGCCGGGTCCGAGTCCCTGGTGGTCGCCCAGAGCGCCATCATCGCGAAGTGGTTCAAGGGGAGGGAGCTGGCCATGGCCTTCGGGATCTCCCTCACCCTGAGCAGACTCGGGACCCTGTTCGCCTTCAATACCGAGGAGGCGATCGCCACCCACTTTAACAACTACAAGTACGCCCTGTGGGCCGCGGCGATCCTGTGCGGCCTGTCGCTGGTGTGCAACCTCGTCTACAACCTGCTGGACCTGAGGGGCGAGCGAGCGCTGAAGCTGGCCGACGAGGGCGGCGGCGACAAGATCGTCTTCTCCGACATCCGGAAGTTCGGCGCGTCGTACTGGTACGTGACGCTCCTCTGCCTCACGTTCTACTCCGCCATCTTCCCGTTCACCGATCTGTCCACGGACATGTTCCACGACAAGTGGAACCTCCCCAAGACCGCGATGGCCGAGGGTGGCTTCCTGGCCCGGGTGTTCGCCAACTTCCTCAACATGTTCAGCACCGCCCCCGGGGTGACCAGCATCATCATCTTCGCGTCGATGGTGTGCGCGCCGTTCGCGGGCCACCTGGTGGACCGGATCGGGAGGCGGGCCACGCTGATGGTGGTGGGCTCCCTCATCCTGATCCCGTGCCGGGGGTCGCGTTCGGCCTGGTGCCGGCGGCCATGTGGCCGTCGGGGCCGCTGGTGGTGGACAAGTCCGTGGTGTGCACGGCGTTCGGCCTCATGACGATGATCCAGAACATCGGACTGGGGCTGTTCCCGCTGCTGTCCGGGTGGCTCCGGGACCGCACCGGCACCTACGCGTCATCCCAGGTCATGTTCGCAAGCCTGGGGGTCGCGGGGCTGGTCTTCGCTTTCCAGCTCCTCCGGGCAGACCAGCAGGAGGGCGGCGTGCTCGAGAGAGGCAAGCAGGAGGAGAAGCCGGCCTGACCGGGCCCGGCGCAAAGACCCGGGCGACAGCGCCGGTGCGCCGGAGGCTCAGGGTCGGGGAATCTCCAGGAACCGCTCTCGCTCCAGCTTCTTGAGGAACCGGCCGATCCGGTCGTACCAGGTGTCCACGTCGCCGCCGAACTTCGTGGCCGCCTTCTCACCCATCTCGAGGACCGCGGTGTTGCCGTCGCACAGGTTCCAGACCAGGCTCCCCATGGGATCCAGATGGACCCGGACGTACCGTGACGCCGGCAGGATCGGCACGATCCAGCGGACCACGAACGGGTGCCGGAACCTCGGCACGAGCAGGGTCACCAGATCCCCTGGCTGGGGCTCCCAGTCGAGCTTCCGGCGGGGTTTCAGCTCCAGGAGGTTCAGCGTCTGCTTCTCTTCGTTGGGTTCCATGGGCGATCCCTCGAGGGGCCCGGCCCGGGCGATCGAGAGCTCCGACTAGAACGTGCCGCTCGGAGGAGCCGGCTCATCCGGAGATCCGGCGTTCGCGACCGGAATCCGGACGAGGATCCAGATGAGCAACGCGAAGACCAGGAGGCTGTAGGCGAACGGTAGCGGCAGCACGCCCTCGGCGAACTTGCCGGGCAACCAGCCGCCGTAGTCGATCTCGCGGAACGCCATGGCAGCGAACAGGAGCCCGATGAGCGCCTCGCCGGCTATCAGACCCGACGCGAGCAGCACGCCGGTGTTCTCGACCCGGGCCTTCTGGGCATCGTTGTGTTTCCGGCGCTCGTTGAGCATGTCCACCATGCCCTTGATCAGACCGCCTATGAAGATCGCGAACGTCGTGTCGAGGGGGAGGTACATGCCCACCGAGACCAGCATGGGGCTCCTGACCTGCATCAGGATGAACCCCAGGCCCATGAGCATCCCGACGATGATCAAGGGCCATGCCATCTCCCCGCCGACGATCCCCTTGGAGAGCATGGCCATCAGACTCGCCTGGGGGGCTGCCAGCTTCGGTCCGCCGAAGCCGCCCACGTACGCCTCCTTGGCCATCTTCCCCGCGGCGATGTCTCCCTGGTGCAGCACCACCAGCGGGCCAAACATCACGAGCGCGGCCAGAGCCACTCCGATGATGTCGCCGATCTGCATCTTCCATGGAGTACCACCGAGGAGGTGCCCGGCCTTCAGGTCCTGGAGCATCTCGCCGGCCACGGCGGACGACACGCACACGACCCCGGCCACGCCGAGCACCGCGGCCACGCCGTATTCGCCCTTCATCCCCAGAGCGACCATCAGCAACGCCGCCACGATCAGGGTGGAGAGCGTCAACCCCGAGATCGGGTTGTTGGAGGAGCCGATGATCCCCACCAGGTACCCCGACACGGCGGCGAAGAAGAAGCCGGCGATGACCATCACGATCGTGGCGACCAGGGCGGCCACGAAGCTCTGGGCGAAGTAGTAGTAGATCCCGAGGGTCAACACCGCGGAACCGGCGATCCCCATCAGGATCTTGTTGAACGCGATGTCCTTGTCGGTCCGGGCGACGATCTCTTCACCGGTGGCCGCGGCCTTCTTGACGTCGGAGATGGAGCGACCGATCCCGGTGATCAGGCTGTTGCGCATCTTGAACAGGGTGTAGGCCGCCGAGACGAGCATCCCACCGATGGCGATCGGCCGGACGATGTAGCGCCACACGTCGGCGGAGAGCGTCATCCACTGCGACGTGGAGACCCCGTCCAGCTTCGGGAACACCCCGGGCGCGATGAAGTAGGTCATGATCGGGACGAACAGACCCCAGGCCAGGAGGCCTCCGGAGAAGTTGAGCGACCCCAGGGTCGGTCCGATGATGTAGCCCACGCCGACGTAGGCCGGGCTCACCCCTGGCGAGCTCAGGACGAGTCCGCTCTGGGCGGTGGCGGTGATCTTCGACTTGACCAGGAGGATCTTCTTGGCTTCGAACAGGACGTAGCCGGTCCACTCGGTGGCGATCACCCGGAGTTGCCCCAGCGACTGGATCACGGCGCCGACGACCATGGCGCCGAACAGGTAGACCGCCCCGGTGCCGCCGGCCTGGCCGGCCTTGTGGATCTCGGCCGCCGCCACCGACTCGGGGAACGGCAGGTCCACGTCTTCCACCATGACTCGCCGCAGCAGAGCGACGAACATGATGCCGAGGATGCCGCCGGCCAGCATGATCGCCGTGGACTCGAGATAGTGACCCACCGTGGCGAAGTCCTTCCAGATCTCGGCGATGTAGAAGGCCGGCAGGGTGAAGATCGCGCCGGCTGCCACCGACTCGCCGATGGAGCCCACGGTCCGGGCGAAGTTCTCCTCGAGGACGGTCCCCTTCATCATCCTGAGGACCGCCATCCCGATCACGGCCGCCGGGTACGTGGCTGCGATCGTCATCCCGGCCTTCAGGCCCAGGTAGGCGTTCGCCGCGCCGAGCACCACGGACATGATGAGTCCGATGATCAGCGCGCGGGTGGTGAACTCCGGCATGTCGCTGTCGGCCGGCACGTAGGGTTTGAACTTGCTCTCGGTTGTCATTGGCGACTCCTTCGCGGTCGTCGGTGGGCGACTATGAAGACCCCTGGGCGAGTCGGGCGCCGTGCTCTCGGACCGGGCCAGAAGGTCGACGGGTCCTCTGGACCCGTGGCCTCAGATCGGTAGGGTACAGGGACATGGTCCGACCTGACAAGGGATAACTCGAGACGGCGCCTCGCCGGATCGTCTTGGACCGGGCACGTCATCGTCGGGTCCGGTCGGTGCATCCAGGGAGGCGAGGCCGTCCGGGTCGAGGCGGACGGAACAGGTCAAGGAGCGGTCGATTCGAGCTGGAGCCGCTGCTCCCTGGAGTAGCCGAGGTAGTCGATGCGGAGCGGTCCGGCAAGGGTGCGGGAGCTTCCCGGGAACTCGATCATGGAGGCCAGCACCGTCGGTCTCGGGCGACTGGTGGTGACCGAGTTGATCGGGTTCTCGATATACCGGGAGTCGATCAGGCGCCCCCGCACCGAGACGAACGAGCCGCAGAACGCCCGGGCGTCGCCCGGGAGCGGCCGGGGCGTCCGGATGGTGAACCAGTCGGTCATCGTGGAGCTCGATCTGGAGAACCGGGATCTGCCCCGGGGGGCCACGGTGAGCTCCGACCCGTCCGGGTCGTCGCTGCGCGCCACCACCCACCCGGAGAAGTCCACGTAGCTTCCGAAGCCGTAGGAGCCCGGGTGCGTCGCCACCTCGTGGAGGCCTATCTTCTTCGCGGTGTAGCCCCGCTCCACGAACTCCCGCTCGGCCTGGATCCGCTGGATCTCCTGGGCCACCCGTTGCCGGGAGAACCTGGCGATCACCAGGTACTGCTGGGCGATGGCCGACTGCTCCGGTCCCAGGATCTCCTTCTCCAGCGCCTTCTCCAGGTGCTCGGAGGCCCGGGCCCAGTCCTGCCTGCGGAACGCCTCGACGCCGTGGGCGTAGTGGAAGACGCCCAGCTTCCTGGTCAGAGCCTCGGCCATCTCGCGTACCCTGGCGTTGTCCGGGGCGAGCCTGGCGGCCTGGGAGAAGGCGTTCTGGGCCTCGGGGAGCTCGTTCTTGAGCTTGTGGATCCAGCCCAGCAGGGCGAAGGCCGCGGGGTTGCCCGGCGCCAGGCTGATCGCCCGGTCGACGGCGATGCGGGCATCCTCGAAGCGGCCCAGCATGTACAGCGCCTTGGCCTGCTGCAACACCGACGTCGCGTCGGTTCCCGGCGCTGGGGACCGGACCGGGCCGGCGACCGGTGCGGGCGGGGCCGCGGCGCGGGCGCTGTCCGGCACGACCGGGGTCAGGCTCCCGGCCACGACGAGAACGCACATCGTGAAGGCTCGATGCCGCATGGCGTCATCACTCCCGGCAGGGTGCGTCGCCCCCGGGCGTCGGTCCGCGCCCCTTCGTTCCCCTTCCCGGAGTATCACCCCCGGGGCCGCCTCGGCGCCACCGGGGCGACGCGTGGCCCGGGTCACCGGGTGGTGGAGGAGCGGATCGAGTCGGACCTGAGCCGGCTGGTGATCGTCTCGGGCTGCCCGGTCCGCTACTGGACCGACGACCTGTCCAGGCTGGCCTTCTACGTCTACGACCCGGCGCACCGATCGGGAACGGTGCTGGGGCTCCGGTCCGTGAAGTACTCCCTGGAACGACCCGGCGCCTTCCTCCAGCGGGAGAGCGAGGGTCGCAAGGAGTCGGTGGGCTCGATGCCGCTGCAATCGATCGCCTTCTCCCCCTTCCGGGCGCCCACCGGGCCGGTGGTGCGGGTGGCTCTGGAGATCCCGCGGCCCGCCGGCGACCCCGAGGGTCGCGGCGTGGTCCGCACCTTTCTGTTGAGGATGCCCACTCCGCGCGCGTTGCCCGATCTGCACTGGGAGATCCTGTCGGGCTTCCCGGACCCCGGCGACGCCCTGGCAGACCAGAACCTGGAGACGCCCTGACGCTGTCGTGCCCGATCGGTGTGCCGATCCGGCACGACGCCCCGCTCCTGGTTGCGGCAGGGCGGCACAGTCCTGCCCGCCTTCGTCGGCGATCACCGCGCACGAGCCGCGATCGATAGACCGTTTCAAGCTGGCACGGTCCCTGATGAGGAGCGGAGCGTGCCCGTCCATCGATTGTCTTTCCAAGGGAGGAACATATGATCCGTGCTCGGCGAGTCGCCGGTGCCCCGCGTTTCAGGCCATTCGACCTCTTGCTGATCTCGCTCCTCGTGACGGGAACGCTGCTCGCCTCGGGTTGCGGCAGGCCGCCCCCGACCGTGGTCATCCAGCCTTACCCGTATCCCATGTATCCGATCCCGGGCGACCCCAACGTGCCGCAGGCACCGACCGACAGCCCCACCCCGACCGCTCCACCCCCCGGCGTCCAGGACCCGATCGGCCGGGTCACCGGGGCGACCGGCCAGGAGGTCGTGGGGGAGGCGTACGAGATGCTCGCCGGCGCCAAGGTGGGGACCGTGCAGGTGGCGATCATCCACGACAGGGGCGGCGCCAAGGACCAGCCCAAAGGAGAGCGGCAGGCCGACCTGAGCAACGTGACCGGCCTCACGCAGCAGGGGCACGGCTTCCGGTTCAGCTGCACCGGGTGCCACGGCCAGAAGAGTGGCGGCTGTCAGATCACCGTCGTGGTGACGTCCGCCGACAAGCTGCGGACCAAGCGGCTCGCTCCGGTGACCGTCGGGAACACCTAGCACTACAACGAAAGATCCCGCCCTACTGCGGCCCCCACCTGGCATAGAAGTGAATTGTTGTGGTGGGGGGCCCCCACGGCTCCGCGGCGTCATCGTCGCGAAAGGTCCTCGATGTACTGTTCAAGTACACCTCCGGTCCTTTCGCTCCTCTTCCTTGCCAGCGTTCGCCTCGCTCGGCCTCGCGACGGCCGGGATCTTTCGTGGTAGTGCTAGCCTGTTCTTCCATCCAGGGCATCCATCTTGCTCGCAGGAGTCATCATGAGAGACGGGCATCATCGATCAGGCTTCACGGCGCTGGAGATCCTCGTCGCCCTGGCGCTGATCTCGATCGCGGTGGTGCCCATCCTCTGCTGCGGCTCGTCCAACGCCCGGTCGGCAAAGGCCGACCAGGTCAGGATGATGTGCGATTCGCTGTGCCGGAGCCTCCTGGAGCGCTACGGAACCCCGGAGGACGACGTCTGGCGCGTGCTGCGTCCCACCGACGACCCCAGGCTGCGAGAGGACGTGGACCTGTGGACTCGAGACCGGACCGCAGCGTCCGGCCTGGACAGCGCCGAGCTGGAGGAGACCGCCAGGGCGTACGACATCCACTCGCGCACCACGGTGCGAAGGGACGTCCGGCCCGGGCTGGACCAGCTCACGAGCTCCGTGACCTGGAAGACGAAAGGAGGGGGCCGCACCCGTGTGGACTCGATCAGCTACTCCCGGCTGCTGGTCCGGCTGCAGGCGCTGTAGCTCGGGCCTGTCGCGAGACGGGCGAAAGCCCCGCCCCGCCATCCGGGCGCGGCTCGCGAGAGCCGTGGCGGGCGGCCGCTCGTCTCCTCGGGTCAGGCGCGGGGTGGCGGCGCTGGCCATGGTCCTCATCATCATCGTCACCCTGTGCCTGACCACCATGGCCATGTCGCTGATGGGGTCCACCACGACCAGGTCGTGCGCCCGCACGACCCTGTCCTGGTCCTGTCTGGAAGCCGCCGGATCGGCGTTCGCCGAGGCCACGCTGATTCTCCACGAGAGCCTCAGGCAGGGGGCTGCGCCGGGAGGCGCCGGGGTGAACTGGAAACAGGAGCTGCTCCCCCCGTTCGATCGGCCCATGAGCTCCGGGGTCGTGGTGCCCGAGACGACCCGGGCGCTGTTTTGGGCGTCGCCCGCGAGCGGCAGCGTGTCCGACGTGGAGGTGAAGGTGGTCTCCTGGGCCGGAAGCGCCCCCACGCCGACCTCGCTCGTGAGGGCCTACGGCGTGATCGAGCTCTCCGTGAAGGTGGCCAGCGCGGCGGCGACCGTCCGGATGGCCAGGACGGTTCGGCAGAGGTTCCGGTTCTACGTCCGCAACGCCATGGGCGACTCCCCGACCGACGCCCTGACGCCGGAACGATCCGAGGTCTGCCTCGTCACCCCGGCGCTGGGGACGGTGGTGGAATGATCCGGCGATCGGCCCCCGGCGGGGCGTTCACGCTCATCGAGGTGCTCGGAGCCGCCGGCCTCGCGGCCGTGGTGGTCGCCGCCTGTACCGTCGTCCTTCCCGGAGGACAACGTCTGGAGCGCGCGGCCCAGCTCTCCGTGGCGGTGCAAGGCGCTCTGCTGGCTCGCGAGCGGATCGCCCTCGACCTCTGGCAGATGGGGATGAAGCCGGGCGTGGAGGGCCCGGTGCGGATCGGCTCTCGATCGATCGCCTTCTATCGGACATCGTTCGAGGGTGCGAACGCGCGCCTGACGCCGATCCGGTACGTCGTCCGGCCGACGCCCGGAGGGAATCTCAGACTCGTGCGCCAGGAGTTCGGCGGCAACGTCATCAAGAGCGAACAGGCGCTGCCGGGGACCATCGTTCGTTCGATCCTGTTCAAGGAGGTGGTGGACCCGCTGGGCGGCGGCAGGCATCTGCTCGTCCAGCTGACCACCCTCGACGAGGACGTGCCGGCCAGCCGGACCGGCTTCGGCCGCGCCCGGACCACGACGCTCGCCTTCGTTCACAAGTACCGGGTGCCCGGGTTGCTGGGCGCCGGGGCGATCAGCTCCGGCACCGATGTGATCGTGGACGGCGACCTGCCGGCAACTCCCTGAGGCTCCGACGGCGCTTCCCGGCGCCTGGCCATCGCTCCTCCCCGGCCCGATCGATGGCTTCGCCCAGGGCCGCGGTCATCAAGTCGGCTTCGGTGCGATCGGCGGGCCCGGCGACGAAGCGCATCCCAGGATTCCATGTGCCGGAGTGACACGGAACGCGTGGGCGAGCCGCGGCGTCGTGGCACGATCCCAAGTCGCGCGACAGGCCATGACGACGGCGCCGGCGCCGCCGGAGCGGCGTTCTTCCATGATGGTGCTGTTGGCACGCATCTTCCATCGGTCGGCCAGGCGAAGAACGACGACTCCGGCGCCATCTCGGGACCGGTCGGGCCGTCCTTGCGGACGGCGGCGACAGGCGCGGTGGCCCGGATGGTTCGAGAAGAAGGAGGACCAGCCGTGAAAGGTGGATCGAAGAGACCGACGCTCCGAGGCGTTGCCCTGCTCGGCCTCGTGGCGTTCGTCCTGGCGTTCGTGGTGATTCTCCAGGGGTGTAGCGGCCAGACCGGGCCCGTCACGACGCCGGCTTCCGGAGCCCCGGCGAACCTGTCGCTCCCTGCCGACGGGTCGAGCGGGGCCACGGTCGGCAAGTCCGACGGTGACGATGACGACGACGATGACGATGACGACAAGGGATCCTCATCCGGCACGTCATCGGGGAGTGGCACCGGCACGGCCAGCGCCGGAACCTCGACCTGCGACAAGTGCCACCCCGGCAAGGGCAGGGTCCCGCCGCTGCCGTCGAAGCACAAACCGATCGAGTCGTCGAAGGGGGTGAACCTCAAGATCACCCGGTCCGGCCGGCCGCCCCAGGCCAGGGTGCTCGTGGCCACGGAGCGCGAGGTGGCGGGCTACGCCGTGGACGACTTCGCCAGGACCGCCGTCCTGTCCGTGGCGCTGCACCGGGTGCCCGCGACCGGCGGGTCGCCGGCCAGGCTGGCCACGGCCAGGGCGGCGCTGTGCGGTCTGGACATCGCCGATTACCCTCCCGGCTACTACAACCGGGGGTTCCGGTTCGATCTGGCGTCGCTCGACCCGGCGAGCCGCCCCAGGCCCGGCGACCGCGTCTACGTGACCACCAGCGGCTCCGGGGGCGAAGCCGCGTCGGAACCCAGAGAGGTCCGGTAGACCGGGGCCGGACCGGACGAGCGGGGCTGTCGGATCCGGCGATCCGGCAGCCTCCGGGAGCGTCGACCGGGCCGGCTCGGTGCGACCGGGGAACCGGGGGAGGAGGGAGCGAGGCCAGGATGGAACGGTGTTCCAGGGGATCAACCGGTTGCTCCACCGTGGAGATGCTGGTCGTCTCCACGATCGTCTCGCTGGCGTTCGTGCCGGTGTTCTTCCTGGCCCGGCACAACGTCGAGACCACCCGGGTCGACCGGGTGCGGCTCGAGGTGGAGTCGATCTGCCACAACACCCTGGAGCGGTTCGGCGAGCTGGCGTGCGGCCTGGGGCTGTACCTGTCGCCGGCGCCGGACGACCCCAAGGTGCTGGTGGGAGAGAACGTGCACGTGCAGCTGTCCGACACCTACGGCAGGTCGGGCCACCTGGGGATCGGCACCCTGACGGCGCGTCACGGCCTGCGGGTCCGGCTGGAGCTGGCGAGGGGCGTGGCCGACGGCCTGGACCGTCTGACCTGCCGGGCCACCTGGACGGACGATCGGAAGGGGCGCTCCAGATCGAGAACCGTCGAGTACTCACGCCTCATCGTCCACACCAACGCCCATGAGAACGTCCACCCGTGACCCCGCGAGGCTGACCGCCGGTCGTACCGGTCCCGGACGCGGCCGGGGTCTGCCACGCCACCGACGACGGCCGACGCCTCGACGCCGGGCCATGGTCTCCCTCGTGCTCGCCCTGGTGGTGCTTTCGCTCCTGGGGCTGATGGGCGCCTCGAGCCTGGTGCAGAGCTCCGGAACGACCCGGACCTACGCCAGGGTCAGGGACATGCGCCTGGCCATCGACGCGGGCACCTCCGCCATCGGCGAGGCCGTGGCGCTGGTCCGCGGCAGCATGGATCGGGGCACGACCACTCCGGAGTGTCCCGCCGACTTCCGGTCGTTGATCGTGAAGGCGATCGAGAGCCGCAACGCCTCCGTGGCCCCGCAGACGGTCGCTCCGAGGGTGTGCCGGGAGCTGTTCCGGAGGACGGGGGCGACGTTCAAGGTCAGCGACGTGCTCGTCGAGGTCGTGGCCTTCCACATCCCGCCGCCGTACAGGGAGGGCGCCACGCCGGAGGTCCCGGTGGGGGTCATGCAGTTCTCCGTCAGCGCGGGTGGGGCCACCCGGGAGCTGGGCGTCTGGAAGCGGGTGCTGCAGCGGCGCTTCTTCTATGTGGGGGGCGACGTGAAGGCGCTGACGAGCTCCGGCGAGATCGACGGATCGAACGCGGTGGTGCACCTCGTCGCGGAGCCGCTGGGGACGGTCATAGAATGACTCAGCGCGTCACGAGAGCACGGAGGGCGGGGGGGGCGGGGGGCCGCGTCGCATCGGCCCGGCCCGGCTCGGGGGATCGCCGCCGGTTCGAGCCGGCCCGACGGGGGCTGTCCGTGGCGGAGCTCGTGGTGGTCAGCGCCACGATGACGGTGCTGCTGGGAGTCCTCATGAGCCTCTGGGCCAGTGGCACCCTCATGAACAGGGCGGCCCAGTCGTCGGTGGCGCTGCAGAACGCCATGATCCTCGAGGAGACGATCTACCAGGACTTCCAGCGGATGGGGGTCGACCTGGACAGCGTCTCCACCCACCTCGTCTCCAGGACCTGCCTGTCGTTCTACAGGGTCGCTTTCGACGGC
Source organism: Candidatus Rifleibacteriota bacterium (assembly GCA_016213885.1). Classification (GTDB taxonomy): domain Bacteria; phylum Muiribacteriota; class UBA6191; order JACPRK01; family JACQZM01; genus JACQZM01. Next base: position 34,285 of record JACQZM010000067.1, on the reverse strand, counting down.
CCGTGGATCCGGCTGCGGCCCGTGCGATACTCCCGCATCGCCAGTCCCGGAGGTCTGTACTTCCTCAAGCGTACCGAGATCGGCCCGGGGGGCCGACATGACGTCACGGTCTTCTCCGGCGTTCCCCTGCTGGACGTGCGGTTCGAGGAGATCGTGGATCCGGTGCTGAAGAGGCGGTACCTGTCCGTGTACCTGCTGGCCTCGGAGGCGGACCGCCGCGACCAGCGGCCCCGGGCGGCGCTCAGGGACCGGACCGGCTGCCGGTCGCTGGTGGCGCGGGTACCGATGCCGGCCATGCTCCGGAACCCGATCATGGAGCCGGTCACGAAGATCGCGACCGAATCGGGGACCGGCCTGTTGCCGCTGGAAGGCTAGGACAGGTTCTTCAAGAGCGTCAGAAGGAAGGTCCAGAACCGCTGGACGCTGCCGATCTCCACGCGTTCCCGGGGAGAGTGGACCCCCTCGACGGTGGGGCCGAACGACAGGATGTCCATGTCGGGGTACTTGTCCGAGACGACCCCGCACTCCAGACCGCCGTGGGTCGTCACGACCAGCGGGTCTCTCCGGAACAGCTCCCGGTAGGTGTCGCAGGCCGAGCTCAGCACGGCGGAGTCGAAGTTCGGCCGCCACGCCGGATACCGGTTCCGGTTCAGCACCGTGGCGCCGGCCAGCTTGCCGGCCAGCATGATCGACATCATCGCGTCCTCGAGGGCGGTCTTCACGGAGCCACGGTGTCCCACGAGCAGCGTGATGCTATCGTCCTCGGTGCGCACCGACGCCAGGTTGCTGGACGTCTCCACGAGCCGGGGATCCCTGGCGCTCATGCTGACGACACCGTGGGGGATCGCGTAGAGCAGGGAGACGAGCCGTCCCTCGTCGGCCCTCTTCAGGACGCGGGCGCCCGTGTCCGAGCCGATCGTCGAGATCTCCAGGGTGACGCCGGGATCCTTGAGGGCGTACTCGTCGCGAAGGATGCCCTGGATCTCGTCGAGGGTCTTGCGAAACGGCCTGAGCTGCCAGCTTCTCACCTGGACCAGCGCCTCGGCCTCCCGGGGGATCACGTTGGCCTTGGCCCCCGAGGTGATGCTGGAGAGTCTGATGTCGTGGGACTGCGAGGCGTGGAGCAGCACTCGTCCCATGACCTTGAGCGCGTTCCCCCGGCCCCGGTGGATGTCGAGGCCCGAGTGGCCTCCCTTGAGTCCCCGGAGGTTCAAGAGCAGCGGGACGTACCCCTTCGGAGCTTCCTTCAGTCTCACCGGCAGGGTGATCAGCGAGTCGCCCCCGCCGGCGCAGCCGACGCAGAACATCCCCTCAGCGTCGGTGTCGAGATTCAAGAGCACGCTTCCCCTGAGTACTCCGGGGCTCAGGTTCAATATGCCGGAGAACCCCACCTCCTCGTCGACGGTGAAGAGGCACTCCATCGGGCCATGGACCACGGACTGGTCCAGCATCACCGCCAGCGCCGCGGCCACGCCGATGCCGTTGTCGGCCCCCAGGGTGGTGCCGTCGGCGGTGATGTGGTTCTCCACCCGTTTGAGCCGGATGCCGTCCTGGTCGAAGTCGTGCTTCGACGTACCGTCCTTCTCGCACACCATGTCCATGTGGGCGTGCAGGACCACCCCGGGCGATCGCTCTCTTCCGGGGCTGGCCGGCTTGCGGACGATGACGTTCCCGGTGTCGTCCTGGATCGCCTCGAGCCCCTTGGAGTGAGCCAGATCGATGATGTACTCCGCCACCCGCGACTCGTTCCCGGAAGGGCGAGGGATGGCCGAGATCTTGGCAAACTGCTCCCACAGGACGTGCGGGGTGAGCCCATGGATTGCCGTGGTCACGGATTGACTCCAGTTGCCTCGCATTGATGGGAGTCCGAGGTTCCCTCTGCCGAGCATGAGTTAAGTCAGGCGGGTCGATCCGTCAGGTCATCCGGGTCTGCCGCGGGGGCAGGGTCATCAGGAACTCCTCGGCGAACCGGCGACCGTACTCCCCGAGCAGGTGGTCGATGCGTTCCTTGGAGGGCGACGCCAGGACGAGCCCGGCGTGGTGCTCCTTGCGGATTCTCTGGACGATCTCCGGATCGGCGTAGGCGCTGGTGTCGGGCCACTCCTGGCGGGCCAGGGAGATGATGAGGGCGCCGAAGTCGTGCCGCCGCGGGGGGAGGCTGTACTCCCCGGAGTTGCCGGCGATCTCCACCTTCGCCCACTCCCGCCACAGGTTCACGCCGGTGGACGCCTCGACCAGGTTGGCGAGGAACGCGCCGGCGACCCGGGCGGCGGTCTCGAGGAAGTAGAACTTCCCGTTCTTCTCGCTCTTGATGAACTCCGAGTGGGTCACCCCGTGGACGAACCGCAGCGCCCGCATCACGCCGGCGTGGAGCTCGAACAGCTCCCGGGCCTCCTCGGAGTCTCGTCGCAGCGTCCGGCTGTTGAACAGGCCGCCCTTCTGCACCACGTCGAACGGGGGAGCCCCGTACCGGTGGGGCTCGGCGAACAGGACCTCCTTCTTGAAGCTGATGGCGTCCACGTGATACACCCCGCCGGGAACGTACTCCTCCAGCAGGAAGTAGGACTGCCTGTCTCCAAGACCGTCCAGCACGCGCCAGAGCTCCTGGGCGTCGTCGATCTTCTTGATGCCCAGCGCCGCCGCCTCCATGCGAGGCTTCAGCATCCACGGCGGGGGGACCCGGGCCATGAACTCCCGTATCCGGTCGTAGTTCAGCACGGCGACGAACTCCGGGACGCCGAGCCCCTCGTCCCTGGCCTGCACGCGCATCGCCAGCTTGTCCCGGAAGTAGCGTACCGTGGAATCGCCCATTCCCGGGCAGCGCAGGTGCTCCCTGAGCGCCGCGGCCCGGTCCACGTCGTAATCGTCCATGGGCACGATCCGGTCGATCTGATGGCTCCTGGCGAGGTACGACACGGTGTGGATCAGACCCTGCAGGTCGTCGAAGTTCGGCATCAGAAACATCTCGTCGATGCTGTCGCGGGGCCAGGCTCGATCTTTGATCCTCTCGAGGGTGAGCAGCAGGACGCGACATCCCTGGCGGCTGCACTCCTGGATGAACTCGTGACCTTTCTCCACGCTGGCCAGACACAGCACGGTCAAACGATCGCTCTGGGACATAGGGGACCTCTCTCCCGTCAGCCTGCCGGTTCTTCCGGTGTCTACATTACCATATCCGGACCGGGCCGGCCTGCGATTCACCGGTCGGCGAACCGCCAGGGTGGGCCGCCGGCGCGGGTCAGCGGCGCCGTCTGGAGGCCGGCCCTGATGAGGTGGATCGGGATCGGGCCGGCCGTGAGCACCGCGTCGTGGAACTCGATTTCACTCATCCGCCTCGAGCCGACGACCTCGTCGTGGAGCGCCTTGAGCTGGAGGCCTCCGATCAGGTAGGCGGCCTGGTAGAGCGGCGAGTACTCCCCGCTCAGGAACCGACGCACCTCGCTGGTCGCCCCGAGCTTCTCGTGGCCTACCCGGTCCACCAGGAACTCCACCATCTGGTCCGGCTTCATCTGGCCGAGGTGGTACTTCAGGGACACGACGATGCGGGCGGCCCTGTTCATGCGCCAGAACAGCATGCCGATCCGCTCCTGGGGCGTCCGGGCCCACCCCAGCTCCCAGAGCCGGAGCTCTCCGTAGAGCGCCCAGCCTTCCACGAGGAACGGCGTGGAGAAGAGGCGTCGGTACGACCGGTGTCGCGAGGCGAAGAAGGCCTGGAGGTGGTGACCGGGGATGAGCTCGTGTGGGGTGGTCAGGCGGGTGAAGTGGCGGTTGTTGCCCCGCATGACCATGAGCTTGTCCTCGTGCTTCATCTCGTCCTTGGCGTAGGCCACCAGGATCTTCTGGCCTCCGTACGCGGCGTACGGCACGGTCTTCATGGTCTCCGGCGACATCATCGAGATCCGCCAGGTCTCCTCGCAGAGGGTCGGCACCTCCATGAGCCGCGCTCTCTTGACCAGGTCGATCGCCTCCCGGGCGGTCCGGGCCACCAGGTCGTCCTGCCCCCCGGGCGCCACGAAATCGGCCTTCACCCGGGCCAGGGCGGCCTTCCAGTCGTCGCCCAAGCCCATGGCCCTTGCGGCCAGCTTCATCTGGCTCTCGCCCCAGGCCAGCTCCCGGTGGCCCAGGTCGATCAGCTCCTGGGTCGTGCAGGTGAGGAACTCCCGCCGGATCGCCAGCGTCAGCGCGTCGGCGCCGATCGGATCGCCCACCAGCGGGTCCTCGTCCTTGCCCTTGAGGCCGGCGGCCTCCTCCCGCAGGAGCTTGGCGTACTCGTCGAGCTGCTTGATCGCCTCCTCCTGGGGTTTCTTGAGCCACCACGAGAAGTCGGGTCTGGAGCCGTCGTAGAAGGCGAACCAGCCGCGGAGCGCCCCCTTGAGCTCGTCCACCGCCTCGGCGGTTCTGCGGGCCAGCGGCGGGGCCACCTCGATCGGAGCGGGGTCGTCGGGCTTCCTGTCCGACGGCTTCCCCGCGGCGGCCTTGGTCTTGAGGCCCCTGTCCACGCTCTCCCTGAGCTGTCTCACCTGCCGGGCCAGCTCGTCCACCCTGGTCGCGGCGGTCCCGGGCAAAAGAGGCTCTCCGCGCCAGCGGGCCCATTCGAGCTCGTGGATCGCCGCCCGGAACGGCAACAGACGATCCATCTCCGCCAGGCGCCGATCGGTCCGGGCCAGGTCGTCCCTGGAATGCCCGATCAGGTTGTCGAGCAGCAGCCAGTCGATCTGGCTCTGGCGATCCAGCTCGTCGAATCCCACCGTCTGGACCCTCGCCTGCCACTGGGCGCAGAGCTTCTCGAGCCGCTCCCTCCGGAGCGTCGACCACGGGAGATCGTAGAAGCTGGCGACGCTGGCCCGGTCGGCCTCGTAGGCCCGGATCAGGGTGGCGAGGTCGACGGCCCGTGGTGCCGCCGCGCCGGGTCGGGTCTGTCCGGCCGCTGCAGCGGGCTGGGCTCGAGCCAGGGGGGGGCCGTGCGAGAGGATCCCCATCGCCAGCACCACGATCAGATTCGGACGCATCATGAGCTTTCAACAAGAACGGTACATCCACCACGGTCGTGGATTCAACGGGGCCCGGCGCCGCCACCGCCGGCCGGCATCGTCGCAAGCCGTCGTCTCTCCGCCTCGAGGTCGATCCGCCCGAGCCGGGTGCCCATCTCCTTCTCGATCTTCAGGAGCTCATCGAGATCCGCGACGATGGTCTCCACCTCCAGCGGGTCTATCCGCTCCTGCCGCAGCTTGAACCACGACAGCACCATCAGATCGGAGAGCGCTGCCTCGCGGGCGGACCTGTCCGCGCCGGATGCGATCAGCAGCCTGGCGCAATCGTGGAACACGCTCAGCACCGCCATCTTCCAGGCCTGTCCCTTGGCCACCGGGTCTTCCACGGAGAGGAGCGGCCTGGCCAGCTCGACCACTCTCTCGCGCGCGGCCCTGGCCAGGTCTTCCCTGGGCTCGACCTTCTTCTCGAGAAAGCCCGCCGTGTCCTGGGCGGAGTCCCACAGCTTGGCTGCCCTGGAGAGCATGACGACCCGTCTGGCCACCACCTGGGCCGTCCAGGGAACGGCGTCCAGCAGCCGGGAGGCGGCGATCAGCTCCCGCGCCTGGTCCCTCCTCCGCTGGTAGGAGCCCACTTCGCCGGTGCGGATCGTGGCGAGGAGCGCCTTGGCCAGGCAGAGGCGATACGGGTTCAACCCCTTGTAGGCCGCCGCCTCGGCGATTCCATCCAGGTGCTTTCTCAGGGTCGCCTTCTGCTTGCCGTCCAGGGCGAACTGGCAGGCGAACGCCTCTCTGAGCACGGAGCCGCCGGCCGCCTCGATCTCCAGCCAGAGCGGGCCACCCTCGGCGGCGTCGGCGGCGCGGATGAGCTGCGAGAGCATCATCAGCAGCCTGTTCAGCTGGGCCACGTCGAACGGGGCGGACGACGACATGTGGACCTGCAGGACCCTGTCGGTGTAGACCCGCTTCATCCGGGCCCTCTTGTCCCGCTGGAAGGCGAGACAGTCCTGGTCCAGCTTCTGGCTCTGCGCCGCCAGCCGGGCGGACAGGTCGCCGGGCCGATCGCTGGCCGACGGTGATCCCGATCGGGGCGATCGACCGCCGCTTTGGGTCTTTGGCCCGGCGGGAGGCCACAGGAGCCGGCTGGCGACCACCATGGCCGCCACGGCCAGACAGATCCCGACGAGCCGGCTGTGCGAGCGTGTGCGCGAGGTGGCTCGCGGCCCGCTGGCCGACGGGCCGCTGGCCTTCGTAGCCGGCTGGCCGGAGCAAGACGCTGGATCGGTCCGGTTCTCGGCGGGCGGCCGCTCTCTTCTGGCCGCGGGCTGGAGCGATCCTGCCGCGACCCCGAGCCTCAGGGCGAGCTCCGCCATGGACGGGAAGCGGGCCTCCGGGTCCCTGGCCAGGGCCCGGTTCACGATCTCGTCGACCTGGGCCGGAACGCCGGGACACATGTCGGCCAGCGCCGGAGCCGTCGATTCGACCTTGGCGAACAGGAGCCTGACGTGGTCCGCCCCCGCGAACGGGGACCGTCCGGCGATGAGCTGGTACATCATCACGCCCAGCGAGTACTGGTCGGCCTGGGCGGTGGCCCGTTCTCCCACCACGAGCTCCGGGGCCATGTAGAGCGGGGAGCCCACCCCCATGCTGCTCTGCGTCAACGTCCCGCCTCGCGCCACCGGCCGGGCCAGACCGAAGTCGGCCAGCTTGACCTGGGCCGTCGCGGTCAAGAAGACGTTGGCCGGTTTCACGTCCCTGTGGATCACGCCGTGCTCGTGGGCGTAGGCCAGGGCGTCGGCCAGGTCCGCGGAGAGCCGGAGAGCCTGGGAGAGCGATACGGGCCCCCTGTCCATCAGCGATCGAACGGTGCCGCCGTTCACGTATTCGCAGACCAGGTAGTGGAGGTCTCCGTCCTGGCCGAAGTCGTACAGCCTGACGATGGCCGGGTGGCTGAACGACGCCATGATCCGGTACTCCCGCTCGAACCGGGCGCGACCCTCGTCGGTGAACTCGGTGAGGATCTTCACCGCCACCTCTCGCCGGAGCGGGTGCTGCGTCGCCAGGTACACGGTGCCCATGCTCCCCGCGCCCAGGGGGGCCAGGATGGTGTACTTCTTGAGGAACGCCGGGGAGAACTCCGGAGCACCTCGTTGCCGATGGCCGTCCGTCACGGGGACGGGGTGAGCCCCAGGTCCGTCGCCGGCAAGGTCCCCCTCACCTCCTCTCCCGATCGCTCCTTCCGGGGGGCCCGTCGCTGTCCGTCAGCTCCAGCTCGAAGCTCTCGCAGTCCTCGAACGACCCGGTCTCGGGGCTGTACCTGCGGCGGATCGCCCGCAGGAGGCGGCCGACGATCTCGTACTCGCCGTACGACCAGTTCCGGCTCTCCGTCGCGCTGCCGGCGCAGATCGCCGGGAACGGGGCCAGGGCACAGCGACCCAGGTGATAGGCCCGGTGGTGGTGACCGTGGAGCGCCAGGCACACGCCGCCGTTCGCGGCCACCCGGACCAGCGCCGCGAGGTCCCGCAGCCCGTGCCACCGGTCCTCCGGAGAGCCGTCGGGCAGGCTCATGGGGTGGTGGATCACCAGGATGCGCGGGCCCGGCTCGAGGTTCTTCAAGAGCGTTTCCAGCCGCTGCAGCTGCTCGGGGCCCACGGAGCCCGCTGCGTCCCATGGCCAGAAGTTCCCGGTGCTGGAGTTGACGCCGATCAGCCAGATCGGGCCGACTCGCTGGGCGAACGGGTAGGTCGCCTCCGACAGGCGGGTCCCGATCTGCCACGGGGCGAAGTGGCGCTCGAAGAACCCCTGACCGGCCACGTCCTCGGTATAGGTGTCGTGGTTGCCGGGCACGGCCATGCCCCCAGGCCCGTGCTGGATCGGGTCGATGACGAGCCGGCTCGCCCGGGTCATCTCCTCCTCGAAGCCCAGGGCCGTGGCGTCTCCGGAGAAGATCACGTGGTCGGGCCTCCTCGTCCGGACCTCTTGCATGAGAGCCTGGACGATCCGGTCGGTCTCGGCGAAGCGCCGCCCTCGACCGAAGTAGCGGAGGTTGACCCACCCGGTGAGTCGCTTGTTGAACCAGTCGGAGCTCCTCCAGCCGAGGCGCTGGGCCGTGACGTGGATGTCGCTGAAGTGGGCCAGACGCACCAGGCCAATCTACACGGACACTCGTCGGGGTGGCAACGTGGAGTCGGGACCAAGACCCGGCGCCTCGCCGGATCCGAGTCGCAAGACCCGGCGCCTCGCCGGGTCCGAGTCGCGCCCCCGAGCGCGACCTCAATCCGGCTCCCCTCCTCTCCCCTTCTCCCGAGCGCGACCTCAATCCGGATCCCCACCTCTTCCCTTCTCCAGAGCGCGACTTCAAATGAATCCCCTCCACCCAAGCCCTGCGAAACAGACGGGAGATCCTGAGGGACCGGGGTTTTCGTTGTGGTGCTAGGCCCCGCGGGAGACGAGCCGGGGGATGAACCAGACCAGACGCAGCGCGGTCCGGACGAAGCTCTCCGACTCGAACCCGGCGAGCGCCACCGGCGGCGTCGGGCAGAGCGGATCGGGCATCGAGATGATGGCGAATCGAGACGGCACGATCAGCTCGTCCCAGCCGACCAAGGCCGGGAGCTTGAGCCGGTTCGCTTCCAGGATATAGTGGCCCCTGGCCGCTGCCCTGGTCTGCTCCGGCGGATGCTCCGCCGCCCGTTCGATCTCCCGGGCCGAGAGCTCCCGCCGGAACAGGCCCTCCCTCTCCATCTGGAGGTAGTAACCGCCCTCCTCCCCGATCTCGTGGTACCTGAGGTCGATCTTCTTGAGCTGGTAGAACATCCGGTAGACCGCCGGAAGCGAATCCCAGGCGAGATCGGCGACCCTCATCCGCTCCGCGAGCGCTGCGAAGTCGGCTCCCAGCCTCTTCTGGAGGAACCCGCCCACCTGATCCGGCTGGTCGACCACCCGACCCAGGCCGATGTTGTGCTCCTCCAGCCAGCGGATCGGTCCGAGCGCTCTCGAGACCGCATCCCAACCCACCGGCTCCACCGCCTCGTCCATCAGATCGTGCTTGGCCACCCAGTCGAGGCGGTCCGCCAGCGCCGTCCGGTCGTGGGCCAGCAGATCCAGCACCTGGGCCCACTCGCCCAGCGTCCTCTCGACCTGGGGGTCGTCGGGCTCCCGGTCGCAGGCGTATCGCCGGGCGGTGTCGAGGAAGGCGGCCTGGATCTCCAGGGCGGTGCGGGCGGGGGCGCCGCGGATCGCCAGCCGCTCCTGGAACGTCAGGTCCTGATCGACCTGGTCCAGCGCTGAAAGCGGATCGTCCAGACGACATCCCGCCGGAAGGTAGCCCGCCTCGAGCATCCGCACGACCAGGTGCGTGGTGGCCAGCTTGAGCCAGGTCGCGTACTCCGACATGTTCGTATCGGAGAAGGCGATGTGGAGGCGTTTCCTGGGGGAGAGCAGCGTGAAGAGTCCCCTGAACAGGTTCTTCAGGTCGACGATCGGTTATCGCGCCGGGTCGCAGTACACCTGAGCGACCTCGCCGATGGCGGACGCCTTGGGCGACAGGACGAACCGGGCCCCCTCCCCGGGACGGTCGGTCCGGAGCCAGCCCGGTCCGGTGAACACCAGCCGGGTGACCAGAAACGTCACGAGCTCGTCCCTGAACCGGTGGAACAGCAAGGGGGAGACGAGACGGGACGCCGGTGGGAGCAGGTACCTGTGCTCCAGGATCTGGAGGCGGCCGGCCACGGTGACCAGCCCCTTGATCGCCCGGTCGAGCCACCGGACCATGGCCGGCTCGACCGCCTCATCTCCGGTGGGCCGGCGGCGGATCGCCTGTCCCAGGGCGACGGCCATGGTGGTCGCGAACACCAGGCCGAAGAGGACCAGCGCCAGGACGGTCAGCCCCGTGTAGAGGAGGGTCAGCGGGAGGCGAACGAGCTGGAACACCACGATCCAGAGGCCCAGGGCGGCCAGGCGGACCGGACCCGGACGGTCCTCCACCAGGTAGTTCTCGTGGGTGCCGAACGTGTGTCCCTGGTAGTCCGACGACGCTTTGCCGATCACCAGGGTCCCGGCGAAGCTGCTCTTCGTGAGCCGCTCCCGGATGCCCGGGAGGAGCCTGGCGATGACGAGCTCCTGGGCCCGGTGGTGGGCCAGCGCCTCCCGGACCGTGGAGCACTCCGGTGTGGCCATCTCCAGGAGCCCCCGATGGAGAGCGTCCGCTTCGGCTTCATAATGAAGAAGGCCGCCGTTCGCCAGGAAGAACCCTCCCTTGCGATAGGCGGCGTCCTGACAGGTGCACTGGCCTTTCAGAACCTCGGAGAGCGCCTCGAAGATCCTCTCCTGGACCGGGGCGCTGGAACCCACCTCCGGGGTGAAGACGAAGGCGTACTCGGTCTCGAGACCCAGTACGCCTTTGCGAGGAGACAGACGAGCCCCTTCGGTCACTCTCCGCCAGCGGGCACGGTGAACGCCAGGATGTACCCCTTGGATGCTTGCCGCGCGTCCTTGAGGATCTTGCGGCGCAAGAGGCTCGAGCGGTTCCGGATCCGGGGGGACGGATCGGAGCGGGCCGTCTCATCCCTGGGAACCGGTTTCAGTGCGGGCTTCATCGGTCGAGAGACCTCCTTGGAGTCTCACTTCTGCCAACGGTTCAGTCTAGCCTAGACTACGGAAGACCGGGCATGAAAGTTCCTGGAAACCTTTCCGGGAGCCCATCGGCATCGGCGGCCCCGGGAGCGGCCCGGTCGGTTCAAAAGGGCGGCTCCGGGTCGGAGCAAATGATCGCCTCCCACGTCAGAACGTGCCGGCCCGGGCCTGGATCTTGTCGTGGGGCCACGAATCGGATCCGACCTTGACGGGCTGCTGACCGCTCCTCTATTGTTCAGCGCATGCTGTTGCGAGACGGTCGCGGCGCCTCCGGAGGATGTGATGGCCACCCTGATCCGAGATGGTGAGGTGCCGCAGACGTTCCACGAGGCGCAGGAGAGACAGGACCGACTCCACCGGCGACGGCCCGAATTGAAGATCCACGGCGCCGCCCAGGCCCGGGTCATGGTGCAAGAGCTCGGCATGGTCAGCGTCAACGCCGCCACGGAGCTGCCCAACCTGGTGGACCCTATCATCGGTCGGCGGGCCAGCGGCGCGGAGCGGGTCTACACGGAGCCGGCCACGGTGCTGAAGGGGTGGCTGCCGAGCATCCTCGCCGACGCCGACATCATCCAGCTGAAGCTGTTCCGGCAGGAGGCCACGCTGGTGGTGCGGCAGCTCTGGCCCCAGGTGCACCCGGTGGCCCGTCACTTCGGCGGTCAGGGCCGGGACGCGGAGCTCCTCTCGCCCATGGGACGCAAGTTCCTCGGCGTGCTCGACCGGCAGGGGCCGATGCGACTGGACCGGCTCAAGAAGGAGCTGGGGGTCCGCACGGTCGGCGATAGCAAGGCGTTCAAGCTGGCCCGGGAGGAGCTGGAGAACTACTGCCTCATCGTCTCCTGGGACGACCCCGCCAATCCCAAGGACAGCCAGGGCGTCATCTGGGAGACCTGTGACCGGTTCGCCTCCAGGAACGTGGATGCGCGACTGGTGCCCCGGAGCCTCGAGGAGTCGTGGGCCGGCCTGGCCCAGGCGGCGCTCAGGGCCGCGGTGATGGCTCCCGAGAAGGGGGTGGCCCGCTGGTTCCCGTGGGACAGGAGCACCGCCCGCACGGCGCTGGAGCATCTTCTGAGCCGGGGCGCCGCGACCCGCATCGCCGCCCAGAAAGAGATCTGGATCCTCTCGCGGAGCTGACGGAGCGCGGCGGGCAGGCTACTTCCCGGCGAACCGAGCGTCCAGCGGGATGTCGTTGTAGATGCGGTCCAGCCGTGTCTGTTCCCGCGTCTTGATCGTGGTCACGAAGTACGAGATGTCCTTCACGGTGCGGAACGCCGTGTAACCGCGGTCCAGGAAATCGATCATGGGGCTGGCGCCCAGAAGCCGGGCCGTGGCCTGCATCGTGGAGAGCAGCACCCCGATGATCCGCCGCTGGGACATCCTGTGGACGAAGTACAGGTTCACTTCCATGATCTCTATCTGATGGACCCGTTCCGGGTAGTTGTCGGCGTAGCGGTAGGCCCGCTCGTAGTCCTCGCTGGTGAACCCCAGCCCCACCCCCATCTTGACGAGCAACCGCGCCACGTCGTCGTCGAGGTCCTCCGAGAGAGCGTGGAACTCCAGGAGGTCGTGGATGCCCCTCAGGAGAACCTTGCCGAACAGCTGTTCGAAGTGGGTGTAGAGCTTCAGGAAGCTCTCGTTTCTCTCGGTCCGGTCGCCCACGTAGTAGAGGTCGGTGAAGAAGAACTCCGCCAGGTTGACGTAGAGCGGGTACTCCATCAGATCCGCATAGGTGCCCCGGAGTCGATCGATCTGATGCTTCTGGAGCTGGACCTTCATTTCCAGCAGGGTGGGTGGAGCTGGTTTCATGGCCGAGACGAATGCTACCCCCTGATGGAGCGGTTTTGCGACAACTTTCGAGCCCGGGCAGCGGCTGCGGCCGTGGAGATGGGCACCTGGAGCGGATCCTCGTGATCCGGGAGAACCGGTCGATCCAGCGGTATAATACTCTGGGGCCGTGCCGGGCCTCCTTCGGGTCCGGCGCCCGGTCCCGGTTGGAGACGACTCTGATGCCCGGTGAGAGGCAGTTCTCGAGGGAGTTCCAGCGGAAGTACCGGATCACCAGGCTCCTCGGCACCGGCGGCATGGCCCAGGTCTACCTGGCCTGGGACCTCCAGCTCTCCCGTGAGGTCGCGATCAAGTTCCTGGGCAGCTTCCAGGACTCACCGGACAGCGGGGCGGGGTTGAGGTTCCAGGAGGAGGCGCGGGTCTGTGCCACCCTCAAGCACCCCAACATCGTCCGGCTGTACTCGTCGGGATGGGAGAGGGAGACGCCGTTCCTCGTCTTCGAATTCATCGAGGGGAAAGACCTGTCCAAGGAGCTCGCGGTGCAGGGGCGGTTGACCCCGGAGCGCACCCTGGCGCTGGCGGACGGGATCCTGGCCGGGCTCCAGCTCGCCCACGTCCACCAGGTCGTCCACCGCGACATCAAGCCTGCCAACGTTCTGCTCAGGCTCGACAACGGCGAGCCCATGCTCATGGACTTCGGCGTGGCCAAGGCCAAGGGCCGCGACAGCTTCGCCACGGAGGCGAACCTGGTTTTGGGCACGCCCGCGTACATGGCTCCGGAGACGATCCGGGGCGGCGCCGTGAGCCCTGCCAGCGACATCTACAGTCTGGGGTGCACCCTCTACGAGTGTCTGGCCGGCGCGCCGCCGCTCATGGGGAAGACCGAGATCGCCACGCTGGAGCTGCAGCTCCACCAGGCGCCGAGACCGCTCAGACGGCTCAATCCGGAGGTGCCCGACGCTGTGGATGCGCTCGTCATGAGGGCGCTGGAGAAGGAACCCAGCCGTCGATTCCCATCGGCCAAGGAGATGGGCGCCCAGGTGGTGCTGCTCCGCTGGGGCAACTCCACGGGGGCGCTGCAGTCGGAGTTCGCGACCGAGGTCGTGAGGCTGTCGGGCGAGGTCCACAAGGTCGACGATGGGGGAGGCGCCGGCCCGACCGCGCCGCCGGCTGGCCGGCCGCCAGCAGACCGGCAAGGCTACGGCCGGACCGTCGCCGTGCCGTCCGCGAACCCTCGCCGGCGAGACCTGGACCGGTCTCACCACACCATCGCCACCTCCCGTCCCCCGGTCTCGGTCAAGCCTGGTGGTCGGTCGTTCGGAGTCGCCGCGCTGGGGGTGGTCGGCGCGATCGCCGTGGTGCTAGTCCTGGTCTTCTCCCTGCGGACCAGGGCCGACCAGGTCCGGGCCGTCAAGATCACGATCTGGCAAGGCGGGACGCTCGAGGCGACCTGGGAGAGCCAGCGCGGGAGCTCCGGCAAGGTCCTGACGAGCAAGCTTGCCGGGGCAGCGGCCGGGTCCGTGGACGCCGCCCTGGTGCAGACGCTGCTGAAGGACTCCCTGCCGTGGAAGATCGCCAGCGAAGACCAGGAGCGGAAGAACCACCTCATCAGGGTCAAAGACCTGGAGGCCGGCACGACCTACCTGGTGGTGGTCCCTGACGCCGACGGGAAGGTCGGCTGGTTCGGCACCGCCACCGTCCCCGAGACCGAGGCGCTGTGGCCGGTGCCCGGCAAAGATGGCGAGCCCACCTGCGCGGTGTCGGTGCCTTCGACCGGGCCCTGCGAGGCCGTGCTGGTCTTCGGAGGGAGCCAGTCCCAGCGTCGGTTCCGTCCCACCAGCGTCGCGGGAGGAAGAACGATGTTCGCGCTGCCGGTGTCGGCGGCGGCGCTGCCGCCGGGAACCCACGTCCAGCTGCAGCCGTCTCCGTCGATGACCGTGAGCTGGAACGTGGTGTCGATCGCCGAGATCGCGGATCGTATCGTCGCCGGGCTGGGATCGTTCAATCCCAAGCCGCTGCTCGCGAGGCTGACCGGCCTGAAGGAGTTCAAGACGGATACCGATTTCAGGAGGGCCAGGGGCGAGGGCTGGGGGGTGCTCGCCACCTCCGTGGGTGAGACCGTGGCGGTCCGTCGAGCCGAGAAGGGGTTCTTTCTGAAGCGGATCGAGGAGGAGCTGTCCGGGGAGCGCTTCTTCAGGGATTACCTGGCTTTCAAGCCGTTCGCAAACACCTATTTCACCTCCGCGGACGTGACCGACGAGAAGAAGACGAACCTGTACGAGGCGCTGCTGAAGCTGCAGTACTTCGATATCCTCATCGGGACGCAAGAGGACGACCGGGTGCTCGGCGTTTCCACGAGCTACGCCCGGTTCGTCAGAAGCTCCCGCGCCCTGTTCGAGATCGGGCAGCCGATCCCGGCGGCCCCCGGCGAGGTCGCCGTCTCGGCCAGTCCCAGTGCGTGGTGGAGCAGCGACAGCCGTTCCCCGGAGCTGATCTGCAGCTTCGCCCAGATGTTCACGGTGTTCGGATGGCTGTTCCCCAAGGTCGACCTCAAGGACTGCAAGAACGTGACCCCGCAGTTCGCCCATTCCAGATCGTACGAGCTCGAGCACCTGCCTGCCGGGGCTCGAACCGGGGTGGCGACGCTCAGGGCCGTGTTCTGTCTCCTCGGACCGGCCTACGCCTTCAGCCTGGGGTTGAAGGGCAAGGACGGAGCGTCCCTCAGGTTCCTCGTGACGAACCCGGGGACCGGGGACTGGATCGACGCCATGGACGATCCGGATCCCGGTGTCGCCGGAGAGGGAGCCGGGGCGGCCGGAGGCTCCCGGTTCCGGTGGGGGGTCCAGACGTTCGCGTTCCCGGCGCGGCTCCTGCCCACCGATCGGGCCACCGTGGAGGTGCATTACCTGCACCTGCCCGGGCTGCCGCAGGTGCAGCTCTCGTCCATGCCCCGGACCGGCTACCTCAACGGCCTCTACCTCTCCGTCGAGACGAAGACTGGACACGGGCCAGGCCCTTCAGTATCTCCACGTTGAGGCGATCCGGGCCGTTTCCGTCGAAGCCCGGCACCTCGAGGATCCACGGCAACGGTCTGAGCCGCGGGTGGTGGAGCATCCGGCTGAACGCCTCCGCGCCGATGTGACCCTTCCCGATGTTCTCGTGCCGGTCTTTCCGGGAGGCCAGCGGCGTCTTGGAGTCGTTGGCGTGGATCGCGCAGAGCCATTCGAACCCGATCGTGGTCTCGAACTCGTCCACGGTCCGGGCCAGACCGTCCGCCGTGGCCACGTCGTAGCCCGCCGCGAACAGGTGACAGGTGTCCCAGCACACGCCGAGGCGTCTGTCCCGGCCCAGAGCGTCCAGAACGGCCGCGAGCTCCGGGAACCGATCGCCTATGGTCTGCCCCTGGCCCGCGCAGACCTCCAGGACGAGACGGCAGCAGCCGGTGTAGCCGTCGAGCACCGCCTCCACCGCCCGGATCACGTTGGTCAGCGCCTGCTCCTCCGACGCCTGGCCGGCCGATCCGGGGTGGAAGATCAGACCGGCCGCCCCGGCCCGGTCCGCCAGCCTCAGCTGGGAGCGCAGACTGTTCACCGACCTGTCCCGGTTGGTCGGGTCGCAGGTCGCCAGGTTGACCAGGTAGCTGGCGTGGACGAATGCGGGCCCCAGGGCGTGCTGCTTCAACCCCGCCGAGAAGCTGGCGAAGTCGTCGTCCTTGGGGCTGGGCTCCCTCCACGTCTGGGGGGACCCGATGAAGATCTGGACAGGCCCGGCTCCGATCTGAAGCGCCCTGGCCACGGCGCCGGTCAGACCGCCGCCGACGTGGGCCCCGATGAGCAGTTCGGGTCGGACCTTCCTGGGGGACATGACGGGCCCATTGTAGCCTGCCGGCGGGGCGACGCCAAGGTCGCCGGGTCACCAGGCTCCCCCCCCCGGTCTTGAAGAACCGGCGGCCGGGTTCATACATTTTCCAGCTTCTCGACTCCGGCTCTGGCAGCCCTGACGTTTTCTGCCGATCCCTATTGAGAAGGCGAGGGGTTCCTCTGTCTTCCACGTTTCGGTTTCGTCGCTCTGGCTCGCGCGCAAGATGATGGTAGAGATCCGAGGGTTCGTGAGGCGTCTCCTGCCACCGCTTCTGGTGATGCTGGGGTGCGCGGCGACCCTGCTCGTCCTGGTCGGCGAGGCGGGCACGCACTCCTGGGAGGCCTCGGAGGCCGCGTCGTCCCAGGCCGAGGAGGAGGGGACCTCTCGCTCCCACGGCGAATGGCGGGCCGGTCGTCGCAAGGTCTCGTTCCGGCCCGGCAAGCTGCCGGGCCGGTCCGGCGATCGGGCCGGGGACGACAAGGTGGCCGGCCGGTCCGTGGTGACGTTCCTGCCCTCCGGACGAGAGCCGGCCACCGGGTCGTCGGTCCAGCCGTCGGTCGCCGCGCCCGCGGCGGCCGCCGGGCAGCCGGTCCAGATCGCCGCGGCTCCTGCCCAGCAGGTCCTGCCGTCCCCGGCGGACCCTGCTCTGACCGTTGCGCCGCCGGCGCCCGGGCGCCAGGAGCGGCTGACCGTCTCCATCGACCCGGGCGCTGACGAGGAGGCGCCGGCCGGCCCGGATCGTTCGCCTCCGGGGATCGTGCTGGGACAGCCGGTCGCCAGGATCAGCTTCCCGGCTCAGGAGCCGCCGGACCAGTTCTCGGACCTGGGACCCCGGGCGCCAAGACGCGGTCGCACCCGGTTCACGGCCAGCGATTTCAGGCCGCCTCCGGTCTCCAGGATCCGCGAGGAGGTCCCGGCGTTCGACCGGCGGCCCCGGTGGTGCCGGTGGTCCGGGTGGTCCGGGTGGTCCCGGTGGCCCGTTCCCCCCGGGCCCCACCGGTCCGCCGGGCCTGGCAGGCGCTCCCGCGGTCGCCGGGGACACGTTCGAGGTCGAGATGAAGGACGTGGACATCCGATCGATCGTGAAGCTCGTCTCCGACCGGCTCAAGATCAGCTACATGGTCGACGAGACGCTGACCGGCAAGGTGACGGTGCTGGGGCCCGCGAACAACAAGATCTCCGCGGCGGAGGCGGAGCTCTTGCTGATGGCGATCCTGGAGTTCAAGGGGTTCTCCATCGAGTACATCGGGGAGAAGGTACGGCGGATCGTGAAGAAGGACGCCCCCAACAAGAGCGCCTTCACCCCGTTCCAGAAGCAGCTGCCGCCGCCCGCTGGCCGACCGGGCCAGGACCTGGAGCGGATGTTCATCCAGATCTTCAAGCTCAAGCACGTCGGGGTGAACGAGATCCTCCAGATCATCAAGTTCTTGACCAGCCCCGGCAACACCATCCTGCCGTACGTCCCGGGCAACATGTTCTTCGCCGTGGATAACGAATTGAACCTGAGACGCATCGCCGAGATCATCAAGGAGCTCGACGTGTCCGGGCCGGTCAGGAAGATCACCAGCGTGAAGGTGAACCACGCCCAGGCCAAGGCGCTGGCCGAGAAGGTCACCCAGATCATCACCAAGCGCGCCGAGGGCGAGGCCGATCCGGGCAGCCGAGAGTCCAAGCTGGCCAAGCCGGCGCTCTTCTCCGACGACCGGACCAACTCGATCCTCCTGATCTGCCTGGAGGAGGACGTGAAGACCTTCGTGGCGCTGATCGAGCAGCTGGACGTGTCGGACGTCTACACCCCGACGGTGAAGGTGGTCCACCTCCAGTACAGCGATGCGGAAGCCGTGGCCAACCAGGTCAACCAGGCGTTCAAGGTGGGCGCCTCGACCGACCCGGCGGTGCAGTTCAACGTCATCGCGGACGCCAGGACCCAGTCGCTGATCCTGTCGAGCTTCTCCGGAGAGATGCTCTCCAAGGTGGAGGAGCTGGTCCACTTCCTGGACAACCCGGTGACGCCGGCCGACGGGGTGAACGTCCATCACTACCGGATGGAGTACGGGGACGCCACCAAGGTGGAGAAGATCCTCTCCGGCATGGAATCGAGCCAGGGCCAGGGCAAGGGCCAGAGCCAGACCAAGGTGATCGCCGACGAGACGACCAACTCGCTGATCGTCGTGGCCAGCCAGTCCAAGTACCAGGACATCCTGAAGCTGCTGCAGAAGCTCGATACGCTCAGGCCCCAGGTGCTGGTCGAGGGGCTGATCGTGGAGCTCACCCAGAACATGGCCAACAAGATCGGCGCCGACCTCAACATCATCCCGGCCGACCAGGACAACACGCGGGTGTTCGGCCTGGGCAACACCGGGGCGATCTCCGGGTTCTTCGGCGGCACCGCCACCGGAGGCATGCACGTGGGCGTGCTGGCGCCGGGCAGCTTCGACGTCAACGCGGCGGCCCAGGGCAACTTCGCGGAGCGATCGAAGATCCAGTACCTCATCAACCTGTTCAAGCAGGACAACCGGTCCAACGTGCTGCAGGCGCCACGCCTGATGGCCGCCGACAACTCCACGGCCAAGATCACCGTGGGGTCCAAGGTGCAGGTGCTCCAGGGATACGCCCAGACCACGCAGCCGGGTCAGGTGCCGATCGCGAACTTCACCTCGGAGGACCTCGGCCTGACCATGGAGATCACGCCGCGGATCACCAAGGGCGACTTCATCTCGCTGAAGCTCAAGGCGGAGATCAAGGGCCGAGTGGAGGGGGCCGAAGGGACGATCAGCTTCGGCCCGTTCCAGCAGCCGGTGTTCACCAAGACCTCCGTGGAGAACGAGGTGGTGGTCAAGGACCGGGAGACGCTGGTCATCGGCGGGCTCCTGGTGGAGAGCAAGGGCAAGCAGGTGTCGAAGATCCCCGGCATCGGCGATCTCCCGATCGTGGGCAAGCTGTTCCAGAGCCGCAACAAGAACTCCGACAAGAAGGACCTCCTGGTCTTCTTGACCCCCCACATCGTGCGGGACGGGTTCGCGGCGCGTCGGGTGACCAAGGCGGAGGAGTGGCCGCTGCAGTGGCGGGACATGCCCGGACACACCTGGCCGCACGATCGAGGTCTGCCGGTCACGACCCAGCAGCTCCAGCAGGACGTGAAGCGCAGCGGCGGCGCCCCGTACCGGAGGATCTTCCACAAGGCGCCCAAGTTCAGCGAGACGTTCAAGCAATGACCGGCCGGCGCACGATGCGGCGGCGCGCCTCGCCGCGAGCTAGACTTGAACAGTGCGGACCGCTGACAGAGCGAGCG
Organism: Candidatus Rifleibacteriota bacterium; assembly: GCA_016213885.1. GTDB lineage: Bacteria > Muiribacteriota > UBA6191 > JACPRK01 > JACQZM01 > JACQZM01. Next base: position 14,725 of record JACQZM010000067.1, on the reverse strand, counting down.
TCGCGGGTGCCTGGATCGTAGAGAGGTCTTGAAGAGTGGCCCAACTCATCGGCGAGATCCTCAAGTCGCGGGGATTGATCTCCCAGGAGGACCTGGACGAGGCGATCCTCGTGGCCAAGCAGAGTCCCGGGCGCCGCGTCGAAGAGGTGCTCCTGGAGAACAAGACGATCAGCGAGGAGGACCTTCTCTCCACGGTGGCCTCCCGGATCGGCTTCGACTGGGTCGCCCAGATCCGACCGGAGGACCTGGAGCCGGAGATCCTGGCCGGGCTGCCCATCGACTTCCTCCGCACCCGGTTGCTGCTTCCGCTGAAGCGCAGCAACGGCGAGGTCCGGGTGGCCGTCTCCGACCCGTTCGACCCGCACCCGCTGGATGACCTGAAGAGTCTGCTCAAGGCCGACGTGGTGCCGGTCCTGGCCGCGGCCCGGGTGATCAACCAGGCGCTGAACGCCTTCCTGGAGAGCCAGAAGGACCTCACCCAGCGAGCGATCCAGGATCTGGACGGAGAGGCCGGCACCTACGCGATCGAGGAGTTCGAGACCTCGGAGAACCTCCTCGATGTGGCCCAGAAGGCGCCGGTCATCAAGCTGGTGAACTCGATCCTGTTCGAGGCGATGAAGGCCCGGGCTTCCGACATCCACATCGAATCGTACGAGAAGCACCTGAAGGTACGGTACCGGATCGACGGGATCCTGTACGACGCCCCGTCCCCTCCCAAGCACGTCCAGTCCGCCTTGATCAGCCGCATCAAGATCCAGTCGGGGCTCAACATCGCGGAGTCCCGGCTGCCCCAGGACGGCCGGATGAACATCGTGGCCGGCGATCGGAAGGTGGACATCCGCGTCTCGATGCTACCCACGGCGTTCGGAGAGCGGGTGGTGATGCGTCTTCTGGACAAGAGCCGGTCCGTGTTCAACCTGACCGAGCTGGGCTTCCTGGAAGACACGCTGGCCACGTTCGCCAAGCTCCTCGAAGCGCCCTACGGCATCATCCTGGTCACTGGCCCCACCGGCTCCGGCAAGTCCACCACCCTGTACTCGGCGCTGACGTCCATCTCCACCACGGAGAAGAACATCATCACGGTGGAGGACCCGATCGAGAACCAGATCAAGAACGTGAGCCAGATGCAGGTGAAGCCCCAGATCGGGCTCACGTTCGCCGAGGGGTTGAGGTCGATCCTCCGCCAGGACCCGGACGTGATCATGGTCGGCGAGATCCGGGACCACGAGACCGCGGAGATCGCGGTCCAGGCGTCGCTCACCGGCCATCTGGTCTTCTCGACGCTGCACACCAACGACTCTTCCGGCGCCGTGACCCGGCTCATCGACATGGGGGTGGAGCCCTATCTCATCTCCTCGTCGGTGATCGGCATCCTGGCGCAACGGCTGGTCCGGGTCATCTGCCCGGAATGCAGGGCCTCCCAGACGGTGCCGGAGAAGCTCAAGCGGGAGTACGGGCTCACCCAGAAGCACGTCTACGTCGGCGCCGGCTGCGACAACTGCCGGAAGACCGGCTTCCTGGGCCGGCTGGGGATCTTCGAGCTCCTGGTGGTGACCGACCCGATCCGGGAGCTGATCACCACCCGCACTCCCTCCGGCGTGATCAAGGCCCGGTGCGTCGCCGAAGGGATGACCACCTTGAGACAGGACGGCTTCCGCAAGGTGGACCGGGGCACCACCACCGTCGAGGAGGTCGTCAGGGTGACCCAGGGGTGATGGGAGCGAGACTGAGGATGAGCGCCAACCGGATGCCTGCCGGCGGCACGCGACGCCGGACGTCGCGCTGGGAGCAGCTCTCGGCCCTGGCCACGGCGTGGGGCCGGGCCGCTGCCTGGGTGTGGCGCCGGCCGTCGCGGAGGCCGGTCATCGTGGCGGGGGTGCTGGTCCCTCTGGCGCTAGCGGTGGCTGCCTGGTTTCTCACCGGCGGGCCCCGGCAGGTCAACGCGGATCCGGACCCGGCCGCGGCAGCGCCGTCACCGCAGATCTCCGATCCGGCGACGACGCCGGCGTTCTCCCAGCTGCCGCCCCGGCCGACCGACGCGGAGCCGTTCAAGAAGCGCAACCCGTTCAGGTTGAACGTGAAGGCCGGCCCCCCGCCCTCGCCCGCGCCGGTGGCGCCCCCTCCGACGATCCCGCAGCCCATGCAGAGCAAGGTCAACCTGGCCGACAAGTTCACCCTCCTGGGAACCTACGTGGGCGAGGAGACCCGGTACGCCATCATCCGGGAGAAGGCCGGCACCGGGAAGGAGGACGTCTACACCGTGGGGGGACGGCCGCTGCCGAACTTCCTCATCACCGCCATCAGCCACAGGGAGGTCCAGATGAGCGTCGACGGACAGCCCGCGGAACGTCCGTTGACCATCGATTTCAGCGACTGGAAGCTCGCCCAGAAGGCCGGACCCGCGCCGCCGGGGCCTCCGGAACCGGGCCAGCCGCCGACCGGGCCGTTCCCGATGGAGGGCGCCGGGGCCGGAGCCGACGGCCAGACCCGCAAGCTGGCCAGGCAAGAGGTGGACGCCTACCTGGACAACCTGAACACGCTGCTCACCCAGGTGAACATCCAGCCGGTGTTCCAGGGCGGCCAGCCGTCGGGGTTCAGGCTCACCGACATCCAGAAGGGCACGATCCTCGATCAGATCGGGATCCAGGACGGCGACACCTTGCGGTTCGTGAACGGGCAGCGGATCGACTCCGTGCAGTCCGCCTTCCAGCTCTACAACATCCTCAAGGAATCGACCAACGTGGAGATCACGGTGCTGCGCAACACCCGCCCCACGACCTTGAGATACGTCATCTACTGATCGATCGGCACACGTCCCGACGTGTCGTCTTGTGAGACGGGCAGCGGCTTGCTATACTCGCGTCGTCTTCGTCATCCGCGCAGAGCGCCCTCTGCTGCAGGCCTCGAGCGGATCTCAAGGGTCCCGACCATCCGGAAAGGGAAGACGGCGCCATGACAATCGAGGAGCAACTGTCCACCAGGGTCCGGGAGCTGCCGCTGGTGTTTCTCGACCTCGAGACCACGGGGCTCAAGCCGGAGGCGGGGGACGAGATACTCGAGTTCGGGGCGGTGAAGACCGTCGGCGACCAGCAGACGGCCGAGATGGACACGCTCATCAAGCCGACCAGGCCGATCCCTCCGGAGGCGGCCAAGGTCCACGGGATCACGGACCTGTTCGTGATGGGGTCGCCGTCGTTCGAGATGGCCGCCGACGAGATCCTGACGTTCATCGGCGACGCCGTCATCGTGGCTCACAACGCGCCGTTCGACGCGGGCTTCCTCGCCACGGGCCTCCAGACCGCGGGGAAGAAGATCCCTGGCAACCTGGTGCTTGACACGCTGTCGCTGGCCCGGACGCTGATGCCGGCCAGCCCGAACCACAAGCTGGAGACGTTGAAGCGTCATTTCGGCGTGGTGGTGGACCGGGCGCACCGGGCGCTGGACGATTCCCGGGCGCTGGCCCGGGTGTTCTCCCGGATGCTGGAGAAGCACTTCCACGCCATCGACGGGGGTCCCACCCTGGCCGAGGTGGTCGCCAGGGCGGTGCCGCTCTTGAGGCTGATCGACTTTGCCGACGGGCTTCCGTTCAAGGTGCCGGAGATGCGGGCGCTGGCGCGGTGGGCGATCCGGGAGAAGACCGAGCTCCTGGTCGGCCACCTGCCCCCGGGGCGGCCGGGCCTGGAAGAGGTCCGGCTCGTGCCGACAGAGGTCACCGCGGGCAAGAAGCCGGAGCTCAAGGGCACGGTCAAGGGAACCGGCAAGGAGATCGCCCTGGCCGTTCCCCAGATCCGGTCGATCCGGAAGGGGTAGCCCGGCTCCCGGATGTCGGGCTAGTTGATCGAAGACCGCCCGGGTTCGTCGTCCATGATCTCCAGGAGCTCCCGGTACGCTCCCCTCGCCTCGGTGTACCTGGCCTGGGCCTGCAGGCTCCTGGCCTGATCGTCCAGGGTCACGGCCCCGGCCGGGTCGTGGCACCTCCCGCTCTCGGCCCACAGCGCCAGGGCACGCTGATCCAGCGATCTGGCCACCTCGTGATTCCCCAGCTTCTCCTCGAGCGTGGCCAGGTTGGAGAGGGCACAGGCCAGGTCCAGCGGCTTGTCCACCGCCGGGAGCTCCAGGATCCGGACCATCCTCCGGTACGCCTGGGCAGCCTCCTCGTGACGGGCCTGGGTGGAGAACAGGCCTCCGAGCCGTCCCAGGATCGGCACGAGCGCCGGATCGTCGGCTCCCAGGGCGGCCCGGATGAGAAGCGCCTTCTTGTAGAGAGGCTCCGCCTCCAGGTACTTCCCCTGGTTCTCGCAGGCCGCGGCCAGACCGGCCATCGCGATCGCCAGGTCCGGATGGGCGTCGCCGGAGTGCGATCGGATCAGCTGCACCAGCTGCCGGTGGAGCGGCTCGGACCGATCCCAGAGACCGCACGCGTCGAACGCGGCGGCTCGTTTGGCGAGCTCCAGCCGCTGAGCGGGGAGGTCGTCTCCGACCGGGTCGACAGGGTCGACGCTGGCCTCGAGGGCCGGCGGCTCCACAGGGTCTCGCGAGGCGATCCGGTCCACGGGGCCGGGCCGCCCGGCGGGCCGGGCCGGGCCGCTGCAGAATCGTCTGAACGCCTGGAGGTAGAGCAGGCCGAACGACAGCACCAGGAGCCCCAGGTCAGGGCGACCAGGACCAGTCCCTGGGACAGGCCCGGCGACAGCGCCCACGCCAGCACCAGACCCTGGATCGACCCCGCCCAGAAGAGGAGCCACTCCAGGCGGGTGCCGGGAGGAGCGATCCTCAGCGCTGCAGGAAGCGATCTGGAGGTGCGGGTTTCCCACATGGCCATGCTCGGTACCTTCGACGCCCCCCCAGATTCAAGGTACTGATCGCCGCTGCGGTTTGCAACCAGAACCCGTGGTAGACTCCGGCACGACCGCGATGGACCAACGGAGCTTCCCATGGGAAAGACGGCCAGGTTGCCCAGCACCCCGGAGCTGATCGGATGGCTGCAGGGGCACGAGACCGATCTCAAGGTCCAGGCCTGTCTCGACCTGGGCGAGCGGCGTATCCCCACCACCGGAGTGCTTCTGAACGCGGCGCTGACCGACCCGGAACCGCTGGTGCGCCGGGAGGCGGCCCTCGCCGTCGGCATGGTCCGCGGCCCCGGGGCCCGCAGGGCGCTTCTTGCTGCCACGTCGGACCCTGACCCGTCGGTGGCCGCCGCCGTGAAGGAGGCGCTGGACCGGCTGGAGCGTCCGCCCACCCGGGCGAGCCCTGAAGGCGAGCCCGCTCGAACGATGCCGCCCGGCTCGACCGCGGAGCTCCTCGAGCGGGCCCGCCATCCGGATCCCCGGGAGCGCGCGGAGGCGGTGGCCGGGCTGGCGGCCGGCGACCCGTCAGCGGGCGCCGTCCTGCTGGCCGCGCTGGAAGACCCGGCCCCGGGGGTGCGGGCCCGGGCCGCCGAGGGGCTGGCGCGGCGCCCCATGGCCCGCGCCGCCGGCACACTCATCGATCTGATGGAAGACGACGATCCGGACGTGAGGTTCCAGAGCGCCCGGGCGCTGGGCGCCCTCAGGGCCGGGCAGGCGTTCGCGTGTCTGGCCCAGGCGCTGGGCGACGATTTCCAGCTGGTCCGCGAGGTGGCCGTGGCGGCGCTGGTGCGGATCGGCGGTGAGCGGGTGTGCCGGGAGCTCCACCACGTGGCTCGCACCTGGGTGCCCGGGTCGCCTCCGCTTCTCGATGCCTTGCAGGAGCTGGGCGAGGACGTGCTCGGGGAGCTCGACGTGTGGATCGACCACCCCTACGAGGGCGTGCGCGGCGTGGCCGTGGACTGGATCGCCTCCCGGGGGGAGCGGCGGGCGTGCTCTCTGTTGGCCCGGCTCACCGACGATCCGGAGGGGTGGCTCCGCCAGGAGGCCCGGGAGGCGCTGGAGACGCTCCGGAGCCTGAAGTAGGCCATGGTGACGCGGGAGATCGTCGCATGAAACCTGCGTGGGGTCCGGTGGTCGTGCTCGGGCTGCTGGTCACGGTCGTCGCCGGACGGTCCGGAGCCGCCGAAGCCCCCGGCGCCCCGGCGACGGTGGGGGAGCTCATCGTCAAGGGCCGGTACCAGGAGGCCCGGGCCGCTCTGGAAGGGGCGCTGAAGAGCACGCCCGACGACCCGGCGCTGCTCTGGGACCTGGCCAGGGTGCTCCACGAGACCGGCCGCTGGGACGAGGCGGTCCCGGTGCTCGATCGCCTGGGGAGCGACCCCAGGGCGGCCGCCCTGGCCGGCGAGATGCTGTTCGAGCGCGGAGAGCACGAGAAGGCCCTGGCCGTCTTGAAGAAGGCCGGACCGGACCTGTGGGCCCAGGCCGTCACCGGCCTGGTCCACCGCTCCAGGGGACAGGACCAGCTCGCGGACCAGCTGTTCACGCCTCTGGTGCAGACCAAACCCGACTCGCTCACGAAGTCGAGAGACCTGTGGGCGCTGGCCGTGGCGGCCCGGGAGATGAAGGAGTTCCAGTCCTCCATGGACGCGCTCACCAAGGCGCAGGAGGTGGACCCCCAGGACTGGCGCGCCCGGGTTCTCACCGGGGAGCTCTTCGCCTCCAAGTACCAGATCAACGACGGCCTGGCCGAGTACGAGGCGGTGCTCAAGCAGAACCCAACCCATCCGGACGCGCTGGCCGGCAAGTCCGTGATCCTCGCGCAGACGGTCGACGTGGAGCTGGCCCGGGAGCTGGCCCGGAAGGCGCTCTCCATCAATCCGATGATGGTGGAGCCGCACCTGGTGATCGCCCGGATCTGCGAGCGCGAAGAGGATCTGCAGGGCATGCTCTCCGCGGTCGAGGCGGCGCTCTCGGTGAACCCCAGGTCGCTGGACGCCCTGGCCACCAGGGCGGCGTGCCACTGGCTCAGGGGCGACCGGACCGCCTACGAGGCGACCGTCGCGGAGTGTCTGAAGTCGTGTCCGACCTTTGCCGACCTGTACTGGGTCCTGGGGGAATCGTGCGCCCGGCGGCGCCGCGTCGTGGAGGCCGAGTCGTTCTACCGGAAGGCGCTGGCGGTCGACCCGGAGCTGGCCGAGGCCGAGACCTCCCTGGGGAACCTGTTCATGCGCGAGGGGAGGGAGGAGGAGGCCCGGGGCCACCTGGAGAAGTCGTTCGACATGGACCGGTACAACTACCGGACGCTGAACATCATCAAGCTCCTCGATTACATGGAGAAGGACTTCTCCATCGGCCGGTCGCCCCACTTCGTGTTCAAGGTGGACGAGGCCCGGGAGGGGTTCCTCACCCGGATCTTCCTGCCGGTACTGGAGGGTTTCTATCCGGACCTGCTGACCCGCTTCAGGTACCAGCCGTCGGAGCCGATCATCATCGAGCTGTTCCCCCGACACGACTGGTTCGCCGCCCGGATCGAGGGGACTCCCTGGATCGGCATCACCGGCGCCTGCTTCGGGAAGGTCATCGCCGCCGAGTCTCCCCGGGTCAACGCCGGCTCGACGAACAGCCGGGAGGTGCTGCGTCACGAGATCACCCATGCGGTGAACCTGCAGCAGAGCCAGAGGCGCTTGCCCATGTGGCTCGCCGAGGGTCTGGCGGTGCAGGAGGAGTCGGGCGTTCCGGTCTCCCAGTGGGATCCGCTATTGAAGCGGGGTCTGGCGGTCGGCGACATCCTCCCGCTCTCCCGGCTCAACTCCGGGTTCACCCGGGCCAAGAACGCGGCCCAGCGTCAGCTCGCCTACTACCAGGCCAGCCTCGCCGTGGCCGACCTCCGGAAGAGCCACGGCCAGGCGGCGTTGCTTGCGCTCATCGGGCTCCTGGAGAAGGGAGCCGATCCCAGGACGGCTTTCGAGACGGCGCTGAAGGTGCCGTTCGAGACCGTGGAGGCCAGGGCCATGGACGCCTGGAAGGCCGTCGCCGCGGCGAGCCCGGTCCGGGCCGAGTTCGCCCTGGACGATCTCGCGACGCTCCAGGAGAAGGCGGCCGGCGGCGGGGCCGTGGAGCTTGCGAACTTCGCCCTGGCCTGCATGCAGCACAAGCGGCACGTGGAGGCGCACGCGGCTCTGAAGAAGATCGTCCAGGATGAGGCCGGCGCCCCGGCGGAGGTGCTGGCGCTGGCCGGCGACTTCCTGATGAGCCGTTCCAACCCGGACAAGGCGGCGCTGCGCTACCAGGCCGCCCTGGGAAAGGAACCGGGGTGCTACCACGCCCTCATGGGCATGGCCAGGATCGCCCTCGCCTCCAGGCCCGGCGACGCCGAGCCGTTCTTGACGCGGGCGAGCGCCGCGTTCCCGGATCTTCTGGAGCCCCACGAGGAGCTCAGAAAGATCCATCGGACCCGGGGCGACCAGGAGAAGGAGCTCGCCCAGCTGAAGGAGCTGGCCCGCCTGCAGCTCCACAAGGCCGAGCCCTGGATGGACCTGGCCGCCCTTCAGCTGGCCCGCAAGGATGCCCCGGGGGCGCTCAAGGCGCTGGACGAGCTGATCTTCATCGACACCGCGAACCCCAGGGTCCACGAGATGCGGGCCCGGGCGCTGGAGACGACCGGTCCGTCGGAGAGCGCCCTCGACGCGTGGACGATCCACTACAGGCTCCGGGCGTACCCGTGCCTCACGGACTCCAAGCCGGGCCAGGGGTGGGACGTTCTCAAGGGGGCGATCGACACGGAGACCGGGCTGCGCCGGTGGGCCGCGATCCTGGCGTCGGGTCAGGTCGGCTGCCCCGAGGCGGCGGCGGCGCTCTCGAGCCTGATGAGCGACCCGGACGGGGAGTCGAGCCACAAGGCGGCCCTGGCGCTGGGCCAGCGGCTCGATGCCCGGGCCGCGCCGACGCTGATCCAGGCGATCGGTTGCTCAGGCCCGGGACGGTGCGGGGAGCGGGCGCTGGAGGCGCTGCGCCGTCTTGCCGGGCGCGGCTTCTCCACCGCCGACCAGTGGCGCCAGTGGCTTTCGCCGCGGGAGAAGCGGCCTCGCCAGGACTGGGTCCTGGAGTCGCTGGAGGAGGCCGGGTACAAGGCCCGGTGGGACCAGCCGAAGGAGGAGCTGCCCACGCTGCTCTCGGCGCTGGGAGCGAAGGACTGGTGGATCCGGGAGAACGCCTGGCTCGAGCTGTCCAGGACCGTGAAGCGGTGCTACGGCCGGGGAGCGTTCGGCCCTCACCCGGCCGGCGAAGAACCCGACTGGGAGCCGATCAGGAAGAACGCCGCGGCCCGGTTCCAGGCGTGGTGGGAGAAGAACAAGGAGCGGTTCTAGTCCAGGGCTGCACGAACGACGCGGGAGGCCGGGAGCCCGGGTCGGGGTCACTCCCGGTGCCGGTAGCCGTGGACCCCGATCGCCGTCATCGCCACCCCCAGGATCAGGACGGCCAGGCACATGATGCGTGCCCAGAACTTGCTCATCGCGTCCCTGTCCTCGAGGACCCACCCGATCGCCGGCGCCGCGATGGTCAGACAGTATCCGAGCCAGATTCGCCCGCTGGGTTTCGCTTCCTTCATGTTCGTCTCGACCGCCTTTCGGCAGGGCGCCTCGCCCCCTTGCTGGCGCATGGTTGCGTCAGTCCAGTTAACACCTTGGCCGGGCCGTGGCAACGGATCCGTCGATGACCCGTTGCCTCGACACCGTCTCGGAGGTACATTTCAATAGTGACGGCTAAGGGGGCAGGAGGAGCCATGAGCGATCGACCCGTGTGCCGTGAGTGCGTCCAGGGAAGCAAGGTCGGCAAGGACAAGAAGCCTGTCCGGCCGGGGATGATCTACTGCGCCCAGCACCGGAAACCGGTGACGACCAACTACACCTGCGGTCAGTTCAAGAAGCGATCCGGCGGGGATTAGCCGTCGACCCGGCGTCGCCCCCCCTGTCACCGCGGTCCCGGCTGGCTCACACGTCCAGGTCGCGGGCCGTGTATGCCTGCTCCATGATGAACTTGAACCGGGGTTCCGGGTCCTTGCCCATCAGCTCGGACATGGTCTTCTCGGTCTCGAGCCGGGCGTCCTCCGGGATGACCACCCGGATCAACCGTCGCCGGTGCGGGTCCAGGGTGGTCTCGAACAGGGTCCGCGGCGGCATCTCGCCCAGCCCCTTGAACCGGGTGATCTCGGGCTTCACGTTCCTGGACAGACGCTTCAGGATCTGGTCGCGCTGCTGGTCGTCCCTGGCCCAGAACGTGTCCTTGCCCGCGTCGATCCGGTAGAGCGGCGGACATGCCAGAAACACCATCTGGTCGTCCAGGAGCGCCCTGAGGTACCTGTAGAAGAACGTGAGCAAGAGCGTCGCTATGTGGTTGCCGTCGGAGTCCGCGTCCATCAGCAGGATGATCCGGCCGTACCGCACGGAGTCCAGGTCGAAGTCCCTTCCCATGCCGCACCCCAGGGCGGAGACGATGTCGGTGAGCTCGCGATTCTCCAGGATCCGCTTGGCGCCCGCCTGCTCGGCGTTGAGCACCTTGCCCCTGAGCGGCAGGATCGCCTGGGTGTTCCGGTCCCTCCCCTGCTTGGCGGAACCGCCGGCCGAGTCGCCTTCCACGATGAACAGCTCCGACTCCTCCGGGTCGGTGGAGGAGCAGTCGGCCAGCTTGCCCGGAAGGTTGAGCCTCCGGTTCACTGCGCTCTTGCGGCGCACCTGCACCGCCGCGGCCCGGCTCGCCTGACGCGCCCTGGCCGCCTGGATCACCCTGAACGCCACGGCGTCACCGACCGAGGCGTTCTGGTGGAAGTACTGCTCCAGCGCCGGCCGGACGATCCGCTCCACCTGCGCCCGAGCCTCCGGGTTGTTGAGCCGGTCCTTGGTCTGGCCCTGGAACTGGGGGGACCTGATGAACAGCGATAGCACCGCCACCAGGCCCTCCCGGATGTCCTCGGCGACGATCTCCAGGCCTTTCGGCACCAGGTCCTTCACGGCCAGGTAGTTCCTGAGCGATTTGTGGATCGCATCCTTGAGCCCCTGCTCGTGGGTGCCGCCGTCCTTGGTGATGATCCCGTTGACGAAGGTGTAGAGAGCCTCGTCGGTCGATTCGGTCCAGACCAGCGCGAGCTCCAGCCGGACGTCTTCGTCTTTCTCCAGGAGGAACGGCTCCGGGAACCCGGTGAGCCGGGCGTCGCTCCGCTGGGTGTTGTAGTACTGGAGGAACTCCTTCAACCCCCCCTCGTGCTGGAACGTGAGCTCCCGGCCTTCCGCCTCGTCGGCGAACTGGATCTTCAAGCCCCGGTGGAGGTACGACTTCACCTCCAGGTGCCGGGCGATCTTCTCGGAGTCCATCCGGACCGTCTCGAAGATCTCCGGGTCCGGGGTGAACTCCACGGTGGTCCCGTGTCCCCGGGCCGGCCCGATCTTCTTCACCGGGCCCAGCGGCTTGCCCCGCGCGTAGCTCTGCTCCCACTCGGAGCCGTCGCGACGGACCCGGACCGTGAGCCGCACCGACAGGGCGTTGACCACCGACGAGCCCACGCCGTGGAGCCCGCCGGAGGTCTTGTAGACCGTCTCGTCGAACTTGCCGCCGGAGTGGAGCGTGGTCATGATGACCTCCAGGGCGCTCTTCCTGGTGCGCTCATGGAGGTCCACCGGGATCCCCCGGCCGTTGTCGGTCACCGACAGGGTGTCGCCGGTGGCGGACAGCCGGACCGCGATCGAGGTGGCGTGGCCGGCGATGACCTCGTCGACGGAGTTGTCCACGATCTCCCAGAGCAGGTGGTGGAGCCCGTCGGACCCGGTCCCCCCGATGTACATCCCGGGCCGTTTCCGGACCGGCTCCAGCCCCTCGAGGACCGTGATGTTCTTCGCCGTGTAGGTTGCGTCAGACAGAGGGCTCACCTCCCGCGACCGGCGCGACGGCGCCGGCCGGACGGCCCGCCTCTTCCGCCGCTTGCACCGCCTCCCGCGACGGCACCGGGGTGGGCGGCTCCGGCACCGGCCGCAGAAAGGTCAGGCGGGAGAACACCCGGTGGCCCTTGCCGGCCCGGGACTTGACGCGGTACCGCCGGGGCTCCAGGCGCTCCTGGCTGCCCCGGCTCGTCTCGACCACCAGGGCGTCCCTCCGCGGGGAGAGCAACGCCGCGGCCACCACCTCGTCGCCGGACTCCAGCTTGACGGCGATGACGCCACGGCCGGCGCCGGCAAGGACCGGCACCTGGGCCACCGGGTAGATCAGCACCCTGGTTTGACGCGTCGCCACGCACGAGTGCTCCGCTCCGGTGGCGACCTCCAGGGAGACCACCGCATCGGCGGGGAACGGTCGGGAGAGCCGGCAGTAGAGGCGACCGTTCTTCGTGGACGGCTCCCCGTGGGTCGAGAGCGGAAACCTGAGGGTGCGGCCGGCCCGGGTCACGCAGACCGCGTGGGGGCCCGGCGGCACGTCCCGGGGAGTCTCCTCCTCCTTCTCGTCGTCGGGCGTCGGTGTCGCGGCGAGGCCCGGGAGGACCGGCTGGACCGACTCGTCGTCCACGTCCAGCTCCGGCGGCCCCGGCTCCTCGGGCGCGACACCGCCACCCGGTGCCGGGGCCGGGGCGTCTTGCGCGAAGCACCGCGGGTCGTGGCAGATCGCCCCCACCAGGAGCTCTCCGTCGCCCAAGGAGAAGTACCGACCGATCGGCTCGCCGTACCCGTGGGTCTGGGGCACGTCGTCGATGAGCATGGTGTAGGCCGAGCCGGCGTTGGAGAACAGCGTGACGCACTGCCGTGCGCCGCCCCGGTAGAGCCATGAGATCTGATCGCCCTCCCGGACCCGGATGCTCTCCACCTCCGTGAAGCTCTTCTGGCGCTTGATCCAGCCGTCCCGGGTGATCACCACCCAGGCGTCCTCGTCGACGATGTAGTCCTCCTTTCTGAACTCCACCTCTTCCACCGGACCGGTGAGCTGGCTCCGGCGGGCGTCGCCGTAGGCGTCGCCGATCTCGAGGAGCTCCTTCCGCACGATCTCCCAGCGCATCGCCTCGTGGGCCAGGATCTTCTCGATCTCGGCGACCCGCCGTCTGATCTGGTCGAGCTCCGTCCGGATCGCGGCGATCTCGAGCCGGGACAGCTTGTACAGCCGCGTGTCGAGCACGGCGTTGGCCTGGATCTCCGACAGGCCGAACGCCCTCAAAAGCCCCTGGAGCGCCTCGGGCCGCCCCGACGCCTTGCGGACGATGGCGATCGCCTGGTCCAGGTCGTCGAAGATCTTCTCGAACCCCTCCAGGATGTGGAGCCGCTCTCTCAGCTGGCCGAGCTCGTACCGGTGGCGCCTCGTCACCACGTCGAACCGGAAGTCCAGAAACGACCGGAGCATCTGGGCCAGCGTGACGCGGTGCGGCACACAGACGCCGAGCTCCGTGGGCACCAGACAGGTGAAGTTCACGTGGAAGTTCGTGGCGAGCTGGCTGTTCTTGTAGAGGAAGGCCACGGCGGTCTCGGGAGCCGAGCCCGCCTTGAGCTCGCAGACGATCCGGACCTCCTCGGTGGACTCGTCGCGCACGTCGGTGATCTGGGGAATCTGCTTCGTCGAGATCAGCTCGCCGATCCGCTCCACCAGCTGGCTCTTCTCGAGGCCGAACGGGATCGACGTGATGACCAGGTAGGTGCGGCGGCCGTCCCGCTCGGTCTTCCAGGTGCCTCTGAGGCGGATCGTCCCGGAGCCGGTGCGGTAGATCTGATCGATCTCGGGGGCCGAGGAGGTGATCTGGCCGCCGGTGGGGAAGTCGGGTCCCGGGATGTAGGTCTCGAGCTTCTCCGGGGCCAGAGCCGGGTCGTCGATGAGCGCCACCAGGGCGGACACCACCTCTCTCAAGTTGTGGGGGGGGATGCTGGTGGCCATGCCGACGGCGATGCCGGAGGTGCCGTTGATCAGCAGGTTGGGCACCTGGGCCGGGAGCACGTCCGGCTCCTGACGGGTGCCGTCGTAGGTCGGGTGGAACGGCACGGTCTCCTGCTTCAGTTCGTCGAGGAGCTCCAGCGCCAGGTGGGCCAGCTTGGCCTCCGTGTAGCGCATGGCCGCCGGTGGGTCCCCGTCGAGGCTGCCGAAGTTGCCCTGGCCGTCCACGAGGGTGTACCGCATGCTGAACTCCTGGGCCATCCGGACCATGGCGTCGTAGATCGACTGATCGCCGTGGGGGTGGTAGTTGCCCATGACCTCGCCGACGATCTTGGCGCTCTTCTTGTAACGGGAGTCGGGACCGAGGTGGAGGTCGTGGAACATGGCGTAGAGGATCCGGCGTTGCACCGGTTTCAGCCCGTCCCTGATGTCCGGGAGCGCCCGGCTCGTGATCACCGAGAGGGCGTAGTTCAGGTAGCGGCTGGTCGTCACCTCGATCAGCGGAGCGTCTTCAAGGCGGCTCATCGGCTGGACCTCGGGTCGTATCGGTGGAAGGTGCCGGGACGGTTGCCCGGGCCGGCGGAGTCGCCAAGTATATCACGGGCCCGGTCCGCAACCGACGATGCCTGGCCATCGCGAGTCCGATCCGCTACAATGGCGGCATGCCGTCGGAGAGTCCGGACCCGGCCAGGCCAGAGAGGAGGGTCTTGATGGGCTGGCTCTTCCTGCTCGTCGTCGCGATCGGGGCGGGGATGTGGATCGCCAACGAGATCGGGGAGACCGCGTCGATCGAGGTGAACGAAGAGGTGGTGTTCTTCAGGACGAACGCCTCGCTCGGCCCGGACAGCGCCTCCTGGGAGGTGCCGATCCACGGATGGGTGTTCGAGCCGGAGCGGTCGTCGATCAAGCGCAAGGCGGCTCTGACCGGTCTGGTGAAGCTCCTGGACCTGCCGCCCAGCTCGGTCGGCGAGACGATCTTCCTC